>JAAFJH010000029.1:0-18834 GCA_013298875.1 Synechococcales cyanobacterium bin2.concoct.b11b12b14.033
ATCTTTTAAATATTTCTTTTTTAACTTTATCCTCCAGTTCTTCATTTGATGATTTTTTTGTATGAAAACTAAATTCAATGATTCTTAATTTTGTATCCCAAAATATATCTTTAAGATCATCTAAATCTTTAAATGATTTACCAGCAATATTAATTTCTTTAAGTTTATGTAACCCAGAGTTCTTTAGTTTAAATTCGTTAGTTACAAAACGTAGAATAGTTTGATATCTTTGCCTTCCATCAATAATTTCTATATTATCTCCGTTTCTAAAATAAATTATAGGCGGGATTTCTGTCCCTAATAAAATACTTTCAATGAAATAAGTAGCCTTTTCATGATCCCAAACGTAATTTCTCTGATAATCAGGATCATATTTTGTATTTTTTAATGTCTCAACATTGTTAAACAATGTTTCTATTGAAACAACTTTCGGCTCAATTTTTATTAAATTTTCAAATATTTCATTTAATTCCATAATAATTATTTTTCGTATGACTTATGGTCAGATAATGCTTGCATGGAGATCAAGTCTATCCGAATATATCACAAAGCCATTACTAAAACAGCACCTCACCACAAATAACATAAGAAATAATACCCAAACAATAAACTAATTGGGTAAAGATTAACCTCTAATTTCGTCTGTTTTTACTGATAGCTACACCTGCCCTGCATTTTTACCTAAACAATCATTATCTAATCAACTTTGTTCAGCATTAAGGCTTTTCATCTATATTTTTTTGATAACGCAAATTTTTTAGAATTAATATTTTTTCGGGTAGTTTTATACTTAAGGTATTATGGCTTTGCTTGAGTGGAGGCTTAAGTTATTTAGTTTATAATTTTGTTTTTAATTATCTCGAAAATGTAACTTTATTAAATCATTTACCGAAAATTAATTGGTTAAATCTTTAGCTGAAATTATTGTTTGCGGAATTACAACTTTAATTCTTTATTTTGGTCTTTTATTTGCTGGACAGAAAATCCGGGTTAGGTAAGTAAAGATAATAAGAACACGGGAAAAAAATAAACTAATTTGCTACCCTTTGTCTTTATTTCATTATTAGAATTTGTGGAATTTAAACAGAAAAGTTATCTCCAGCTATCCCCCTATAAAGGTTTTATTAAATATTCTCCTATTCAAACTGAATAGAACTTAAAAGCACATTTCAAAGCAAAAAAGCACCTCTCTATCATTATCGGATAATTAATAAAATAACTTTTCCAAAAGATATATGTACTAACTATTGATAAGGTTTAGTGTATCAAAGAGTTGACAGAGCTAAATTAATGCCGTAAATGTAGAAAGATGATTTGTAAATAACTAGAATAGAAGGCTACTATTCTATATTAAGCTCTCTAGAGCCAGTCTTTGTGTTTCTAATGAGTCATCTGGTTTTTCACTTTGTCTTCGAGCTCTCATCAATTCTTCTACTTGTGCTTCAAGTAAGCATATCCGAGCAGCAACTTCCTCTGGAGGTAAACCAGGTTCCTGGTCAATAAGTTCCTCAGCCTTTTTAAGTTTTTCATCGAGAGGCAGCCTTCTTCTATCCAGACTACCTGCTAAATTAGCTCCTATAGCACCTTTTAAATTAGCATCTGTTAAATCTGCACCTGTTAAGTTAGCTCCTGTTAAATTTACACCTGTTAAGTTCGCACTAGTTAAGTTCGCACTAGTTAAGTTTGCATAGTTTAAATCTGCTGCCGTTAAATTAGCCCCAACTAAAGAAGCTTCTGCTAGCAAGGCACTGCGCAAATTAGCCCTAGATAAATTAGCATTAGTTAAACTTGCACCAGCCAAATTAGCCCTAGATAAATCAGCATCAGTTAAATTTCCTTTAAAAAAGTGAGCCTCAATCAAACTAGCACCCTCCAACTTAGCTTTCACAAATGAGGAATGATCAAAGTAGATCTCATTTGCTTTTATAGCATTCATGGTTGCGTTGTTAAAATTTATGTGCTGAAGCCAAGTTGTATCTCCGATAGTAGCATTAGTTAAGTCAGCTCCTGAGAAATTAGCTTTCTGGGATTGATCTCCCGGGGCATTATGTACTCTAATATTTGTTAGATTGGCTTCTTGAAGATTTGCTTCGGAAAAATTTGCATTATGTACATTCGCTCCTGATAAATTTACTCCTATTAATTTGGCGTTTGTACAATCTGTTCCTTCAAAATTAGCCCCAACTAAATTTAATCCACTTAAAGTGGCGTTTATCAAGGTAACTCCTTTAACATTAAGTTCATTCCGGAAAGTAAGTGTTCCATTTTTCTCAGCCTCTCTCAATCTATCATTCTGAATTAATTGATTAATTCTTCTTTTAATTTTTGCTTCTAGGGTATCAGGAAGTCTATTACTCTGAATTAATTCCCTAATCCTTCTTTTAATTTTTGCTTCTAAGGTATCAGAACCTTTGCCTGTGGACTCTAGCTCTAAGTCTGCTAATTCTAATTTTATTCCTGCCGTATTATATCGATCCTTAATCATCGAAGCTCTGCTTTGCGTTGCTTGTCCTTCTATTTTTCGTAGAATTGCCAGCTCTTTACGATCTTCCTCAGCTTTTTCTGGATGAGTATTGTACGCCGGCAATTCCCTGTTTAATAATCCTTTTAATAAATTCGTAAGATCGACTCCATCTAAATTTTTCAAATTCCAACCATCAGATCCAAGCTGCAAAATTCTAACGACAGACGCACTGAACTTATCAGAATAATTTTCAGCTGGCGTATAAGTATAAACCTTTTCTTGAAGAGTTTCTGGGTCAAGAATAGCTTGCAAAACATCATTAGTTAGCGGAAATATTGGTAATTTCCCAATGGCTTGACTCTCTGGTACCTGTTGGGCAGCAATAACTTTAGTAGTATCTTCTGGAATAGAACGTGAAAACTTTTGTCTTAAATTTCTGTCAAGGGAAAATTTTGCCGGATCTAATTTGTCAGGTGGAATTGTTAACGGGGAACTTAGCAATCCTGGTGGCGTTGAATATAATTGTTTAGCTACTTCTAATGGTGTGAAATCGGTTCTAGGAGAAGATTTTACTTCAGATCTTACTTCATGAGGAACTGACTGATTACCACTTTTTTTTTGTGACGATGTTGGTTTTAATAATAAAGATGGAATAATTCTTCCAGTCTGGAAACTTTTTATAGGTGGAGTTTGCACTTTAAATTAATAGCCATTAAATTAGTTTTTCTAAACATAAAAATAGCACTTTTGCATGACCTGTTAATATTAAGAGAAGGTTAAGTATTTTTCTTATAGCTTCGATAAAAATAAACTTATTTCTTTTTAATTCAGGCCGACACTTTCGCTTTCGCTTTAACTCGTCTCATCCCCGTAGCTCTTTAATCCATCCCCAAAGATCCGTAACCCATTTTATTGCCTCTGGTTTATATCTTTCTGGTGATACTTTAGCTGCATTTGCACTTATATGTTTAGCTTGAAGATTATCTTTAGAAGGATAATGGAGAAAGAAATTTAATAGTCGGAAAAGTAAAATAAATCCCTTCTTGTTCAGCTAATTCAAAACACAAACTAATTTCCTTACGACTTAAAGGCTTACTAATTGCTTTAAATTTAATCATTTCAGTTATTAGCTGAGAAAATTAGTTTAATCGTACATCTGCGTTCTCTAGTCCAATGCAAGATGAAAAGTCTATTATACCTAAATACTTTTCTGGGATAGTAAGAAGTGCACCAGTCCATATAGTACTCCTGAAATTAGTTGCTTCACTAACTGCTCCCAATGGATTTACTGTGGCACCTGAAAAGTCAGCTCCTTCTAAATCAGCTCCCTCGAAGCTAACTCCGCTAAGACAGCACCCATAAAACTTGGCTCCTCTTAAACTAGCATTCACGAAAATTGAAGCTCCCACGCTTTGGACTCCCGAGAAGTTAGCTCCATTTAAATTAGCTCCGGTGAAATTTATTCCTTTATCAAAAATAGACCTACCAGTACTGCTAGAAAAAATAATTTCACGCAAGTCTCTGTTTGACCAATTATGCCAGTTCCTAAGCGGTTGCCCAGAAAAATTTATCCTTCTTAACTCAGGATCACTCAATAAGTCTAACCCATTTTCTCCTACTGGAACTTGCTTAAGACTAGCTGCCTTTAAGGTATTGAAATTTTGTTCTTGTCTATCCGAAGCGACAGTAACTCTCTGCTTAGGTCCTGGATGCTCTGTAAATAATGAACGACCTTGTTTGTACTTATTTGGATCTTGTAATGCTGCTGCTTTAATAATCATTTTCTGTTTCTAGTAAGACGTTTGACATTTGCAAAAACTTAGAAGCCGAGTGGAAATCTAGGATTAACTAGTTTGTGCAGCTTGATTAAATTAAAATTAGATTAATTAGTAAAACATTAACCCAGCCACAAGTTTTAGTCAAGACTATTTTAAATTTGCAAGCCTTCCAATTGTTTAATACCAGAAATTAAATCATTCATGACCCGTACAGTTAAGCTTAATTTGTGTTCAGCCTCAGACATTTGCATCATTAATTCCGCTGAATCGAATTCTTTTTTACCCGATAACATATCTTTTGCCAGTTGATTTGGCTCTTGAATTTCATCTGAAACTTTATTTAGCATTTGTGAAAAAGTACCCGCCAAAGTTTTATTCTGGGTACTAGTCGGGCTTGGGCTTTCAATAGTTGGGAAACTTGGAAATTGTAAACCATTATTTAATTTTGGCAATTCAGGAAAAGACGGAAAACTTGGATACATAAAAAGATTAAAAACAGATTATATATAGAATTTTTACCCGCTAGCCGCTTTTATTAAACGTTCTAAAATTGCAAGTCCAATTCCTTGTCTCTGAGGTCTTTCAGTATAAATAATTTGTATGTTTTCTTCATCACAAGCTCTAAAAAAAGCAAATAAATTTTTGGCATAATCGTCTAAATTATTAGCTAAACAAATTTTTTTAAATTTCTCGGGTTTATCAGTTAAACCAATATAAGCTGCTTCTGATGCGTTTATTATTTTACTATTTGTATCAATAATATTAACTTTGGCTTTGGGAGCATAATGTTTATATTTCATACCCGGGCTTAAAGGCTTACTAGCTGCTTTTTTAAAATTATTATTTTTAATTTCAAGCGGAATTATTTTTTCTATTTTTTCTACTTCCAAGGCACCCGCCCGCAAAAGCTGAAAATTATTAGGGTTTAAACAATTTATAATCGTTGATTCAAGCCCATAATCAGTAATTGTACCTTTTAAAATACATGGAATTATATTATTAAAATCTTCGAGGACATGCAAATAACTAGTTGGGCTTGGCTTCCCCGATAAATTAGCTGATGGTGCAACTAATGGGCTTTTAACTTTCCGGATTAAGTCTAAGGCTGCTGGGTGAGATGGCATCCGAATTGCAATACTATTAAGGCCTGCATTAATCATTGGGCTAAGTTTAATATTTTTATTCAAAGGCAAAATTAAAGTCAGCGGACCCGGCCAAAAAGCTTTAATTAGATAATAAATGTTTTGATTTAAAGGTTGTTCAACCAAATAATTTAAATCATCCAAATCAGCAATATGCACAATTAATGGATTATCCGAAGGCCTGCCCTTTGCTGTGAAAATATTTTGAATGGCTGCTTCGTGCTGAATACTCGCTCCAAGCCCATAAACTGTTTCGGTTGGAAAAGCAGTTATTTGTCCATTAATTAAAAACTCGGCCGCTTCACCAACTGACTCAGTAATCAAAGTCATAAATTAGATTTTTTAGTCTGATTTCTATTTTCAGGGTTTAATTTAATAGCTGAAGTTTGTAACTCGATGGAAGATAAAAAAGCTTTATCTAGCGGGTCAACCAAAGCCAAATTATAATCGTTTAAGCTAGCTTTTTGGGCTAAAGGAAAAGTCAAACTAAGGTCAGAAACTTTACCCGGTGCTATTTTTTTCAGCAAATCCAAACCAGAATTACGCAAGTCAGCCATAATTGGGTCACCGCCATCTTTGGGAATTAAAAGTAAATCACATGGATAAATAGCTGAATTGGTTTGATTATTAACTTTGACTTTGACATTTAAAATATTTTCATAGTCATCCGAATCATTAATTTGAGCATTTAATAAGTCTAATTTTAAGCCAATTAGCTCATTATTTAAGATTTTGCTGGACAGGGCTGCTTCATTTAAAATATCGTCGGTTAAATTCAATTCATTTTTAAATTCGATTTGACTCTTTTCACCTGGAAAAAAAGTTTTGGTATCACCTTTGCGACGTATTGAACCAATAATACCCAATGAAGCCCCAATGGTAGCACTGGCTGCTACGCTCAATCCGTGAGAATAAATGGCGGCTATCGGAGCAAATTTGAGTGAATTATAAGTTCCCCATAAAGCTCCCAGAGTAACTAATTTTGCATCATATAAAACCATTTTGCCGGCTTCTTTGCCTTTAAAAGTTTCAGTTGTCAATTCAGCTTTGATTGGGAAAGTTTTGCCGGATTTAATTTTCAAAGTATCAAATACAACCTTAACATAACCCGCCCGCCCAGCTTTTCGGCTCTGCTTTACCTCAATGACATGACCAACTAAACGGCTTCCTTTTAAGGCTTTTAAGGAATTATCTTTATCTGTCGGGTTAACTAAAATTTTGGCTTCTACTCCATCTCCAATTTTATTAATTTCAGAGGATAAAGTTGTCATGAGAGAAATATTTATTTTGGATTTACGATCCAGAACGCGATTAGCTGAACCTTTTAAAATTACTCCGCTTGGTTTAACAGGATTCTCAGGAGAATTATTGGAATTAGTTGTAGTTGTCTGTTTCTCAGCTTCAATCAATTGCTCCAAAGGCAATATTTCTTCTTTTGATTTAACAGAGGAATTAAGTGAAACCAAAAGAAAAATTAGATTCAAGAAAATGAAATTATTTCTGAAAGACATAAATCAATTAAATTTATTTTTATTAATACCTAATTCTAATCTCTTTTTTTGATTTACATTGCAAGAAATTTATTTAATAATTTAGTTTAATGAGGAAAATTAATTGACACGAACGGCTGAAGAAATTAAAGATAATTGGTCAGAAATTGGCCCAGAAGTTTTGGTGGAAATGTCTGCTAAAGGTGAAATTGACCCTTGGGACGTAGATTTAGTTTATGTAATTGATAAATTTTTAAATAGACTAGCTGATAGACAAGATAAACAGGAATTAAAAGAAGCAGCTCGTATAATATTTTTTGTTTCCGTCCTTTTAAAGTTAAAGTCTCAAAGAATTTATCAGAAGCCAAATAATCAAGCTCCTGGTGTTGATGATGACTTTTTGGACTTTGAAAATATTGATTTTGAAGAATTAAACAGCTCAGAAGCTCAAATTGAAAATATACTCAGCCCTAAAGCTTTAGATTTGGTTTTGTCACGTAATTCTAAATCAATTAAAGAAAACCGAGTCCGAAAAATTACTTTAGACGATTTATTAGAATTATTTAAAGAAGCTGAATTAAAAACTGCTCGCAAAAAAAAGAAGAAAAAAACAACTTTAAAAGACTTTTTGAACGATGAAGATTTAGATTTGGGGCATGAAGACGATATTGTAATCAGAGAAGATGAAAAAACTAGCATTATGGATTTGGCTCATGATGAAGATTTGGAACACAAAATTAAATTATTGAGCGAATATATTTTGTCAGAGTTAGAAAAAAACCATTCAACTAATTTAAATTCTTTGCAAGCCAAAATTGGTGATTGGGTTGATACCTTTTTAGCGGCTTTATTTTTGTCTCACAGCGGAAAAACTGAAATTAGCCAAAAAGATTTTTACCAAGAAATTTGGATCAAAAGAATTGTTTAACTTAATATAAATACTTTGAAATGAGAGATAATTTCTTTACAAAATATTTAAAAACTTAAATTAATCCGGATAAAATATATTTAATATGCTTACTATTGCTTTAATTGGTGCTCCTAATACGGGAAAATCAACCCTTTTTAATAAATTAATTGGCGGCCGGCGTTCAATTGTAGAAAATATACCTGGCGTAACTCGAGACCGAATTTATGCCCAGGTCAACTTAGGGCGTTGGAGCAGCAATTCAAAAATCAAAGATTTACAAATTAAAATTATTGATACGGGCGGTTTATTTTTTGAAGCAGATACTTTATTTGAAGGTGTGCAAAGACAAGCGGAAACAGCCCTTAAAGAGGCAGATTTAATTTTATTTGTAACCGATGGAAAAGTTGGTATTACTTCTGTTGATCGTCAAATTGCCAAATTATTGCGCCGAGAAGAAAAGCCGATATTTTTACTCGCCAATAAATTAGACTCACCCGAATTAGAAAATTTAAGTGCTGACTTTTACAATTTGGGAATGGGAGAACCATTAGCTTTTTCGTCTTTAGGGAATAGTTTTCCGAGGTCAATTGATAATTTAATTGATAAAATCTATGAAAAAAGCTCGCTCAAAGAACAAATTACCGACCAAGCTTTACTCGATGAAGAAAATGAAGAGAATAATGAGCCAAAACCCGCCTTTTTGTATCAAGCCGAAAATTTAATTAAAGTGGCTATTTTAGGCAAGCCAAATGTCGGCAAATCAAGCCTCTTAAATAAATTGGTTGGATATGAAAGATCTCTCGTGCATGATGTGGCTGGCACAACCCGTGATGCTTTGGACACGGAATTAATTTTTGAAGATAAAAACTTTTTACTAATTGACACAGCTGGGCTGAGACGCAAATCTAAAATTTATGATAGTTTAGAAAGATATTCGGTCGATCGTAGTATTAAAGCCTTAGTCAGAGCAGACATTGCTGTTTTAGTAATTGATGCCCAAGAAGGAGTTGCTAATCAGGAAAAGAAATTAGCATCTTTAATTCAAAAGCGGAAAAAATGCTGCATTATTGCCTTAAATAAATGGGATTTAATCGAAAAAGATAATGATAGTTTTAAGACTTATCAGGATTTAATTTACCAAGAATTAGGGTTTGTAGGTTATGCTCCGCTTATAATCACGAGTGCCTTTACTGGGCAAAGAATTGAAGGTATTTTGGAAGAATGTATAAAAGTTAATACAAATTATCAAAGACGAATTTCGACGGGGCTTTTGAATAATGTTTTACGAGAAATCGCCAGCATTAATGATCCAGCTAAATCAGGAGCGAAAGGTTTAAAGATTTATTATATGACTCAAGTTGAAAATAAACCACCGACTTTTGCTTTGTTTGTAAACGATCCAAAACATATTAGTGAAAATTATTTACGTTTCCTAGAAAAATGCTTAAGAAAAGAATTTGAATTTGCAGGAGTGCCATTTGATTGGGTAATTAAAAAGTCTGCTCAGAAGAGTCAAAGTTAGAAAGTCCTAATCTATATAAAAAGTAAAAGCCCTCTATCTTTATTTCAGGACGGAGGGCTTTATTATTTAAAACTAAGATTAATCGAAAAAATTATTTAATTTCTACTTTTCCGCCAGCTTCTTCAATTTTCTTTTTCATTTCTTCAGCTTGGTCTTTTGGTAAACCTTCTTTGATAGCTTTAGGTGCACCATCCACTAAGTCTTTAGCTTCTTTTAAGCCTAAACCAGTAATGTCTTTAACCACTTTAACTACTTGTAATTTACTAGCACCAGCTTCGGTTAAAACTACATCAAAAGAAGTTTTTTCAACCGCAGCGGCAGCGGCACCACCACCAGCAGCAGGGGCAGCTACAGCCATAGCAGCACTAACGCCAAATTTATCTTCAATGGCTTTTTTTAATTCAGCAGCTTCCAATAAAGTTAAAGCTGAAATAGATTCAAGAATGGTTTCGATTTTACTCATTTAAAAAATTGTCCTTAGTTATGATTGATTTAGTTTTACGTTTTATATTTATTTTTTTTCAGCAACTTTGACCGATAATTCGCCAAGGCTGGAAATAATTTGATTGATAGATTGAACATAACTGCTTGGTGCAGAAACGAGCAAACCAGCAATTTGAGCCAATATAACTTCGCGAGGTGGAAGATTACCGATTGCTTCTATGTCTTTGCCTTCCAAGGCTTTTCCGTCGCCAGCTAAAACACCACCTTTAATGGTAAGTTTTGGTTTAACTGTTTTCTGAAATTCCATGAAGTCTTTGATCAAACCAGATGCTTCATCATGTCCAAAGACTAAAAAGCTAGGGCCAGTTAAAAACTTAGATACATCGGCAAATTCACTTTTGGAAAGAGCTATATCAGCAAGGGTGTTTTTTACAACAAGTCCTTTGCACTTACTGTTTTTCTTTAAAGAACGTCTTAGATTTGATATTTCAGCGACTGATACTTGAGAAAAGTCAGCGACAAAGGCAACGGAGGCATCAGTCGAATATTCTTTAATGCGATCAATTGTTTCTTGCTTTTGTGCTTTGGTAACCAGGGTTTAGCTCCTTTGTATAAAGGGAATCAGGAGCTTGACGAAAAGAACCTAAACTAGGAATTAAGCTTTTCAGCACTAGTTGTCTTGGGTCAAGCTGTCTATATAATTTCGCAATAATAAGCGAAAAAGTCAAGCTAAAAATTAAATATTTGGACTATTCATTGATTGACGTTTTATTTCGTATAAGGTGATGGAAGTAGCGACCGACAAATTTAAAGATTCAACTTTTTGAGAATGTGGAATTTGAAAGACTTCATCTAAAAAAGGAATTAAAGCCGGAGATAAACCTTTTTCTTCGCCCCCTAAAACTAAAACAAAAGGCTTTAACTTAGCAAAATCAGCTTCAAATAAAAATTTATGGTTAGTTTTCTTTTCCAAAGCAATTAAATTAAAACCACTAGTCTTAAGCATGCGAACCGTATTTTTGATATTACTTAACTGATAAGCAAATTGAATGGCAAAAATATTTCCGGCACTAGCTTTGGCAGCACTTGGCGTTAATCTGACTGAATTTTGAGCCGGAATAATTAAACCTCCAAATTCATCAAAAGCCACTACTGACCGAATAATAGCTCCTAAATTATTAACATCTTGTATTTGGGGCAACCAAAGCAAAGCTTTATTTTGTTCTAAACTTTTTTCAATTAAGCTTTCAAGCGGGCAAATTAAAATGTCAGATAAGCTTTTTTTGATTTTTAAAATTAAACCGCCGTGGCTTTCAAATTCTTTCAGTTCAAATAATCTTGATAATTCTGAATTAGAATTCATTTGATGAGTTTTAACTTTTACCGGCAAATTTTTTAATTTGGTAAAGTTCTCATGCGATGCAATATATAAATCAGTTGCCAGATCAGGAAAATGATCAATGAATTCTTGAATGCAGTATTTGCCGTATATAAAGTCCACTTTTTAGCGTAGTACGGTTAGCGGATTTTGAGGCTGGCCACTTAATCTATATTCAAAGTGTAAATGTGGCCCAGTTGAATAACCAGTTGAACCAACATAACCTAAAACTTGCCCCTGACAAACTTTTTCGCCATTTCTGACGGCTACTCTTTCCATGTGAGCATACAAAGTAGATTTACCATTACTATGCGAAACAATGGCTGTTTTTCCATAGCCGCTATACCAGCCTGAGTAAATAACAATTCCACCATTAGAAGATTTAATTGGAGTTCCATATCTGGCTCCTAAGTCAACTCCGCTGTGAAAAGATCTAACTCTAAAAATTGGGTGCATTCTATAACCAAAGGCGGAAGTGATAGGAGCTTTAACCGGAAAGCTAAAATAATTTTTAATTAGGTCTTCTAAGCCAACTCCAGAGCCATTTGATAATTTAAGAATTGTTCGAGTTAATTCCGTAGATTCTCTTTCTAATTGTCTTTCAGCTGATTCATAAGCTAATCTCTCTTTACGCAGTCTGTCTACTAAATCAAACTGCTCATTTTTCTTTTGGTTAACAGCTTGTTTTAACCTTTCAGACTCTTGAATGGCTAATTGTAAATTATCTTGTTTGCCTTTCCATGAACTTTGTAAAGCTTGTAAATGATTTTGCTCTTGCCTAATGCTATTTATATCTGATAATTGACGGCTAATAAAGCGTTTTTGAAAATAAGCAATATTAAAAAAGTCAATGATACTTTTAGATTGAAATAAGCTTTCAGTCAGAGAAGCTAATATATCGGCTTTATGCATATAAACACTGCGTAAATTTTCTCTCAGTGCAGAAGATTGCTTATAAACTTTACGGTCAATTTGCGATATTTGAGTTTGCACATTTTTAATATCGCCATTTAGCTTCAGCATTTTATTTTGCGTTTCTAAATAATTAGACTGAATGCGGTATAGCTCTCTTTGAGTTTTTTGTAATTGAGCCAGGGCTAATTGTTCTTTCTGCCTAGCATTAGAAACCTTACGACGAATAGTAGTGGCATTTTCTTTAACAGCGGAAAGGCGACTTTGATAAGAGTTTAGGGCAATATGAGCATCATTGCTGGCTAAGTCTTGATTTGAATTTCTATTTTTAGCTTCGGCAAATAAGCTATTAAAGGGAAAGATGAAAGTATAAACTAAAGCAATATGCAGAAATATTTTGGCTAATTTTTGCTCTTTTGATTTTTTTTCTGGCTTCATGTACTTCATAAATACGGATTATCTGAATTGTCTTCCAAGAAAAATATGTCAAAGGTCAAATTTCTTGCAGACTTTAGCTCTGAGTTATCTTACCCATCTTATTAAATTATTAGCAAATTATTTAGCTTTTTATACTTTCAATTTAGACATACATTTTACTTTCACTAAACTTTTGATTTGTTTATTTTTAAGGGCATATATTTTTTAAATGTTTTATTAAAAAACTTTGTTATGGAAGAATATACAGTTAGAAGAAAGACTAGCAATTCAATTGCTGAGCAAGATTATGATTTCAAGCCTAAATCTTTTTCAGGTAAAGTATTAAATATAGACAGCCATAGAGCCGCTAATACTGAGGTTAAACCCGAAGATTTTGCTGAAAATAAAATAGCAATAAAAAAACAAGACCCAAACAATATTTTAGCCAATATTTTATTGTTTTTAATTTTTCTTTCGAGCATTGCTCTTTGGGCAAATCAAATTAAATTATCCAATTCTTCTCATCAAAAAATGGAAGCTTTAAATCGTGATACAACTTCAATCAAAGAAAATTTAGCTGAAATGAATGAGTCTATTAAGCAATTAAAATCAGAATTAAGTTTTCAGAGAGAAAAGCAATTAAAGCAAGAATTAAATTATCAGAAAGAATTATTGCAAAAACGTAAAAAATAAAAACTTTTGACTTCTGATTTTCTTACTGTGATGAGCATTACAATCCTAAATTTGGTTTATTTGGCTATAATTTGGTTTAATCGCTGAAAAGTATAAAATAAGTGTCTTTAAAAAAAGTTTTATTGATTGATGGAAGCAATTTGGCCTTTCGTATGTATTTTGCCCTCGAAAGAACTGGATTAACTTCTCCGTCTGGAAAGCCCAGTTGGGCAATTTTTGGCTTTTTTAAAATTTTATTAGACATTATTGAAAAAGAAAAACCAGATACTTTAATTGCTGCTTTTGACCGTAAAGAACCGACTTTTAGGCATGAAGCTTTTGATTTTTATAAAGCTAATCGTCCTGATGAAATGCCGGAAGCTTTAGCTTTGCAATGGCCTGAAATAAAAAGGGGCTTGGCTTTAATGGGCATGAATGTCATTGAATTAATTGGCTATGAAGCGGATGATTTAATTGGTACTTTAGCTCTACAAGCTGAAAATAGTAATTGGGAAGTTTTAATTTTAAGCGGAGACCGTGATAATTTCCAATTGGTAAACGATAAAGTTAAAGTTTTAATGCCAATTGCAAAAGGCGGAACTCAGCTGGTTGGGCGGGATGAAGTGAGAGTTAAAATGGGAATTTACCCAGAACAAGTAATTGACTTTAAAGCTTTGGCAGGCGATAGTTCTGATAATATACCGGGTGTGGCTGGCATTGGTGAGAAAACAGCCACTAAATTACTTGAAGAATTTGGTAGTTTGGATGGCATTTATGAAAATATTGACAAGGTTTCTTCGGTTTCATTAAAGAGAAAATTGCTTGAAGGAGCTGAATCAGCCAAAGATTCAAAATATTTAGCCACTATTAAAACCGATTGCCCAATTGCTTATAATTTTGATGATTTGGAACACAGATTAAAGCCTCAATTGAGTAAATTAATACTATTTTTGCGTGAATATAAATTAGCTAGTTTAGAAAAGCTTTTGCCCAAAATCTTTGAAAAGTTTGGTATTGAAGAGCTTTTGGCGGATGGCGAAAAAAAAGAATTATTATTTAATAACTTTGATGATTTACACAAAGAAGCCCTTGAAAAGCAGCCAATTAATATTATTGAGCAAAAGTTTAAAGCCGAAAAACCAAATATTCTTAAACAAATTATTTTTGAAAAAGCTGATTTAGAGCAAATAGTTAAAGAAATTAAAAATAATAAAAGTTGTCTTTTGTCTTTAGACCTGGAAACTGATGGTTTAAATACTTTTGGCTGTAATATTGTTGGTTGGGCTTTGGCTTTTAAAACTGCTAAGCAAGAAATTAAATCAGTTTATATTCCAACGACGCATAATTATTTAGGTGTCCCAGAGCAATTAAGTAATGAATTTGTCTCTTTGCAAATCAAAAATTTAATGACTGAAAAGACTAACTTGCAGCTAATAGTCCAAAATACCAAATTTGAATACAAAATCTTGAGTCGCTTTGGGCTGACTTTACCGGAAACGACAGTAGACACAATGCTAGCTAGTTATATTGAAAACCCTGATCAGTCACATGGTTTAAAGAATCAGACTATGCGGATTTTTGGTTATCAAATGGCTTTTATTGATGAATTAATTGGCCCAAAAGGCAAAAACCAAAAGACTATGGATCAAATTGATATTAATTTGTGTGGAAAATACGCTTGTGATGATGCCGCTTTTACATTAGCTTTATATGAATATTATCAAAATACTCTAACCGAACAAGAACTTGACTTATGGCTAAAAGTTGAGTCTCCTCTGGCGGTTTTGCTGTCTGAGATTGAATTAAAGGGAGTTTTTATCAATGCTGACAAGTTAAAAGCCTTATCAGATCAGTTGTTCGAAAAAATTACTTTGGCAGAAAAAATTATTTTAGAGAAATTAGATTTAGGTTTTATCAATTTGAATTCTCCGCAGCAATTGGGCTTAGCACTGGAGAAAAAAGGTTTTAAACTTACTAAAACGCTTGGTGGACAAGCTTCAACCGATGGAAAAGTTTTAAATGAATTGGTAGAGCAAGATGAAACAGGCTTAATCAAGGAAATAATTAATTATCGTGGCTTCAGCAAATTGAAGTCAACTTATACAGATGCTTTGCCACGTCAGATTAATGCTAAGACCAATCGACTACATTGTGAATTCAATCAAGCTTTAACTTCCACGGGACGATTATCATCAAGCAATCCAAATTTGCAAAATATACCGGTCAAAAGTCAAGGGTTTGGAAAAGGAATCCGAGCGGCTTTTGAAGCTGAAAATGGCAATATTTTAATTTGTGCAGATTATTCGCAAATCGAATTAAGATTATTAGCTCACTACACACAAGATCCAACTTTGATAGATGCTTTTAAAAATGATCAAGATATTCATCAGAGAACGGCTAGCGAAATTTTTGAAATATCAACCGAAGAAGTTAATTCAGATCAAAGACGATTAGGAAAAACTTTAAATTTTGCTTTGGTTTATCAGCAAGGAGCTTTTGCGACCGCCAGACAATTAGGAATTAGCCGTCAGGAAGCTGATCAATTTATTGAAAAATATTTTAAAAGCTTTCCTCAAATTAAACCGTTTATGGAAAAAACCTTACAGGACGCTCGAGAAAATGGCTTTGTGACAACTTTATGGGGACGAAAACGATATTTTGCCAATTTAAAGTCTAAAACTGTTCTTCTACGCAAACTTGATGAGCGAGCGGCTTTTAATGCTCCATTACAGGGTTCTGCGGCTGATCTAATTAAAAAAGCTATGTTATTAGTCAAAACCGAAATTCAAAAGCAAAATTTAAAAGCTGACTTTATTTTGCAAGTGCATGATGAAATTGTTCTCGAAACTCCCGTCAATCAAGCTGATCAAATAATTCAAATTTTGCAAGATAAAATGCCCATTGGCCAACCTTTATTAGTTCCCATCGAAGTACAAATCTCAAAAGGTTTGAATTGGGCGGAATGTAAATAAAGCGTAATTTTGAAATTTCTTTATTAAAAGTTAATATAAAGAATTAAGATTTAAGGGAAAATAAAATTATAAAAAGATTTAACTGATGAACAATTCCATGCTGATAAAAAATTATTTACTTGCCTTTTCTTTTGGTTTAATTTTACAGGGCTGCGTCGTTCAAGATTATTTTATAAATGCTGATTTGAAAAAAGCAGACGCTGCATTAGAAAAAAAAGATTATAAATCTGCCATTTTGGACTATAACAAGGTAATTAAAGCTAAACCAGACATGTTTGAGGCTTATTACAAGAGAGGAGTTGCCAAGTTTTCGGCTGGACAGACCAAAGAAGCCATGCAAGATATGGAAACAGCCATCAAATTAAACTCAACTTCAGCAGATGCTTATAATCAAAGAGGCTCAATGAAAGCTTCCACCCGAGATATTAAAGGAGCCATTAAAGATTTTGACCAAGCTGTTAAACTAAACCCAAAATTAGTTGATGCTTATAATAATAGAGCTTTTGCGAAACTCTCCACGAGAGATATTAAAGGAGCTATGGCAGATTTTGATAAGTCTATTGAATTAGAGCCAAATTTAGCCGAAGCTTATAATAATCGTTGTTTAGTATATTTACAAACTGGCTCTCTGGACAAAGCAATGTTGGATTGTAATAAAGCTATTCAATTGAAACCAGGCCTTGCGAATGCTTATACAAATAGAGCTTTTGCATATTTATCTAATAAAAAACCCAAAGAAGCTTTGAATGACTTTAGTAAAGTAGTTGAATTAAATCCCAAGTCGGTATTGGCTTACAATGACAGGCTTATGGCAAGATTAGCCCTCAAAGATTTTAAAAATATTATTGAAGATTGCAATAATATGGTTGAATTAGACCCGAATTATGCTTTAGCTTATAATAATAGAGGCTTTGCCAAAGCTAATACCAAAGATTTGCAAGGTGCTAAAGCTGATTTTCAGAAAGCCAAAGAATTATTTGAATTACAGAAAAATAAAGGCCCTGAATATCAATTAGCGATGGATAATTTGAAAATGCTTAATAAATTAAAATAGTTAAGTTTTAGGATTTTAACTTAGCAATTAATTCAATTTCAATCGAAGAATCAAGCGGTAATTCGTTTACGCCAATGGCGGTTCTGACATGTTGGCCTTTTTCGCCCCAAATATTAATTAAAAGCTCAGAGGCGGCATTCATAATTAAAGATTGTTGAGAAAAACCAGTTTGACTATTTATATAACCAGCTAAACGGATTATTCTTTCAATACGATCTAAGCTTCCTAAATGGTCTTCTAGCTGAGCTAAAGCGTTTTTTACTGCACAAACAGCTGCTAATTGGCCTTCTTCAATATTATTAAAATCAATTTGTTGAGTAAAATACAATTTTCCATCTTCGTCAAAAGGCAAGGTACCCGAGGTATAAATTAAATTATCAACAATTAAAACTGGCAAATAAAAACCAACTACTTTCTGAGCTGGAGGCAATTTTATATTTAAGCTTTTTAGCTTTTCTTGAATTAAACTCACGGTATTAATAAATAAAAAATTTAAGTTCATTATACTAAAAATTGGAAACAAAAACTTCCCAAAATGTATATCTTAATTGTAAAAGGAATTGGGTTATACATTTACCAATATTCAAATTCCGGATATTCCCATAGGTTAGAATTAGCTAGCTATTCTTTGAAATTTTGAATATACCCAGTAATATCTTCCAAAGGCTCTATATAATTACAATTTACTTTATTGATAATAGCTTGACGAGTCTTTTTTGTACTAACATATTGCTGGCACATATTAGCTAAGTCGTTGGTTTCCATGACTTTATTTAATAAGGAAAAACTTTTATTTATATTATTTTTAATAGTTTCTGGCTTATCTAAATGGTTTATTTCCGAAAAAAGCTCATGAAGATTATTATTCTGTGAATAATTAAATAAACAGGTTATTAGTTCTTGGGCATTAAGTTTTCTTTCACTAATACTTAATAATAAACTTGGTGTAACGCTTACTGCTTCATGATAAATTCTGGGAGGTAGATAAAGAAAATCACCTTCTTCTAATACTTCATCTATTTCTATGGTCAAATCATCTGGATCCCCTTGGTAAAGACGATCTACTAGCTTGTTAGAAAATTCTTTGAATACTTTCCAATGTTTTTTGCCTTTAACCATATAAATGAAAACATGCGTATTATCAGTATGTATTCCAAAGCTTGGTAGCTGAGGCTGAGAGAAAAATAAATGACAAGAACTACACCCGCCCAAAGCTTCTTCTAAAGAGGTTACAAAATCTAAAATTTCTTCATTCCAATTATTAATGCCCGGAATATAAATGGTATTGCCTTTGCTTATGTGATGTTTAATCCGCTGATTAGCATTAATTTGTTCTTCAGCTGAAAATAATCCTGCTGTGGATTCTGAGTAATGCTTGTTATTACCGATAGTAATAATATTTGAAGCAGAATTAGAGTAAAAGTAAGGATGATGAAGCATATAAGAAATATCATCCCACGAAAGAAATTGTGTTTTATTTTGGTGTCGGTTTTTTATAAGCAAGGGCTTTTTGTAAAAATATGACTCGAAAAACTCCCCCACAGAAAAGGGTTCAATTATTTTTTTAAATGAATTAATAGTAGAGATTCTCATGGAGTCTTTTCGTTGAGCTATCTATTGGCCTAGTCTTCCACTTCCTCTCTCGGGTGCTATTCCATTAAAAACTTGTTTAGGCGGTT
>JAAFJH010000029.1:18844-22830 GCA_013298875.1 Synechococcales cyanobacterium bin2.concoct.b11b12b14.033
CGTGTGTCTGAGTACTTTGTGCTTGTACTACTTTTTTTAAAGTTGGTAAATGTGGTGCAAGTATTTTAGTAGGTACACTAGTTAATTTCATTATTTTTTTATTCAATTAGTTTATTGAGTTGAAGTTTAACCCAGGACTAGTACTTTAGTTGAGTTAAATTCTAATTTTAATAAACTTTTAAGGTTTTAACTGTTTTGACTTAGAAGATGACATAAGGTACACAAATACAACTTGTTTTGAAACCCATTTTCTTTTTTCTGAGATGCTGATGAAAAGCTTAAACAGTCAGTTAGAGAAGTTATGAAAGAGCTTGATGAATTCAGACTTTTAATGATGAAAAACCGTAACTATGGAATAACCAAGCTTTATAATGAATTTTTCCATGAATCAGCTAGTAAGTTAAGTAAGTTACACAAGTCTTTAGATGAGGCTATTTGCGATGTCTACGGCTGGAAATATGATTCCAATAAGAATTTTAATAAACAGCTTTTTGCTTTAAATCAAGAAATTTATAATCATTTATAATTACAGAACAAAAACTTCTTGAAACATTCCTCTGGTGAACTTATTAAAATGCTTTGAATGAGTTATACTGCGTAAAATAAATATAATTTGCAAACATAAAAGATTTGATTCCGAAAATGAATAAACTATTATTTTTAATATTTTCCCTGATAATTTTGCTTGCCCCAATAGGTTTATTTTCATCAGCGAAAGAATATAATATTAAATCAAAATCAGCTGAGTTTTCAGTTGCCAAGCCTAATTATCAATTTTCTTTTCCGAAGGATCATTTTGCCCATGATAATTATGCTTTAGAATGGTGGTATTATACGGGTAATTTGAAGTCTAGACAAGCTAATAGAGAATTTGGTTATGAATTAACTTTTTTTAAAATTAGCTTTAAACCTTTGGCAAAACCCATTTATATAGCTCATTTTGCTTTAAGTGATTTGAAAAATAATGAATTTAAACATTTTAGTAAAATCAACCGTGATGTTTTGCATATGGCTGGTGTCGAAGCCAAAAAGAATTTGATTTGGAATAAAAATTGGTCGGTTCATATTAAAAACAATGGAAAAAATCATATACTCAAAGCAGAAAGTGGAGATATTGCTTTAAATTTAAACTTAGAAAACTCTCAAACACCACTTATACACGGCGTCCCGGGCGAAAATATTAATCGAAAAGGAAATTGCTCCAGCTGTGCCAGTCATTATTATTCATTAACTAATTTAAAAACTGAAGGCCAAATCACAATTAATTCAGAAGTTTATAATGTTAGTGGTAAAAGTTGGATGGATCATGAATTTGGTTCTAATCAATTGCAGAATAATCAAGTTGGGTGGGATTGGTTTAGCTTACAGTTCAATGATGGATCGGCATTAATGCTTTATCAATTAAGAGAAAAAAACAATAAAATATCGAGTTTTTCAAATGGCACTTATATTTCACGTGAAGGAAAAATTAAACATTTAACTCAAAAAGACTTTTTTTTAAAACCAAAAAATAATGCCAATTGGCAAAGCCCAAAGACCAAAGCTAATTATCCTTTAATTTGGGAAATAATTGTGCCAGAGTTCGATTTGGCTTTAAAAATCATACCTAAAATGATTAATCAGGAAGTAGTTGAACAAGTTAATTATTGGGAAGGAGCAATTAGTGTTATTGACCGACTAAAAGGTAAAAAAGTGGGGCAAGGTTATTTAGAATTGACGGGCTATGATGGAAATTTAGATAAAATAGGAATTTAATTTCAATTTTTCTTGGCAAATAAGCTAAGATACTTGCTAATATTAAGCACTCGTAGCTCAGTGGATAGAGTATTGGTCTCCGAAGCCAAGGGTCGTGCGTTCGATCCGCACCGGGTGCATTTAACAAATATTAAGCGCTTGTAGCTCAGTGGATAGAGCAACCGCCTTCTAAGTGGTTGGCCGCAGGTTCGAGTCCTGCCAAGCGCGGATTTTTAATTTTCAGTTTTATCAAAAGCTTTTTTTGGTATATTTTAAATAAATTACTGATTCAACCAGCTCTTTAACCGATAAAAATAAAATGCCAAAATTTACAATTACTGGAGAATTTGATCCCTTTATTCACATTTCAATGCAACAAGGCGAAAAAATATTTTGTGAATCTGGTGCTATGGTAACTATGGATGCGACTTTAGACCTAAAGGGGAAAATGAATGGTGGTTTTCTTTCAGCTTTGGCACGCAAGTTTACTAATGGAGAATCTTTCTTTCAGCAGCATATTGAAGCAAACCGTGGACCAGGAGATGTTTTATTAGCTCCTACTTTACCAGGCTCCTTAGAAATACTGGAAATTGGATCAAAACAATATGTTTTAAATGACGGTGCTTTTGTGGCTTCTACCAGTTCGGTTGATTTGAAAGTAAAAATGCAAAATATTGGCCAAGCTTTATTTGGCGGAACAGGTGGCTTTTTTGTAATGGAAACTAGCGGTAGTGGGCAATTAGTTGTTGCCGGTTTTGGTTCTATTTTTGGCTTAGACGTTGCAGCTGGCAGTGATGTAATTGTAGATAATGCACATGTAGTCGCTTGGGACAGCAATTTAAGCTATAAATTGACTTTATCTACTTCACAGGGTGGAGGTTTTTTGGGAAATATGATTAATAGTGTTACTTCTGGTGAGGGAATTAGTAATCGGTTTTCGGGTAATGGTAAAGTTTATGTTTGTTCTCGTAATTCATCGGCTTTTACGGCTTGGGTTGGCAGCAAAATTATAATCCCCGAAAGAAGTGTCGGTGGTGGCTTTCATATGAATAATTCAAATAATTCGGGTGGCTCTCTGACCGATGGAATTGCTAATGTTTTTCGCCAAGGCTTGTAAAAATGAATGAAAGTTTTACAAATTATTACTTTGGCAGAATGTGGCGGAGCACAAATACATTTACTTGAATTAATTAAAGGTTTAAAAAACAAGTTTGATTTTGAAGTTATAGTGGGCGAAAGAGGCTTTTTAACTGAACAGTTAGAGTACTTGCAAATTAAGTATTATATTGTAAACAGCTTGCAGCGAGAGGTTTCTTTAAAACGAGATTATTTAGCTTTTCAGGAAATTAAAACTTTAATTGAAACTTTAAAACCAAATTCAATTCATTGTCATTCCTCAAAAGCAGGAATAATTGGACGTTTAGCCGCTTTTGTAAGTAAAGTGCCAGCTATTTTTACCGCTCATGGGTGGGCTTTTCACCCGAAAGTGAATTTTAAAAACCGTTTAATTGCTTTCATAGCTGAGTCTTTTTGCGGATTAATTAGCCAAAAAATAATTTGTGTCTCTGAGTTTGACTATGAATTAGCTTTAAAGACTAAATTATTTTTCAAAAACAAATTAATTACTATTCATAATGGTCTTGGAGAAATAGATTTAGGCAAATTTAAAGAAAAAACTGATATTTTAAGTTCCTATTTTATCTTTGAGAGAGGATTCTCTGGCGTTAAAATATTGATGGCCGCTCGCTTTGCTGAACCCAAAAGGCAAGATCTTTTAATTTTAGCTATTAATGAATTAATTAAAAAAAACAATCAAAATATTATTTTACTTTTGGCTGGCGACGGATCACAAAAATCAGCTTGTCAAGAATTAGTAAAAAGTTTAAATTTGGGTTCTTATGTTTATTTTTTGGGAGAAATTTATCCCATTGAACCTTTAATCGAAGAAGCTGATATATTTTGTTTAATTTCTGACCGGGAAGGCTTACCGATTAGTTTGCTAGAAGCGGCAAGACAGTCTAAACCTTTAATCGCTTCAGCGGTTGGCGGAATTCCGGAAATAATTGAAAACCAAGTTAATGGATTTTTAATAAGTAATAATTCAGTTAGTGAGCTAGAACAGGCTTTGTTAAGCTTGACAAATGAAAATTTGCTGGCCGAAATGAGCCATAAATCGCGAAAGGTTTTTCAAAATAAATTCACCTCCGAGAAAATGTTAAATTCAGTCAGCCAAGTTTATAAAGCAGTCAGCG
>JAAFJH010000003.1 GCA_013298875.1 Synechococcales cyanobacterium bin2.concoct.b11b12b14.033
ATACTGTAGCTCTTGACTATAAAATTAAACACAACCAAGCTACTCCTATCAAAAATGGCTACGAAATCAAATAAAACAACTAAGTCTAAGATGTCTTCCCCCTCATTTATTGAGATGTCAATATATGAACCTCCAAAACCTACTTTCACGGAAGATAAAGCCAAGATGGTTCTGGAACTTTCTAGAGATAAAGGTATTGAGAGAATGATGGGCAGGGATCTTAAATGTCAAGCAGAAATCTTCCTTAACGGGGTAGATGCAGGAAAGAAAGGTAAAAAATAATGTCTACTTCGGGTTATTCAAAATATAATGGTGGTGGTTATGATTATCTAGGCTCTGTAGCTCCTATCAGGATAGAGTGTAGGGTCAAGTTCGATGGTACCGAATATGTGCCTAATAAACCATTTCCAGATGCTAGAGTTAAACCAAAGTTAGCAGCAGCCTTTGAGAGAGGGGAAATATCTCATAATGATATTCTGAAAATGGCAGGAGCTGAAGGGTTATTTCAATTAAGAGATAGAGGAGTTTATAGAAGGGCAGGTGCCGCAAATGCCAACGATGTAAAGATACCTTTATTTGAAGTAACGAAAGGATGTATTGTGGGTGTAAGAGGTTACTGTACTCACGATTTAACTGATGTCCGTAGAGTCTTGACAGTAGGTGTAGATGATACATCTCCAGGCATCGATATAGATCCGACTTTATTTTTATTAAGTTATTTTCCTGCATGGCGAGTACATCAAGGGGAAATGATCACACAACTATATCCACCACTCCCAACTTACCCTAACGACACGATAGTCGGACATGCTGCTAAATTCTTTAATCCAGAGACAGAACTCTCTAAAGGAACAATAGTTAATCTGTATATAAAGAATGATAATTTACCTCCAGATCCAAATGTACCTTTTGATCCTAACAATGCAACTGGATCTGGAGCTATAACGGAAGGGGATATAACTCTTGAGTTCTTTGTAGCGGCAGTTAGTGCAGAGCAGTATGAAGAATATAATAATGAATATAATTCTTACGATCAGACTTCTAAACCCTATTCAGCACAAGATAGAACTTATCAATATGACTTCGGACCTGTAGTGCCTAGATTTTAAATTTATTGACATAAAATAAAAAAACAGTTATTCTTTTAAAAGTAGGTGTTGAGATTTTCAGATACTTCAATTTAATCTGAAACATTTAACCTGAAAATCAATTTCCCCCTACAAACATTAAAAAAATCTAATATTGTTAGTTTTTGATTGAGAAAGGTATATTTAATATCTAGTTAAAATACTCTTTTTATTGAATGAAAAACACAGGTCAGTTTATAAATAAATCAGTTGACGAACAAAATACAGTTATACAGAAAAAGTATCCTTATTTGACTTTATTATCTTATACAAGTTTTGAAGATTATTGTGAAGTAATTGATACAGAATATAATGAGACATTTAAATGTCGTTACAAAAATTTACATTACGGTAGAGTTAATTGTCCCTCTAGAAAAAAAGAAAACCGAAAAAAAACATTATTGGAAAAATATGATGTCGATAATGTATGTAAGATACCAGGAAATTTAGAAAAAGTTAAAGCTACAAATCTAAAGAAATATGGGGAAGATAATTTTGCTAAAACTACAGAATTTAAAAAAAGACACAGTGATTTATGGGTAGCTAAATCCCAAGAAGAAAAAGAAGCAATTGTAAAAAAGACACAAACAACAAACATAGAGAAGTATGGGGTTGTTAATCCAATGCAGCATAAAGAGGTAAAAGATAAAGCTAATAAAACCATAAAAGAAAGATATGGTGTAGAGAATGTGTCCTATATTCCAGAGGTTAAAAAGAAGTTATCGGATAGTTATTATCAAAATAATATGAAAGAAAAACTCATTCAAGGAATGATTTCAAAGCACGGAGTAGAAAACCCTATGCTTATTCCAGAAGTTAAAGAGGCAGTTATTTCAAAAAGTATTCAGACAAAAAAAGATAAAGGTTTAATCAAATATGTATTTAATGGGAATACTTTATCAGAACTCATTCAAGATAATTTAGTGCCATTTACTTATTCTCATATGAGAAACTTAATTGTATCTGACCCTAGTTTAGATATATTTTGTCTTGATAAATCTTATACTGATTTAGAAAGAAAAGTAGCAAATTTTCTGACAGATAATAATATTAAATTTCTTCATGATCGTTCAACAATACCAACCTTTGAAAAGAAAAGACCTGACTTTCTTATTGAAGATCATAAAGTGATAATAGAGTGTCATGGATTATATTGGCACTCAGAATTAATGGGATGGAACTCTACAAAGGCTAAAAAAAGAAGAGAAATATTTAATAACGCAGGTTATCGTGTGATATCTTTATATCAAGATAATATTGAAAAGTCCTGGTCCATCTGTCAATCTATTTTAGGCAATGTTTTGAAATTAAATAAGTCAAAAATATATGCTAGAAAATGTGAAGTTAAAAAGATTGAAAATAAAAAAGAAGGTATTGATTTTTTAGAAAAGAATCATTTAATGGGTAAAGGAAAAGGGGGAATATTAGGTTTATATCACAATAATGAATTAGTATCTGTATTACAGTATTATAATAAAAATAATATTTCGGAGATTTCCCGATTCTGTACTTTATTAAACCATTCGATTGTAGGTGGATTTAGTAAATTATTAAATAAATTAAAAACAATTACAGAAGCTAAAGCAATATCTACATTTATTGATCTTGATTATGGTACAGGATACCATTTAACTAGTATGGGATTTATCTCTAAAAATATATACCCTAGCTTTAAATGGACAGATATGAATAATAGATTTAATAGATATAAATTTCCCGGAAAAACTGGATATATTCATAACTTAACAAGAATATGGGATTCTGGTCAACAATTATGGGTATTAGAATTAAATTGACAAAATTTAAAAATATATGTTATTATATTGATAGTTAGTGGTGAGATTAACAGTTACTTCAAAAATAATCTTCATCGGATAACCTATACCTGTTGATTGATTTTCCCTAACAAATTTTTTCACTCCAACTATAATCTCTCTTTTAAGCTAGGAATTTAATTTTCTGGCTTTTTTTTATTTGGTACTATATCTACTCTTTTGTAAATACAAAAATTAAGCAGGCAATAAGAAGTTTTAAGATTGGGGGAATGTTTTAAGAGATGTCGGTATATACAAATTATTATGGATGGTATTTATTAGGAGGCTCGGGTGGTGGGGGAGGCGGCGGAGGTGGCGGTGCTCCGACTGGACCTGCGGGAGGTGATTTAACCGGTACATATCCTAATCCTGAATTAATACCTTCTGGAGTAACTGCGGGGACATATGGGGATGCTACTAATGTGGGTCAGTTTACGGTAGACTCTAAAGGAAGAGTTATAGCAGCACAAAATGTTCCGATTGTGTTGAATCCAACTCAGATTAATAATTTCAATGAAGCAGCCCAAGATGCGATCGGTTTAGTGTTAGTAGACTCAGCCAATATAGATTTCACGTATAATGATCCAGGAAACACCATAACGGCTGATTTGACCAATACTGGAGTTATACCTGGAACATATACCTACCCTACCGTAACGGTTGACCAAAAAGGTCGAATTACAAATATTACAAATTCTCCAGTTGTGCCAGGACATTTAATATTAGAAGATAATACCCCATTTACCCAAAGGTCTGGATTAAGTTTTCTGGGTTCTGATTTTGATGTTTCGGACGATTCCCCAAATAATCAGACAGATGTTCAGTTAGCAAATACAGGAGTAGCCCCCGGAACATACGGATCCACTAACCAAATCCCAATCTTTACAGTAGATCCAAAAGGACGAATTACGAGTTTAACTACAGTAGCGGCATCTGTAGGTATTGGGGGACACGCAATACAGGAAGACAACACAACATTCACGCAGAGAGGAAATTTAAGTTTTGCGGGACAATACTTTGATTTGACAGATGATTCAGCAAATAACCAGACCGAAGTAACGTTCGCTAATAGCGGGATAACAGCCGGAACATATGGATCAGCTACCCAAATTCCTCAAGTTACTTATGATATTAAAGGGAGAGCTCTATCGGCCGTGAGTCTGCCATTATCTATAACATCCTCACAAGTAACGGACTTTAACGAAGCAGCCCAAGATGCGATTGGGTTAGCGTTATTGGACTCAGCCAATATAGATTTTACATATAATGATCCAGCCAATATAATAACGGCTGACTTAACCAATACAGCGGTTTCTCCAGGTACATATACTTACGCTACCGTAACAGTTGACCAGAAGGGACGCGTTGTTTCTGCCGCTAACGGAGTAGCTCCTCCTGCCAATACAGATGGATTACCAGAAGGGGTAACTAATTTATACTTTACGAATGAGAGAGCACAGGATGCGGTTGGCAATGCGTTATTGGACTCAGCCAATATAGATTTCACATACAATGATCCAGCTAATCAAATAACAGCCGATCTAACCAATACTGGTGTTTCTCCAGGTACTTATGGTTCGGCTACTAATGTGGGTCAGTTTACAGTTGATGTAAAAGGTAGATTAACTGCTGCTACCAATATACCTATTATAATCAACTCCACCCAAGTAACTGATTTTGTAGAGGCAGCCCAAGATGCAGTTGGGGGTGCTTTAACAAATTCTCCAGATATTTTATTTAATTACAATGATCCTTCAAATCAAATAACAGCTGACTTAACTGCTACTGGAGTTTCAGCCGGTACATTTACTTACCCTACCGTAACGGTTGATACCAAAGGAAGAGTAACAAATATTTCTTCCAATACTCTATCGGGTGGTCATACAATTCAAGAAGATAATGCATCATTCCCTACTCGGCAAGGATTAAGTTTCTTAGGTAATCATTTCGATATTTCGGATGATTCTGCAAATAATCAAACAGATGTATCTTTAGCTAATACAGGAGTTTCTCCAGGTACTTATGGAGGTGCAAATACAATTCCCGTATTTACAGTAGATGCTACAGGACGAATAACTTCCGTAACTAACACACCAGTAAATGGGGCATTAATAAACTGGGGTGGTATTTATACAGATATTACAGGAGCTACAGGTCATGGATCCACAGATACAAAATTCCGGTTTCTTTCCAACATAATAGTAGAATCAGGTTCCGCAGGTATAAGTGGATCTACCACTATAGCGAATGGTACTTCCGTAACGATAGGAGTTAAAGGTTATTATATTGTATCTTATATTGATTCTTTCTCTGGAGGATCCTCTCAGATAGGTATTAGCAGAAATTCTGCACAAGGCACAACCAATGTAGCGAATATTTCATCAGGAAATCGATTAGCTTACTGTAATACCCCAGGAGCCGGATTATTAGGTGAAGTAATGTGGCAAGGACAATTAAATATAGGAGATGTAGTAAGACCTCATACAGATGGGCAACCTAATGCCTCATCTGATTTTGTGAGGTTTAATGTTTATAGAATGTTTGAAGTGCCTTAAGATTCATAGCTTAAAACGATTCTGATTGTACCGAATGAATTAATTTGGGCAATCAGATCGCTACAAGCCGCAGACTCAAATCCAGTTTGCTCCATAGCATAAAGGGCTTCTAGATTAGAGGCATCTAATGTAATGATTGGACATTCTTTTATTCTGGTCTTAAATATCTCACAGAATTTCTTACCAAATGTACTGAAAGAATCAACCGGAAGTGCTGTATCTTTGTCAGCTGTGTGTTGATACGCTATATTGGGTCCTAATGTCATGTATTTAATATGAGTAACTATACTATACATTATATATCAAAAAACGTACTCTGTCTATAAATTAATCAATATTGTATCTTTTGTTTGAAAAAGAAGCTTCCCAATCCTCTAAATTATATTTATTCAATATTGTTCCCCTCCAAAATTTTTCTATTTCTAGAAACATCATGTTCTTCTTTTGAGATTACCTTGTAATACATAATAACTACCTGCTCCATCTTATATGTGTCATTAAGGTGTTTTTCGATTGCCCTTATTGAGAATATATGGGACTTCTCCCCTGTGAGTTCGCAAACATAATTTCCATGTCCCTTTGCACTCAAGTAACTTACAAAATAATAAGTTGATTTTTCTGTTTTCTTCATTGCTTTGCTCTTTTAATTGTTTTATCTAACTCCATCAATTCAGGGGTTTCAAACTTATTTTGTGAGCTTCGTTATCAGCTCCAGTAAAGCGAATTCCTGTTACTTTATGCATCTTCTTTGCAACTTTGTCGAAAACTCTAAATTTAATTGTTCTAGACATTGACTAACTCCTTATTTCCTATATATTAATTTACTTGCCCAAAATAGTTATTAACTAAACCTATTTGTATTCATATTTTTTCTAATCCTTTTTCTTTAGATAATTTAAATTTTTGCCCTGTCGCAACAAGTTTTTGATTGGATTCTGAACCTTTTAAATCTGAATAACAAAATTCATCAATAATAAGTTCTTCTACCTTAAGGGTATCGAAATAATCAAACATATCTTTGATATTCTCAAAGAAAGGATATTCTTGTTCTTGTCTATATTGAGTGGTGTAGGAAGTTCCCTTCTTGCTACCTAAATATTCTGTAAACTTTTTGAAGTAATTTTCTTGATTCTCAGCTCCATTAGAGGATCTATTGTCTAACACCCATCTTTCAGCTACAGCATGAGCTACGGGGTGTTTCTTTTTATTATCTTTCATCTCATCAAAAAAAACTTGAGCTGTCAACCATGTAGAGGTTGGTTTCTTTAACCCGGTAGAACAAACACCTTTTCTAGATAAAAATTTACTTCTAGCCATTTTAAACCTCTTTAAAACTCTCAACTCTTTTAACTAATGCTTGATAACAAGACTCTCTGCAAGTACCGGTGTTACCCGATAAAAACCATGATTTTAGATGTTTGATTCTAAGTTGCTTAGCTAATTCTAAATCCCCATTTGCTTTTTTGTCAATAACATTAGATAGCCTTACAGATTTATTAACCGCAGTATCGAAAATAAAATTAATATATTCTTGATTATACTTTAAGTCTAAGTGAAGGGGCTTAAAGTAATAGTGATAATAATATTTTCTGACTAAATCCTTGTTAAGTCCCGATACATGAATAGGGAATCCTTTAAGGGGGGTATACCACCTTTGATTAACTCCGTAGTTAACCGCATAGCCATTATTATCAATACCATAACCTTTCTCATGTTGTAGAGTTCTATTAAACGCAATATCATAAGCTCTGGTATCTGTGAGTTTATTATGGTTTAACTTTTTTAACTTACTAGATAATAGTATTTTCTCTAATTGTGCTCTTTTAAGAGCTTTACTCATATAAGCTAATTTTCTTTCAATTGATTTCTTTTCCAATTTTAAAAGTTCTAATTCCGCCTCTGATGAAGCTAATTCACTAACAAAGGCAATTCTCGAATAAGGTATTGCTAAGGGCTTAGAGGAATGGAGTATTGAAAAATAGGTAAATGAACTAATTAAAGTAACCCCTAAAAAAGAAATAAAATAATTTCTCATCTTTTTATTCTCCTATTAAATTTGGTTGTATGATTGTCAAATCAGTATATTCATTACTTAACCAGTCTAAAAGTGACTGAATACCTGCCACAATAGAAGGATTATCATTGCTTTCAATAATTAAATGAACCTCCATAAGATCATTTAATTGTGTTCTTTTCGGTAAATCTAAAGAAGTTTTATAAATTTTGCCATTAATTACGCTAGATATTGATTCGGTTTGGGTTAAATTATTCTCAGAAGATTTAACAAATTCCCCATTTTCCCCTATTTCAGAGCTAAGCGAGTAATTAGTGGCTGGTGGAGGCACGCATTCATTGACCCACTTAGCAAATTCTAAATGCGTAAACATTTTACTTTCGGGGGAGTCCCAGAAATTAACGAATATATTCATATTATTGATTTTCCTATTATTTTTGCGTTGTTTCTATATGTTTTTATTTGTTTCAAAATCCTGCAAAGCTTCTTCCAGAGAGTTTTAGGCCGGGGAGTGTCAATGAAATTACCTATTCTCCTTTTAACTGTATTTTAGTCAGAACCTGATTTACACTTTTCACAGTTTTATAATTAGCAATTGTCTCTAAATCTGATCCGTCTAATATACCTCTCCCTGCTAAATCTTTAATTTTTGTTTCTGTTATTTTAAACTCTTGAAAATACGGAACTTTGGAAACTGGCAATAAACCCTGAATTTTAGGATCATAACTGGCTGTTTCTCTTTCGGACAAAGAATAACCAATTTCCGAACCTTCCGCTTTTTTTAGATTTGCTTGATTTAAAAGTCCAATTAATTCATTCTTGGCGGTTGTTTCTTCTTTTCCTTTAAGTAAAATTTCTTGTTGGATTGAATAAAGTTTGTCGGTAGCTTCTTTTATTAGATTCGCTATTTCTTTTTTTTCGTAAACAATTTGCATTTTCTCTACTGGGAAAACTTCGTAAATTTGCTCCCACATTGTCTTCAAGTCCATATCAGAGGCACTACCATCACCAGTTATATCGTAGTCAGTAAAGGATATAAATTTGCCGTTTATCTCCACAACTTTTTCCTCAAGGTTGTACCAGCGGCGTTCATCTATTTTTTTACTGTACTTTGTGTCAGCACCACAAAGCATTTCCCAAGTATCGTCTTCATCTAAGTAAGGGTTGCTTGCGGTTTCGCAAAGATGTTTGTAAATGTTTTTATCTAATTTGTCAAAGCTCATTTTCGTTTCCTTATTATTTAGTTAGTAGTATTTATTTTTGTTGAGTTTGTCTTTATTTTCAGACGGAGGATATAAATTGCCTGCATAATCCTTTGACCATCCAGTTATCCAAAGTTTCTTGCTCCGAGCCATAAGCCAGCCCGGAATCCCAATATTTGAATCTAAAAGCATTTGAATCATTGCGTCTGGTGAGATATGAATAAAGTTTTGCTCAAAATATTTTAAAACTCTCTTCGGGTCTAAGTCATGCCGAAAATCAGGATTTAAAACTTCTTTCATTTCTTTTTCTTGTTCTTCTTTTAAATTCTCTTGAAAAAGAGAATTTGGAGGAATATCTGACCAATCTGGTTTGATATAGGTGTAAAGTCCTTCACTTTTCTTTTTAATTTGACTAGCGGTCATATCCTTTTGAATCAGCTCACCAGTGGCACAACTAATACCAATTTGGCAAAATTTAAAATCAAAACCTCTTAAAATCACAAAAGGATCTCCAATATGTTTTTTAACACATTGCACCTTAAATTCATCGAATAAGCGTAATGTCCAAGCATTGTCTGAATTCCATTCGATTGTAGCTCCTATCGCAATAAATTCTTCAAACGCATTAACTAATTCGCTGTTAGAAGGAAACCATAAATCATAATCGTTTACTTTTCTGCCTAAAATGCCCGACAAGATTGAGCCACCAGCCAAAAAAGCATTATATTCTTCTAGTATTTTTTTTAATGGTTCAGGCAATTTTAGAAATATTTCTAAAGCTTTTTGTTCACTATTCATGGTTAATTATGTTTAAAGGTTAAAAGAAAAGATCATTGATTTTTAATTTGTGAATATTAAATATGATATAATTCCCAAATACTTTCAGAATCACCATCCTCCCCATAAGCTATTGTACCGTTAGAGCTTGAAGCTATCTTCTCAATATTAAATATAGTACTAATATCAGTCCTCTTACTGTAAGAATCATAGGTTGATCTATCACGTCCTCGCACTAAGTCCCCTAATTTAAATTTAACAGATGTACCATTTTTATCTATCGTAACAGAGCTATAAGTTTTTAAATTTTCATCCAGATATTCCCTATCCAAAATAATACAATGTCTTCTAGAATCATTATGTTCTATTTTAATTATTTCAAATAGATCTGTAATATCATTAAAAATAACTTTTGGGTTGTATTCATTGCCATTGAAATGAATAAATAAAACTTTCTTATCTATGGTTAAAATTATACTTCCATAAGCTGATTCATTAAAATCATGTTTACCATAGTGTGGTAATTCTCGTATAACTTCTTTAGTTAATTTGTTTTTGATATAATAGTTAGTCATATAAATTTTTTCTTATTTAAATAAACTGGTGTTTGTCAATAGAGATAATTAAAATATTACTCCACAACTATCTAATACACAAAATAATACAAATAATTACACATGTTCTAATTGGTTTTTATATTAAATTAATTTAACAATTCATATTTATTATGCTTAAAGGGCATTTGAAATGTTAAATTAAAAAAAAAGTAAAAAATTATGAATCCTCAAATTCTCAAAATAGTGGCTATACTAAGTATTTTCTCTATATTTGTATTAATAGTGCTAAGACCTCCCCATAGATGTTTAGTGGTGGAAGATATTATTCTATATACTAAGAAATGTAAGGAAGCAGGAATGGGAGTTACATCCTTTGCACATTGTTTAGATTGCTGTATTGAATTGTTGCAATGCGATACTTTGGGTGAAATGGGGAATATAAAACCAATGAAAAACGATAAAATCTAAGAGGGCATATGGACATAATTGTAAAAATGAATTTTGGTTCTTTGGTATATGGGACTAATTTACCTACAAGCGATCAAGATTTTAAAATGATCTATATACCGGATGCAAAAGATATATTGTTAGGTAGAATACAGAATAGTATTGTGAGTCACTCAACCAAACAAAAAAATACACAGGATGATGTAGATTATGAGAATTATGCTTATCATTATTTCTTGAAATTGCTATGTTCGGGTCAAACAGTAGCATTAGATATGTTGTTCACCCCCGAAAATCATTTATTATTAAAAACTTCTTTATGGGAAGAGATTTTATCGTTAAAGGATAAATTTATCTCTAAATCCCTTTATCCTTTTGTAGGTTATTGCAAAAGTCAAGCTTATAAATACAGTATTAAAGGTGTTCGTATAAAAGAAGCAAAACAGGCTCTTGAAGTGTTAAAGCCTCATTATTTAAAATCACCTCAAATAAATTTAGAAGAAATTCTAATTGAATATGAAAAGATGATTCCAGAATGCACTCATATAAAAATAGAAAACAAAGTCAATAAACATAACTTAAGTGAAGATTTTTTGGTTGTGTGTGGGAAAATGATCCCTGTAAAGGCATCATTTAAATTTGCATATGGGATACTAGATACATTAGTGTCTCAATATGGTCACAGAACACTAGAGACAGAAAAGAATAACTATGATCATAAAGCACTCTATCATGCATTCAGGGTGGCGTATGAGGCTCTTGAGTTATTAAAGACAGGTCATATAACTTTCCCTAATCCGGAAGTTTCTTTCCTTCTAGATATAAGAAAAGGATTATGTCAATATGAGGATTTGCAGTTTAAATTAGACGAATTAATAGAAGAAATAGATAAAGCAATGAATGAATCTAATTTAAGAGAAAAACCTGATTTAGACTTGGCAGATCAGTTAGTGTTAAAGGTATATAGAGATAAAATCAAAGTAAATACCTGATAGTCTAGTCTAAAAAATACAAAAATTATTTAGTTTTACTATATATAGACAAAATGGCAGCAGGCGGAGTTTTAACGGGGACATACCCAAATCCTCTATTAAGGAATACAGGGGTAGTGCCAGGAACGTATGGTACTGCAACCCAAACAGCACGATTTACAGTAACTAATACAGGTCAACTTACTCTAGCACAAAATGTACCGATCTCAATCCCTGCATCTCAAGTTATTGGATTTGATGAAGCAATACAAGATGCGGTAGGTAACGCATTAGTAGACTCACCCAATATAGACTTTACGTATAATGATCCAGCCAATATAATAACGGCTGACCTAACAAATACACCCGTAACATCAGGCACCTATAATTTACCAACCATAACAACCGATCTTAAAGGTCGAGTTACCGGCATCTCGAATGGATCGGTATTTAGTCCAGGACATACAATATATGAAGATAGCACTATTTTCCCTCAACGTTTAGGATTAAGTTTTTATGGTGCTAATTTTGATGTGGTGGATGATAACTTAAATAATCAGACAGATGTTCAATTATCCTTAACAGGGGTAGTATCGGGTTCCTATGGGTCAAACATTCAGGTACCTCAAGTCACAGTAGATCAAAAAGGTAGACTAACAATATCAGGCACTGTTCCTTTAGCGGGTCAATTACCTCCTCATGCAATACAGGAAGACAACACAACATTCACGCAGAGAGGAAATTTAAGTTTTGCGGGACAATACTTTGATTTGTCGGATGATTCTGTAAATAATCAGACTGAAGTAACGTTTGCTAGTAGCGGGATAACAGCGGGAACATACGGATCCGCTACCCAAATTCCTCAAATTACTTATGATGTTAAGGGTAGAACTTTATCGGCTATAAATATTCCTCTCTCAATATCTTCAACTCAGATTAATAATTTCAATGAAGCAGTACAGGATGCGGTAGGTGGAATTCTTCAAGATACCCCCAATATAGATTTCACGTATAATGATCCGGGAAATACCATAACAGCCGACTTATTAGATAAAGCAGTTGTACCCGGTACATACAACTATGTAACTCTAACAGTAGATCAAAAAGGCTTAGTTACTTCAGCTTCATCTGGGATTTCATCATTTACTAATACGGATGGATTACCAGAGGGGGTAACTAATTTATACTTTACGAATGAGAGAGCACAGGATGCGGTCGGGAATTCATTAGTAGATTCAGCCAATATAGATTTTACATATAATGATCCAGCTAATCAAATAACAGCCGATCTAACAAATACTGGTGTAGCTTCAGGTACTTATGGTTCCGCAGGTAATATACCAATATATCAAGTCACGACAAAAGGCAGATTAACTTCAGTCTCTACAGTTCCTATACAAATAACACCTTCCGGTATATTAGATTTCAACGAGGCAATACAGGATGCGGTAGGTAACGCATTAGTAGACTCACCCAATATAGACTTTACATATAATGATGGAACAAATCAGATAAATTCCGTCTTAACACCTTCGGGGGTTTCTTCAGGTATATATATTAACCCTACCGTAACTATAGATACGAGAGGTAGAATTACAACAATAGCATCAAATAGTCTGATCGGAGGACATATTATTTATGAAGATAATTCGTCTTTTGTTCAACGAGGAAATTTAAGTTTTGATGGTAATCAGTTTGATTTATCGGATGATTCCGGGAATAACCAGACAGATGTTAGGTTAAATAATACAGGTGTTGTAGCAGGAACTTACGGAAACGCTACAACAATAGGTACCTTTAATGTGACGAATAAAGGAAGGTTAACAAGTGCAGGTACAGCAACTTTCACAAAGAAGATAGGTGTTGATAATGTTTCCTTAACAAGTCAAAATAGTCCAACAGGTCATGGATCTACCAACACAGCTATAAGATGGTTTAATGGATTAAACTTTTTAGTATTTAATGGGAATTACAATGTAGCGAATAGTGCCCCCTCAGGTATGTCATGGACAATAACTTCTGGAAATGGTGCAGGTATTTACATGGTTACATATATAGATGCAAGTAGCAGTGGTGTTCTCAATATGGGGATAAGTCGTAACTCTACTCAATTATCAACACCAATTCAATCCATTAACCCTTCTAATAGATTAGCGATGATTAACACGAGTGGTGCAGGGAATATTTCTTGCCTATGTTGGATTGGTGTATTAAATCCGGGAGATGTATTGAGAGCTCATACAGATGGGACAGCAAATGCAGGTGCGGGGGTAATTTATTTTAGTGTATCTAGAATGTTTAAATTCTAAACATTTCTAATAAGCTTCAAATTGGTCTTAACAAAATACAAAAATTAAATAGAAAACCATGCCAGGATATTTACAACCATACGGAATGTTTCCAATTTGCTGCGGAAGTAGCGGAACTTCAGGGGGAAGTTCAGGAGGAAGTACAACACCGACGGGGCCCGCAGGAGGGTCTTTATCGGGTACATACCCCAACCCCCTATTAGCTAATACAGGAGTGACAGCCGGAACTTATGGTTCCTCTTCACAAGTGCCTGTATTTATAGTAAACTCTTCAGGTCAGATCACATCTGTCACAAACACGCCATTATCTATAACATCCTCACAAATATCAGATTTAAGTGAGACTGTACAGGATATTGTGGGTACGGCATTTATAGATTCAGCCAATATAGATTTCACGTACAATGATCCTGGAAATACCATAACTGCCGATTTAACAAATACAGCGGTTTCTCCAGGTACGTATGGCTCTAATGTATTGATTCCTATCATAACGGTAGATACAAAGGGAAGGGTAACAAGTTTAACCACAATACCTGCATCAGGTTCAACAGGAGTAACGCCTCCCGGAGGGGCAAATACTCAAGTCCAATTTAATAATGGAGGGGTATTTGGGGGGAGTCCTACTTTTGTATTTGATCCTACTACTAATAGATTAGGTCTAGGTACAGGTAGTCCTACCGCAAAGCAAGATATAGTAGGACAAATTGACGAAGTACAATTAAAAGTCAAAGGAAACGCTACACAAACAAATGATATTGTCCAGATACAAAATAGTGCTGGTCAGAATCAATTAACGGTAGCAAATAATGGAGCTATTGAATTAGGTACCGGAGCAGTAGCGACCGAACTAGGTCAGTTAGTACACGCAAATGGTAATTTTTCAACACCAGGAGATGCTCAAACCAGTGAATACCCCTTGAGGGTTGCGACATCAACAGGCACTCAAACACCTTTAAGTATAGATGGGATAACTGAACAGATCACAATACCAGTTAATAAAACTATAATTTTTTCAGGTGTTGTGGGGGCAAGAAGTTCCATTGGGGACTCTGCTTATTGGGAAATTAGAGGGGTAATTAAAAATGATTCAGGAACTACTTCATTAGTGGGGACACCTCTAGTAAGCTATATAGCTTCTGATTTAGGTGCCTTAACATGGAATTCTGGAAACATATATTCCGCTATAGCTATAAATGCAGATAATGCTACAGATTCACTAGCTATATTGGTAACAGGAGAATCAGGTGTGACTATAAGATGGAATTCCTTTATAAAAACGGTAGAAATCGGTTTCTAATCTCTACCAGTATATACTTAAATAATTAAATAGAAAGGTTAAAAGTTAAATCAAATGACAGCAGGATTAATAGATTATTCAGGTGGTAACTTCAATGTACGGAGCGGATATGCAGCCGGAAAAGGACTTCAGGCAAATCCAGTTGGAACAGGCATGGGTAATACTGGTTATGTTTTGTTTAAGGAACTACTAGTTAATGGTTCAAATTATGTAGGGTTTAAAGCTCCTGATAGTGTTAGTGCAAACTTATTATGGACATTACCAGCAATTGATGGGGGGAGTGGTCAAGTCTTATCCACGAATGGATCTGGTATATTAAGTTGGATATCTCCAGGGGGAGGAGGCACAGTAACTTCAGTAGATGCTCAACCTGCTGCTGGTGCTGCTGCTGCTTTATTGAATATAACAGGAGGGGCTATAACAGGATCTGGTACTTTTGTATTTGATTTAGATACTCAGACCGCTAACACAGTGTTTGCGGCTCCAAATGGATCAACAGGTCAACCTACTTTCAGGTCTTTGTTGGCAGCAGATATTCCTACACTCACTTCAGCAAAAATTAGTGATTTTGTAGAGGCAGCCCAAGATGCAGTTGGAAACGCCATAATTGATTCTGCGAGTATTGATTTTACTTATGATGATACCGCTAATACTATTACAGGTATTGTGATTCCTAACACAACTAATCAGAGAGTTGTTATTAGCAATGACGGTACTGTAATAGGTACAAGGAAACAAATTAATTTTATCCCGGGAACTGGTGTTAGTTATACAATTACAGATAACTCAGGTAGTGATAGAGTTGATTTAACTATTAATGCAGCAGCTTCTACTGCATATGCGACAGTTCAAGAGGAAGGAACTGCTTTAACTCAAAGAAGTATCTTAAACTTTATAGGTAGTGGGTTTACTGCTGCGGATGATAGTGGTAATAGTAGAACTAACGTAACGTTAGATACTGATTTAAATGCATTAGCTGACTTGACGACAACTGGTTTAATTACAAGAACCGGTTCAGGTACTGCCACTACAAGAACCCTCACAGCAGGTACTACTAAAATCTCTGTTACTAACGGTAGTGGTGTAGCGGGTAATCCTACGATTGATTTAGGGACAGTAGCTTTAGATGATTTATCGGATGTAGCAGTTTCAGCTCCTGCTACTGGTAATGTGATTCGTTATAATGGAACTACATGGGCAAACACTTCACTAGTTAGTACAGACATAACAGGTTTTACTCCTGGTTCAGTTATATTTGCAGGTGCGGGTGGTGCATTAGCACAAGATAATCCCAATTTATTCTTTGATGATACTAATAATAGATTAGGTATCGGTAATGCAGCCCCTACCCAACCACTAGACGTTACAGGAAATGCAAGAGCAACCGGAACAGTAACTGGTGCAGGTATTATATCAACCCCTGTAGGTACCGGTGCTGGTAATGCCGGTTATATTAGATTAAATGAGTTAGTCGCTAATGGCTCTAACTATGTAGGTTTGAAATCTGCTGATGCTTTAGCTGCAAATGTTACGTTTACTCTTCCAGTAGCAGACGGTACAGTAGGTCAGGCTATAGTTACAGATGGTGCAGGTAATTTATCTTTTACTGAATTGGAATATACCCAAACCGGAACAACCACAGATGCGACTCCCTTAAACTTATCGCCTGGGTTGACAGTTGCTTCTAACTCAGCAATGACATTCCATGCTTTAATTGTTGGGAGAGATATTCTAGGTAATGTAGCCTCATGGAAAGTGGAGGGAGGTATCAAGAGAGGAGCCGGTAATGCTTCTATCATAGATGTTGTGACAAGATCCTTACTAGCAACAGATACTTTGGCAGTAAACTGGGATGTTACAGGAGTTGCGAGTACTAACGATTTAGTAATTCAGGTCACAGGTGCGGTTGCTACTAGTATAAACTGGAAAGCGAAAATCCGATACGTAACAGTTAGTTAGAGAATCGAAGCACCTCAACCGGGGTGCTTTTTTGTTAGTAGAACTTTGTCAAGACACTAAAATTAAATAGTGAAATAAATAAATAATGGCAGATGTAATTATCAGCAATAATGCTGGAAACTTAGCAGTAGGCAAAAAGACCCCTGAAGGTAAGGTTGATGTAGAAGGTACTATTATAGGAAAGGTACTGATATCTAACCCTCAAGGTACAAGTACAGGACAAACTGGTGAATTAAGATTAAGGGAATTATCTACTAATGGTTCAAATTATGTAGGTTTAAAATCTCCCGATACTTTAGCTTCCGATATAGTGTGGATTTTACCAAGCACAGATGGCACCACAGGGCAAGTGTTATCTACTAATGGTTCTAGTACATTAAGTTGGTTAACACTTTCTTCGGGAGGTACCCCAGGAGGAGCGACTACTAATGTGCAGTACAATAACGTAGGTGCTTTTGGTGGGGATTCAAATTTCACATATGACTCAACAAACAATCGAATTTTATTAGCCTCTCCAAGTTCGGTATCTAGTGCAAATAGAACTATATTTTCGGGAGGTCAAAACAATACTATTCAGTCCAGTGCAGATAATAGTGTTATATTATGAGGTCAAAGAGCGGTAGTCCGACATCAATCTGCATCCGTTACAGGTTATGATAGATTTTCGGCTGATGGAGATGCTCAAAGAAGTATATACGGATTAAGGGTGCAGACTACAAATTCGACCATCACAGATATGACAATAGATGGTGCTACAGCTTCTACCACCACTAGATTAACATTACCAAATAATTCTCGGTGGGCATTTGAGATTTCGGTTGTTAGTGGAGATACCGCTACAGCAAATGCAGGTGCTTGGTTTTTTAGGGGTTTGATAAAAAAAACAACTACAAATGGGTCTACTTTACTAGTTGGAATAGCAGAGAAAGTAGCGTTCAAAGATGTGGCTGCTTGGGACGTAACAGTAACAGCCGATACAACAAATGGGGCATTGAGAATTCAAGTAACAGGAGCATCCGCTACTACCATTAATTGGGTAGCGACAGTATCAACATCGGAGGTAATAGCATAAATGAGTAGTCCCAGTACAGTATATCCAGGATTAAGTCTTGCAGTAGACTCACAAAATTGTGGTATTAATGCGGTAGTGACAAGTAACACTATTGTCATAACATTAACTCAAGCAAATGGTAGTTCAATAACTTCTTCCAGTCCGGTAATTTTACCATTTAGATCTAGACAGATAGCATTCGGTACAATATCTAATTTAGCAGTAACGTCCCCATTGACAATCTCTATTCCTGCATCCGCTACACTGGGTTTTACAGCAAATATACTAGATTATATTCATGTATTTGCATTTAATGATTCTGGTAATTTGGTATTAGGGGTATCTGGTTCCTCAATTTATTATGATTATGGATTATTAGCGACCCCTACCAATATATCGGGTAGCTCAAATAGTGGAGCAGTGTATTATTCTTCCTCTTCTGTTACAGCGAATAGTCCTGTAATTTATGTAGGGAGAATAAAAACCCAGACCGCAATACCAAATTGGTCTAACATAACAGAGGTCTTGTCAAGATCCGCTACATTTCAAGGGTCTTTATTACAAGCAGCAGGACCAGATACAAGTATTCAATATAATAATAATGGGGTATTGGCAGGCTCTGCTGAAAATACTTATGATTATAATAATCTAAGATTGTTATTAAATTCACGAGCGATAGCGGGAACTTTAAATATTTCAAATGGAAATTGGAACTCAATAATATCATCTAACAATCAAGCAGCTAACACAACATTAGGTATATCTTCTACAGGAACAAATAATTTAATCCTATGTAGCTCTATAACATCTACAGGATCTACAGGCAATTTACAAATAACAGGAGGTTCGCAAAATAGTATTATTTCTAGTAACTTAAATGCAACTACTGGAACAGCTGGTATCGTAATATCATCTACCGGAAATAGTAATACTATTCAATCTTGTTCTTCCAACTCAACAAGTTCCTCAAATCCGGGATTAGCAATAACGGGGTCAACAGTAAGCAGTATGATTTTAGGCTGCTCTACTGGAACTAGCACGGGTAGTATTTCGATAGCGGCAGGAAATTCGTCTATAATGGCATCAAGTGTTACGAGCTCAGGGAATTTACAGATAGTAGCTGGATCTTCATCTATCATATTAGCTTCAAAAGTTACCAGTACTGGTAATATGGTATCTTCCTCATCTGGGGGACAGAATATAATACTATCATCCTCAAATACAGGATCGACAAATAAAGGGATAACAAATACAGGGACGGGTTCTAACAATATATTAATCTCTACACTTAATAGTGAAATAGGTGGTACTTTAAACTTAGTTAGGTGCGGTATTTATTCGGGTTCTAACAATTCAATTATTCCTACCGGATCTGGAACAGTACCATTAGATTTGATGATACTTGGAGGTCAAAACAATGCAATTAATCCTTCTGGGAGTGGGAGTAGTACAAATTCCCCAGTAAGGAATATAATAATTGGAGGAAATACCGGTACAATAGGGGGTAGTGCAACTAATACTAATTTTTATGATAATATTATTCTTGCAGGACAAAGTAACACAATAAGCCCATCCGGTACAGGAACAACAAGTCCGGAAGTCAGATCTAATATTATTCTAGGTGGAAATACTAACAGTATAACCCCTACAGTCGGTACTACAACATTATGTAATGCAAATACTATTATAGGAGGACAGAATAATATAATATCTCCTAATGGAACATTACAGAATTCTTCTATTGTGGGAGGTCAAAACAATACTATATCGGTGGCGAGTGCAGATAATAGTGTTATATTAGGAGGTCAGAGAGGGGTAGTTAGACACCAATCTGCTATCGTGACAGGTGCTGGTAGGTTTTCAGTGGATGGAGATGCTCAGGGTGCTACGTACCATTTAAGGGTACAGACCACAAATGCTACTCCTGCCAATATGACTATAGATGGTGCTACAGCTTCAACCAGAACAAGATTAACATTACAAGACAATGAGCAGTGGATGTTTTATGCTTTAATTTCTTGTGGGGATACCGCATCTGTCGATGCGGCAGGTTTCAGTATACAAGGCTCGGTAAAAAGGGGTAGTGGGGTAGGTACAGTAGCATTGGTAGGTACTCCCGCAGTAGTTAATTATCGAGATACTAACTTAAATACCGCAACGGTAGCAGCAGGGGTCGATACAACTAACGGGGCTCTTAACATACAGGTTACGGGTATAACAGGTAAAACACTTAATTGGGTGTGTAGACTAATTGTATCACAGTTAATATCGTAGAGGTAAGAAAATGAGTAGTCCATCAACAATATATCCAGGTTTAATAACTAGTGAGAATATTCAAAATTTGGGGTTATCGACTAGTATATCGGCCGGTGCTCTTACTATATGGTTGACCCAGGCTACTGCATTTCCACCTACAGTCTTTAATCCAGTTATATTCCCGTTTTATACGTCTTTAAATGGTATATCTAATAATGTTAACAGAACTTCAAGTTTATCTATCACAATACCTGCATCTGCAACTTTAGCGTTTAATGCAAATACTCAAGGTTATATTTACGTATATGCTGTTTTGAATGGGGCTAATCTTATTCTATGTGTTTCAGGTCAAGAAAATGGATCTGATTATGGGGAATTAGTAACCCCCACAATAATAAGTAGTAGTTCTAATTTAGATTATGTTTTATACTCAGCTTCCGCAGGAGGTACGAACGTTCCAGTTATCCAGTTAGGGAGAGTGAAAGCAGAGTCAGCTCTCCCTAACTGGTCAAATGTAACAGAGCTATCAGTATTAAGAGGCAAGAATTACTCCCCTTTAGTAAATACAGGTATATTCGGTAATAAAAAAGGGTTACTTTTTACAAGCAAGGCACATTCTTGGGACGATACAAATAAATTATTAAAATTAAACTCCTCTGTGTATGCTGGGACAGTTTCTTTAACTAATACAGATAACTCAATAATACAATCAAGAACCTCCATAACCGGGTCAGCTTTAAATAATACTGGATCTGGAAAATCAAATTGTATATTGAATACAGCCATAACAGGAAGTGCTACGGTAGTTAATATCTTAGGTACGTCCTCAAACTCCTTAATTCTAGGTAATGAATTTACTGCAAGCAGTACAACTATAGATATATCTAGTGCTAATACATCCTTTATAGGGCTACAACAACTAACAAATGCCAATGCAGGAACAACCACTAATACATGGGTAAAGGGAATCACATCAGCTTCTTTACAAAGAACTGGAACAGATCTTACATTAAGTAATGCTGTTTTAATAGATACATCAAGTCTTGTATTAACAGCTTCCAATGGGACTTCTAGTTTTACTGATTTATGTATTCTTGGAGGTTTTGGAAATAGTAACGGTATAGCAAAAGGTCTAGATACAATTAGAGAAAGTTCCTTGTTAGGTACAAGAGGGCTTTTCTCTTTAAACTCACCCCCTTTAGGTAGTGTATTTACAAACTCTTCAATAATAGGAGGGGCTAGTAGCTCCCAAATTATAAATATTACATCTGCATCAAGTGTATCTACATCTGTAGATAACTCACTTTGGTTAAATTCAACAAGTACTTTAATAACATCGACAAATTCTGTCACGAGTTCTAATTGTTTTTCTGCCTTCTCTGGGCTTATTAATGTTTCTAATAGTGTTATTACAGCATCGAATTCTATAAGGATTGGAGGGCTGGGCGGAGGAATATTAGCTGGGGCAGCCGCAACATGTACTATGTCAAATTGCTTTAAGGTAGGTGGTACAATTGGGGGGCTAGGTTCTAGCACTACTGCAAATTGTCAATCTTCCGGAATAATAGGAGGACTAAGAAGAGCCAGCAGTGGGAATATAACTAATTCAGTTTTAATAGGGGGAAATGATTCAGCAGGGAATGTAGTGAGTGGGTCAACTAATGCTGTTGCGTTAGGTGGGACTGATCAACTTTCTTCAATAGCAGCAAGTAATTTTGTTATATTGGGAGGTCAAAACTCTATATTGACTTTACAATCTATTATAGGCACCCCTGCAAGTCAATTTACCAGTACTAATGTTTGCAGTGGTTTTGAGGTGAATTTAAGGGTACAAACCACAGATGCAACTCCTACCAATATGACTATAGATGGAGATGCAGCATCGGGTTTTACAAGATTGGTACTAGCAAATAATCACCAAATCACTTTCTCGGCACAAATAGTAGCTGGAGGTACAGCATCTACAAATGCAGCGGGTATAACGATTGAAGGAGTTATAAAAAAAGGTACAACAGCAGCGACCACCTCACTGGTAGGCACCCCTACTAAAGTAACATACAAAGATGCAGGGTTCGCTGCTGTAGATGTTAATGTATTAGCCGATACAACCAATGGGGCATTATTGATCCAAGTTACCGGTATAGCGGCTACAACTATTAATTGGGTCTGTAAACTTCAAGCTGTAGCGTTAGTGAGTTAAATGTATTAACAAAAAAAACGTTAAAAATTTAAAATTATCAAGAAACAATATAAATACAACAATGCCGGGATTATTTTTTAGATCTGACAATATCGGGATAGATAAAAGACCTACAGAAAAATTTGATGTAAATGGTGTGATAAAGACCAACACATCATTAAAAATAGAGGATCCGGGAGCCGGGACAAATCAAATTACCATGCAGTCCCCTACATTAGCGGCAAGCTATACATTAACTTTACCAACATCTAGTGGATCTAACGGGCAAGTAATGACTACAGATGGCTCGGGAAATTTATCTTTTGTAAACGCCACTCGAACTATTATACTTTCTGGGGCAGGGACATGGTCTTCTACAACATCTGGAGCGTCAGTAGTAGCAAAAGTAGAAACTACTACTAATAAACAAAATTTACAGTTGGTAGATTTTGCAGATGGTGCCACACAATATACTGAATGGACAATAGTTATGCCCGATAACTATAATGGAGGAACCCTAACAGCAAAGTTTTATTGGACATGTGCTACAGGGTCTACCAATTCGGTAGTTTGGGGAATACAAGGAAGGGCATATAATACAGGAGATGTAATCGATCAAACATGGGGTACAGCACAAACAGTAACATCCGCAGGAAATGCCTCCGCTAATGTAGTGATAGTCTCGTCTTCTACGTCCAATATAACTATTGCGGGAACACCTCAAGCTAGTTCACTGACTCAAATCAGGGTCTATCGGGAAGGTGCTAATGGATCCGATACATTAACCTCAACTGCTCGATTAATAAGTGTAATGTTAAAATATACCACCAATCAATTTAGCGATTAATAATGGTAACAGAAATAAGAACAGCAACCGGAATATCCGCTACATCTTATACAGGTACATCAGCCTCAAGAAGTCAAAATAGTAATTTAGGGGGGCTAACTACATCTGGAGATTCAAGTTATTATATATTTACTGCGTTAGGGGCAGGAACTAATACTGTTAGTTTTAGGTTTAGGTTTTCTGTAACATCTTTCACTATCCCTCCCACAGCCACTATAGACGGATTCCAATTTAGGCTAGTAAAAAAAAGAGGGGATACAGGATCGGGTTCAATTACTGAGTCTGTTATACAGCTATATGATGGTACTTCTACTATTGGTACTAATAAAGCATTAGGTACAGTATATCCTACCACCGATACATTATTTACCTATGGGGGATCTACAGATTTATGGGGTGCTACCCTTACTCCAGCTTTATTTAATAATCCCGCCTTTAGATTATCATTTACAGCCGGAATAACAGTAAGTTCTGGTGGGGTAGGCTTAGATTTAGACTTTGCAGAAGCGACAGTTTTTTACACCGATATAATAACTCAAACCAGATCTGTGGGAGGAGCAGCCTATTCATCAGGGGGAGGGGGTTTTAGTTTTTAATCTTTCAAGAAAGTCAATTTATCTTCTGTGAATTTCCTTGCCCATTCTGCCCAGGGCATTAAAAAGGGGTTTAGGGAAATAAATACTATATTCCATATAATGATTGTATTGGTATAAATTATTTTATGAAATATTAAAAAACAGATACCACTACTTATAAGAGCTATAACTAGAATCCCCATCAAGGCAAATGCTAGACAAATAATCAATTTGAGTAATTCGTAAATATATTTTTTGAGTGTCATTATTTTATTTTTTCAGTGATCAAATATAATATACCAATGAAAAGGGTTTTAAAACAAAAATTAATTGAGGTTTCTAAATTTATGGCGTATCCTTACACAGCATCTCCTTACCAAAATAACCCTAGACCGATTTTAACTATCTTAGATTTATTGGATGTTAATTTATCTTCTTTAACTAATGGTCAGGTTTTAAAATATAATGGAACAACAGGAAAATGGGAGAATAGTTTAGATCTCAACACAACAGAAGCAGCTGCTCCATTAAGAGGTGTTCAGTTTAATAATGGAGGTCTCTTAACGGGAAGTAATAATTTTTTATTCACTACCTCAAACCAATTACAACTAGGCTCACAAGCAGCTACATCTAAGTTGCATATTTCAGATATTAGTGAACAAGAAGCTAGCTTGTCTTTACAGAATCTATCTACTAATGGAAAAGAATATAAAGTACTATCTAGTGATTTGGGAAGTTTACAAATTCAGGATGTAAGTACAGGTTTATTTTTATCTTTTTCCAATGGGGATTTAGTACCAGGACAAGATATAACCCAAAATCTAGGATCTGCTTCTTTAAGGTGGAGTGATATATATGGTCAAAATGCAGTAATCAACACATCGGATAAAAGTCAAAAGAAAGATATTGAAGAGTCTGATTTAGGGCTTGATTTTATTCTAAATTTAAAACCTATATCTTTTAGATGGCATGAAGGTAAGAGAAAGCATTATGGTTTGATAGCACAAGATGTAAAAGAAAGTTTAGGAATTCAGGATTTTGGAGGCTATATATATGATCCGGAATCTAAAGTACACGGTTTACGCTATACAGAATTCATAGCTCCTTTAATTAAGTCAGTACAGGAGATAAATAATAAAATAAAAACACAGTATTTTACAACTGTTCAATTAATTCAAGAATCAAATAAAGATTTAACACAATCTATTCCGATTAGATTAAATAATATAGATTTACAATTACAAGGACAAAAAGAGATATTAAAAGATTTAGATAAAGTAAAATACTTGCAGGAAAAACATCATGAACTAAATCATTTACTGTATAGTAATAAATTAAATATAGAATCCCAAATAAAAGATTTAAAAGTAGATGACTTAAAAGAGACTCATATAGATTTAAAAGCTACTGTAGATTCCCAAATAAAAACTATTCAGATATTAACTGAAAAAGTAGAGTCTTTGGAGGAATCTAACAAAACAATCCATCAATACCTGGGGAAATTTTTATTAGGTCAGAATAAAGTTAATAAACAAGAAAAACAAATAATCGAACCAGTAATAGAAGAGAAAATTAAAAAAGAAACATTTACTATAGAACAGAAAGAAAGCCCTGATCAAATAGAAAAAACTACCATTATAGAGTGGTTTAAGGGACTCTTCAAAAACCTCTTTTAAAAAAATTGTTAGGAATTTAAATTAAAGGGAAAGAAATATTTGAAGGTGTAAAATTTCTGATAGAATTAAAAACTAAAAGATATTTGCATTTAGCAAGTACCTTTCAATCAATACAAAACAGTAAATCATATAAAAGGAACAAAACATGCAATTTCCACCACTTCCCCCATTCTCCCCAATCCGTACAACATCTTTCAGTCAAAATACCCATAGTGTAAATATCAATTCAAATTCTAAAGTCTCTACCTTGACAGTTCCGAAAGGATTAAATACAACTCAATCAGTAGTAAATTTTCAAAGAACTCGGCAAAATAATCTTCCTTATTCTACGGATACCTATAATATCCAGAATCAAACAAGAATAAGGAATTTCTAATATTTTGTTTAAGGGGATTTATAATGACAAAACAATCAAGTAAATACCTTTTAAATTTGGTCATGTCTGATTTAAAAGGATTAGAAAAATCAATGATTAAATATCAAGAGCTTGAAAAAAAAGAATCACAATACTCTTCTTTTTGGTCTGAAAGGATAAAAGCAACTAAAAATAAGATTGATTTAGCTAGAAAGACCCTAAATATTCTATCAGCAGAAAAGGCATTAACAAAAAATTAAAATTAACTGATCCCTAGTTTAACTAAAAATAGATGAGTATTAAATTGGACATCAGCAGACTTCAATATCCAATGGAAAACTTGAGTATGCCACGGTCTCAAAAAAACAAGAACCAAACCAATCCAATAAAAGGTAAACAAGAAAAACCTCCAATTGGTAAATATACAGCGATGTCTTCTAAAGCAAAAAAAGCTAAAAAGAAGGACGATTAATGTCATATTTCCGCTCTAAAACAAAAGAATGGGAATTATTTCCAGGCATAGAGTTGAAGTGTCTAGTTAAGCCTTCAACTCTAGGTCAATGGATTGATGTTATGAGCTTTGATTATGGGGATATTGCGATACGACATATTTTTTTCCAGACCACAGAAAATATAACATCTTCTCCTTTAAATAATATTAATTTAGAGATGAGACTTGTAGATGAAAACTTACAAGAAATGGCTAGATTAACTAACGCTCCTTTAGCGGGTTCGGTTAATTTAATACATATAAATCCTAATCCAATAAATTCAAACTTATCTTTATATATCCCGAGAGATTCAAGGCTTCAATTTAAATTTGTAAATGAAGTACCTAAATCAGGCAAGATTTGGCTTTTATTAGTTTACAAAACTGCTAGTATTGACTTTGTGATGAGATTGCTTTAAAGTTAGTACAATAGTTTTAAGGGAAAGTTAAATGACAACTGGTGTTTTTATAGGGCGATTTCAGCCTCTTCATAATGGTCATTTAGAGATTATTGAGGATATAATAAGACAGAATGATAAAGTTCTTTTATTTGTAGGAAGTGCGAATCGGGGCAGGACATATAAGAACCCCTTTACATTTGAAGAAAGAAAATCTTTTATTGAGCAGACTTTAAAATCCCCAAAAGTCCAAATATTACCTTTAAATGATTTTCCGTTAGATGCAGACTGGTTATCTAATTTGAAAAGTGAGATAAAAGAAAATCAATTACCCGGAATAGTTAAATTTTATGGATCTTCCAAAGATTCTTCCTCTTATTATTTGGATTATTTAGGTTATAAAAAATCAGAAAAATACATTAGTGTTCTAGATGGGAAAATTGTAGAAGATAATGTTTTTGTAGAGAAAAAAGTAATAAATAAAATAGATGCAGAGTTTATAAGAAGTACATTATTTGAAAGGGAGATAGTATTAACTAGTTTGATCCCCACACCAGTAATACAATTTTTAAATAAATTCAGGATAGAGTCCATTTATTGGGATCTTAAAGAGGAATATCGATATATTCAAAAATACAAAGAATCATGGAGTCAGTCACCCTATCCACCTATATTCGTAACAGTGGATGCTGTTGTTCGGTATAAGGATTCAATACTATTTATTAAAAGAAAAGATCATCCTGGGAAAGATTTGTATGCCCTTCCTGGGGGATTTGTAGCTGTAAATGAAACATTAGAGACTGCTGTATTGAGAGAGCTAAAGGAAGAGACTAGAATGATACTAAAAACAACCGATATACAAGACATGAAATTATTCGATAATCCAGATCGTTCTACTAGAGGAAGAGTTATAACGATGGCTTATTATTTTGATGTCACTAATAAACCTAGTAGAATCTTAGATTTAAAAGCAGGAGATGATGCGGCTAGTTATAAATGGATTGAGTTTGAAGATATAGAAAAAGCCCCCCTCAAATACCATGATGATCATCTTGATATTATTAAATCTTTTGTGTCCTTAAAATAACTATGTTTGATATACTAGGTGGAAATGAAGGAGAGAAAAATGACAATCAATAAAATAACCAATAGCTCTAATAGGCAATATGCTCAAGCTTATCCTTTATTTGATCTAGTGCCGAATGCACGTCAATAATAATTCAAGCACTTCCAGATCTAATACAAAATGAATTAAAAGTAACAGGGGTTCAATAATGTCCAATTTAATACTAGATACAGATAGCTATAAAGCTTCTCACTTCCTTCAATATCCTCCAGGAACTGATTATATGTTTAGTTATATAGAGAGTAGAGGAGGTCAGTATGAAAAAACTGTTTTCTTTGGGCTTCAATATTTATTAAAAGAATATTTATCAAAACCTATAACCCAAGATAATGTAGATGAGGCGGCAAGTTTTTTTAAATTACATGGATTGCCATTCCCTAGAGAACAATGGGAATACATAGTAAATACTTATTCGGGATATTTACCTATAAAAATCAAAGCAGTAGCGGAAGGTTCAATAATACCAACTGGGAATATTTTAGTTTCAGTAGAATCCTTAGACCCTAAGGTTTTCTGGGTTGTAGGATGGCTTGAGACCTTATTATTAAGGATTTGGTATCCCGTTACAGTAGCGACAAGATCTTATCATGTAAGAGAACTAATTAATAAATATCTTATTGAGACAGCAGATAACCCAGAAGAAGAGATATGGTTTAAATTACATGATTTTGGTTCTAGGGGGGTATCTAGTGCAGAATCGGCAGGTATCGGGGGTATGTCTCATTTAGTAAATTTCAAAGGCTCCGACACTGTAAAGGGTGTATATTTTGCGAATAAATATTATAACCATGATATGTCTGCTGTCTCAATCCCCTCAGCGGAACATTCGGGTATAATTTCTTGGGGTAGAGATAATGAAGTAGATGCGTACAAGAATATGCTTACTAAGTTTGCTAAAAAAGATTCATTTGTAGCTATTGTGTCTGATAGTTACGATATTTATAATGCGATTTCTAATTTATGGGGAGTTGAGTTAAGACAGCAAATAATAGATTCTGGGGCATTAGTTGTTCTAAGACCCGATAGTGGAGTCCCTCATGAAGTGGTATTAAGATGTCTTGATCTTTTGTCAAGTAGATTCGGGTATACAATGAATAGCAAAGGTTATAAGGTTTTTAATAATGTAAGGATCATGCAAGGAGATGGCATAAATGAACAAAGTATACAGAAAATCATAGATACGATTACTAGGTACAAATATAGTATTACTAATGTAGCTTTTGGGATGGGAGGAGCTTTACTGCAACAAGTAGATCGAGATACTCAGAAATTTGCTATGAAATGTAGTTGTGTTTGTGTAGAAGGGAAATATCGAGATGTATATAAGGATCCTATTACAGATTTGGGTAAAACTAGTAAAAAGGGTCAATTAGGATTATTTATGGGAGGATCAAATCCATTAATGAATGAGGGTAAATCTTATGTTACGAGAAAAATAGAATCCGCACAAGATGAAAAAGAAAATTTACTCAAAACTGTATTTAGTGCGGGTGAGATAATTCAAGAATATACATTAGAAGAAATTCGACACAGATTGCATTCTTGATTAACTTTCAAACCTAATTTTTCTCTATAAATTAAAATTGTTAGGGTTTTGTGTACATACTCCTTATCTAAAAAGGTTCTAACCTAATTTCTGGTGATAATTAACCCCATCAATATAAGGTATTTAACAAGACCGGCTCTACAAGGGCATAAAGCAACTTACATAAATTCATGTGATGAGGGAGCTAAAAAAAAAGAGAAGAAACCAAACCCCTCCCCTCCATTCGATATAAATAAATTTTTCTTTTACAGTATTATGGATGTTGGACTGTCAGCTTTAGGTTATTTTATTACTGCGTGCGGGTGTTTGGGGTGGGGTCAAAAGTTATTTCCTAAATTTAAAACTCTTTTATCTAAGAGAGGAACCGATTTATCGGCAGGTCTAAATACTCTGGTGGGTGTAAGTCGTGTATTTCTAAGTCCTTCTATAAATCCTTTTAGTCTAGGTTTAGCCGCCACATCTCCTTTTATCAATAATAAATTATATAAATGGGCCGATAAAGATAGTGATAAAAGATATCCTCTTACTAACAATATAGTTTATGGGATCGGGATAGTAGCAAAAGCCAGTAAAAGATTTACTTGCCCATCCGAAACCGCTACAGTACTGTTAGAGTCCACTATAGCGAGATTGGGACGGAATATCACGAAAGATAAATTATATTCAATTATGGGAACTACCCCCAAACCATTTTCTTCTCAAGAGCATATAAAAACAATAGGGACTAAACTGATTTCAAAGTATAGTTGGAATATTTTAGGATTTGGATTAATGGACTATTTGATTGGACTCACTCAGCAAGCTATGGTTTCCCAAGACATTTAATAGTTTTTTGGTTTCTTGTACCCACGCTTCAAAGTCTTGGATATTTGCATTATAGTAATCATTTATGTCTTTATATTGAAGCGGGATATTAAGTCTAATGCCAGATGACTTAGAAAATATATATCGGTACGCTATATCTCCATGCCAATCATTATCTAATATGTAGATAAAATTCTCTTCTTGTTTTAAGAAATCTAAAGCTTTATAGATCCGACTACCTTTCAACCCTAAAAAAGTATGTGCATTAATACCATATTTTCTTAATAAAGCACAATCAGGCGTGCCTTCCACAATAATAAAAGTCCCTAATAAATCTAAATTATCTGTTTTTAATAAAGGTTCCTGAGTAGGCTTCGTTAATTCATATCTGTTAGGATCTTCTTGTTCCGCCCCCGTCTTGCGGATCTGATAAGTTTTAAAATTCCCTGAGAGATCATATAGACAGAATACTAAATTACCCTCCCATGTTAAAGGGGGGTTAACAAAAAACCCCCTCAAAGAACTCCAAAGAGATCTATCTGAAACTAAATCTTTTTCCTTAAACTCAGAAGCAAAAGAAAAAGCCTCCTTGTAATAAGAGTATTTACCCATCTCTCTTAAAGCTGTACGGACTCAATCTCCTTAATTAGAGCTTGGGGATTTTTCTCTAATTCACCTATTAGATTTAATAATTTATCCGACCATCCAGATATGTATGTGATTCTGTCTTTTAATTGAACTGTCCCGTAGCAAGACATGTCAATACTAAAAATTTTAGGTTCTGACTTACTTCTTTCCTGATAATTATTAAGAGCTTTCTGAACTCTATCAATACCATCCATACCTTGCATATCAGATAAAATTATTATTCTCTCATAAGTTTCAGATGCTTTATCAAAAATACTAGAAAATTGCGTACCTTTAGGTTCAGTTTTGCTAATTATTTGGTCTACAAGACTTAAAAGAGTATCTTTTCTATTCAGGATGAGATATTCCGCATCATCAGAAAAAATCATTAAATGAGAGTCTATATTTTTCTTATAAAAAGAAGCTGCAAATATGGATGCAATTTCAATCATATTCATATCAGATTTAATAGAAGGAGAATCAGTCATTGATCCTGAAGCATCCACCACAATTAAAGATCTACCTTCTAGTTGGGGTGTATTTTCTAACGCTATATCGGCTGCATTACTTATACTTTCCAGTACTTTACTCGCACTAGGAAGATTCATTTTTTTAATTTCTTTATATGCAGCATAGAATCTATAAGGTAACAATTTACTATTCTTTATAGAATCTGGATTCTCTAATAAATCTAGAGCCTTTTTCAATACTGAGTCAGAAACTACAGACAATATATTTCTTAAATTTCTCAGTAACACCATATATCCTAATTTATTATTAATAATTAAATCTTCCCAGATTTGTTGTTTCTTTTCGGTCTTTTCTTCTTCGGTTGTGGTATTTTGTAATCCTTTAGATAAATTAGTTTCCCAAGTACCTTCTACCAATAATTCATTTTTAATAAGTTTCTCTAATGAATTAGAGTTATTAGCTTGCGGTATAGGTTTAATGATATTCACTATATCGACTAATTTCCATTGCTTCTCTCTCATCTGATACTTAGCTAATTGATAATCATTAAATTTATTAAATGCTTTTCTGAATCCCTTTTTTAGCCCATTAGGGATCGATACTTCTATTTTATCTTTAGATTGAATTGAATCATAGAATGCCAGAATTTCAGACATATCATCAGGTCTTTGGATAATTTGTTCAAAGAAATATTTCTTTTTTATAGTCCATTCACTATCTGGTTTGAACTCTAAACGAGCCAAATATCCAGCCAGTACATGAGAAGTTGATCTCATATTCGCATTAATTCTGGCATAAAGTGCTAGTTTAGCTGTAAAGATAGGATCATTTATCTTAAGGATCAGATCCCTTAAGTTGTTAAGGGTATCTCTTTTACATCTATAAAAACGGTCTTCAATAAATGAAGTCAACACACTAGCGATTAACTCCATCTTTGAAGTTAATTTAAAGGCATCTACATTTTCACAATTAAGAGCTAAAGATTGATTAATAGAGGTATTGAATTTAGACATAAAGGCTTAAAAGGTAGTCATTTTATTTTAACACAATCAAATTCCCAGGTAAAGCTCAAACTATTTATTCTGCCTAGACCTTTAATGAGCTAAACAATATAAATAAACTGATTTAGCATTTTTCAATTGTTCTATCTCGTCTTTGAGTATATATCTAGCGATAATAGAGTCGTCTAACTTACTATAAAGTATATCTTCTTCTGCAACGATGACTTCTTTCTTGGTGAGGGTTTTCCCTAAAGCATTAACTTCTAGGTCTAATTCATGTTTCTGCTTTAATAATAACTCTCGTTCCGCAGCTTGATTTGCCAACTCTAGTTTGATAGCTTCTATTCTTGAATTATTCATTTGATTTTCTCTTTAAGTTTGTATAATTTCTTTTACCCAATTAAAATTCTTGATAACACTTAAGCTTATTTTGTATTCCATTTTATTAGATATTTTGAGGGATATCTTGTTTAGTGTCAATCTATATAGATTCTAATAAACTTTTTAATTTCTTCCCTATTACCATATTAAGAAATATATTCCCAGATATACGTAAATACTGTTCTTTTATAGATTGGAATAAACTATTTTGTTGTATTTCTTTTGTTTTTAAGTCGTCTAACTTAAGATTTTGGGCGTATATTTGTTTTTGTAATAAAGTTGTTTCATCTAATAAAGGTTGGAAATTTTTATGTGTGAAAAAAACGTAATCTAATATTTTTTCTGCTGTTTCTAAAGAGTAATTTGTGAAAACATCAGGTAATACTTGCAATACTGGAATCTTATTATTATTAAATTCCATGTAAATTACTTGAGGAAAATCCACACATTTACCTAATACCCAGTTATCTGGTATATATTCAAGTAGTTCTTTATATTCAGCTATTTTTGTAGGTTGCATTGAAAAAATTTACTTTTATTAGTTAATCGTATCCAATATTAACATATTCTTTATTTACAAGTCATAAATTATTAAGTTAAGGGGGGAAAAGTTTTAACATCTAACATCAAAAATTAAATAGATAATAAGTAAAATTTAAAATGCCTACCATATACGAATGGTCTGATAATCAATTTGGACAAAAAGATGTAATTATTCAAACTAGCGAAAGAACCAAATCATTTCGTAAAAGGGATAGAATGCAACCTCTCGAAGATGCGGAGGATGAGGAAATTATCAGCTGGGCAAAAAAATTGACTTACGAGTCATACATATCAAAAAGAGAGTGGCATTCTCTTTGGCTTTCTAATCTTTATGACTATTACTCAAAACCAACATTTAAAAAAGAACTTGAGGTAGGAAAAGAACCCAATTTAGGTTCACGGGATACTGACATATTTATTCCTCCTCTTATCCGAAGATTAACAGACCTCACAAGTTCGTGGCTCACAAGACAAATATTTAGAGCCGAACCTTTCATACAATTCACAAACTATAAATTAGAAGACAAAGAGTTAACAAATATACAAAGATTATATGAGAGAAAACTCCAAGGAGATTGTCAGTCCTATAAAGCTAGAGATAAAGCCAAAGCCGTATTTACTGATTTCACCCTTTACGGTAATGCTATCCTGAAAGCCGATTTTCATCAAGAGAGAGTCTTGACCAAAAGAGCAGATTTAAATCTTATAGTCAATAATGCCCTTAGTGATTTGGTTGATTCTGATGATCCTTTAGCTACTCAGTTTGATGGGCTTACAGATGATTTAAATGCTAAAATGTCAGCACCCAAACCATATTTTGAAGTAGTGGATCAGTTTGCTATGTTTAATCCTGTATTTCCGGGGAATTTCATTATAGATCCTTACTGTAGGTATGATGATTGGAAGAATGCTGCATATATGGGGGATGTATCGTACGTGAATGAAGAAGAATTATGGGATATGTTTGGTTCTATCCCTAAATTTAAGAAAAATTTCCATGGAGCTATGGGAGGTTATGTGGCCTCCAGACTACCATTTGGTATCGGGATGGATCCTTTTGTGTCTTCCCAAACAATATTCGCAAACAATTATGGTAGAAACCCTACTGGGGAATTTGGCAGGAAAATACACTCAATTTTATATCTAGAGACACCCAAGACACAAACCTGTATTGTGGATGAGTCTTTAGTTGTGTATCACAAAATAAGAGATCCTAAAATTAAAAAAATGGGTCCTTGGTCTTTTGAGGTATTAAGATTCCCCACAACATCGGGAAGTTTATGGAGTGTAGGGTACGGTTATGTGTTGAGACAGCTTCAAAAAGAACAAACATATATTGCGAGTAAGAGACTTCAATATTTAGAGAAAATGCACAAGCCTTTCATTGAGGTTATTGATGATGCGGTTGATGAATCTAAAATAAAAGAACTTAAAGACTGTATCATGATCCGTGCAATGCAGCCCGGTAGTGTGAACTTTAGGATGCCACCTGCGGGGGCGGAGGAAATGTACCTTAATTCCGAAGCCAGAAATGTACAGAGAGCTAGGGAATTTGTAGGGATTCCCCCAATATTAGATGGAAGTTCAGAAAAAACCCATCTTGGTGCCGTAAATCAGAGAATTGATGCCGCTCAAGTACAGTTTGATGTGTTGTTAGATGTTTGTAGAGATTCATTTAAATCTTTATATCAAAAAATACATACTCTCAATATGGCGTATCTTGAAGGCTCATTGCCTATTTATGGTGCGGCTGGTATTACTGAGAAAAACTCGCTCGCTAATAGTTTAAGTGATGATCAAATAGGTAAATTAAGATCTTCCGATCTAGTACTAGAGCTTAATGCAGGTATTTCAGTTGGGGAAGAGAAACTTAAATCTTTCGCTCAATTACTCAATACATCTCCGATTTCCTCTAGTCTACAATCTCTACCTCCACAATATCAAATTATTTTATTAGGTCAATTACTAGATATGGGAGGTATTCCTGAATTTAAGAGAATATTTGATTTAGGTGCCCAAGAAATACTTAATCAAATGGCGGAACAAAAAGCAGCAGCGGGAGTTCCGGAGGGGAGCCCTCCAGAAGAAGGAATGCCTCCTGGTAGCCCTACCGGAGTACCTCCTGAAATGACTCTAAAAGCTACCCCGCCACCACAAGCTGGAGTACCTGGCCCATCTGGAAATAACATTCCACTGCAAATGATGGGGCTTTAATTATTAAGTTAAAGATTTAAATTAATAAAACACACACAAAAATTACTTGTCAAGGCCCCAAAAATATCTAGATATACTATGTCTGAATTAAAAGAAAACGAAAAAGATACTGATGAATTAGCCCTGTTTGAGTTTGAAGAGGATGATGACGAGGATGTCAGTAAAGACAGTTTTAAAAAATATAATAATCCTCAGTTTGGTTTACCTGCCGAGTATGAAGCTAAACTTTCTTTAACTCAACAAGAATTAGCGGAGATGAAATCAAAAGTCTCTAAATTCGATTTAGCGATAAAAGAAGCAGATAATATGGCAGAAATGCATTCTTTTGAGAATCATTTTGCGGATGTGGATGATAGGATTAAAACTTACAACAAAGAACTAATAAAAAAGGTAAATAGTAAAACATACGAGTTGTTGAATAGTTTACAGAATGAGATTAATTCTTTAAAAGAAAAACAAGAAGAAGAAAAAATACATCGAATCAATTTAGCTAAAGATATAGTGTCAATGAATGACTCTTTATTTTTAGAAAAAGCTGCTCGTAGAAGTTTGGAAGATACTTTTGGAAATATTGATATTATTGATAAAAAAACTGGACAGAAAAAGAAATTAGGACAACAACAAGTAGATGCTGCCTTAAGATTTTTTGGAGATCGTTATCAGACAGAGGCTAGGTTTGCCCAATTAGTTGATAATATCTATAGAGATAAACAACTAACACCTAAAGGGTTAAATAAAAAAATAGGTGTTTTGATTACCGATACCTTCAAACAGAAAATCGAAGAGCATATTAAAAATACTAAGAAAAACCCAGAGAAAAAAGAAACTACCGAACCGTCAAAAAAATCTACTGATTCTTCAAAATCTTCCGAAAATGAAGAACAGAAAGAACTAACAGTAGAGGAAAAAGACAAATTAAGAGAAGAAAGAAGAAATAATCTTGAGCGAATTTTAAAAAATAAAAAAATGCTATCAACTAGTAGTTAGATCCTTGAGGAATACATCTTGAAATCTCAAATTGTGATTTCAAGATGTATTTAAAGAAAAGTTAAAAATTATCAGGTATTTCATCAATTTATTTCTTGATTGGTATGTTTTAGTTATACCCACTATTTTTAAGTTAAAACAAACTTTCCAAAGTATTAGGTTGTGTCTAATGGGCTTTTGTTAATTTCTCTTGGTGTTGGGTTAGTCTTTCTATTAAATCTTCAATGTCTTGTTTTCTAGCTATTTGTTCTATCCAATTATCCGGGATATTGTCATAACCATAAAGAAGTCCAGCGAGTCCCCCTGTAACCGCCCCTGTTGTATCTGTATCATCACCTAAATTTACGGCTTTTAAAGTAGCTTCTTTATAGTTGTCTGTTGTTAGCAAACACCAAATACTCGCCTCCAGTGTATGTAATACGTATCCTGTACTAAAGATTTCATTTTCGGGTAATTTATAAATATTTTGATTTAACAGTCTATCAAATACTAAAATTTCATTTAATTCTATTGAAAGCAAACTTAAATGGTATTTTATTTCATATTTTAAATTTTCATAAATTTCAAATTTGTCTAGTCCTAAAATTATAAGCCTTGCAAATTCAAGGTAATAAAAACAAGCAATTACAGAACGAACATGTCCATGTGTAATTGATGAAACTAGTTTTGTGATTTCGTATCTCTCAGAAATTGGTTTATCTTTAATGTGGAAAATTAGAGGTAAAATTCTCATTAATGAACCATTGCCATTTGAAGATATATCAAAGCTACCTGCTAGATTGGGTTTTTCTCCTCTAAAAAGTTTTGTTATTGCTTTTTTTGTTATAAGTCCAATATCAAAAATATTACCTGTTGCTGTCCAATAGTTTTTAAAATACCAGTTTACAAAATTATTCCCAATAATATTTAAATCAAATTCCTGTGTTAATGCCTCTGCAAGACAAAAGGTGAGAGAACTGTCGTCTGAAAAAGTGCCTGGGGTTAAATTATATGTACCATAACCTGTCATAGCAATTACAGGATTTTGTTTAATTGTATTTCTACTTTCAAATTCAACTGGAACCCCTAGTGCATCCCCAACTGCAACGCCAAATAACGCTGATTTAATATGTTTTTTCAAGGTTGTCATTGTCAATTATACTGTAGTTCTTTTGCTTGTAGATAACTAATGATTATGTTAATATAGCATAAATCTTTTTATATTAATGAATAGGAATTTAAAGTCCCTTTTTTGTTATCAGTAAAATCCGGTTTAAAACCTCGTACTTTAGGACGGTGAGTATGTCAATGAATAACCTTTTAAAATTAGATACCAATATCTAACTATTAATGGCTCTTTTAGGGGAATCTTATATCTATCAATCACAAAACCTTAACTACAGGTTGCCGATTAATTACAAGACCTCAATAATTGAAGGTAATGATTTAGATGATTTTCATGCGTATATTAAAGAACTCCCAACTGTATTTAGATTAATTACTATTCCGTATCAAACTCCAGGTATGGCTGCCCCTAGTTTACTTGTTGAATGGCAAGAGGACGGAATACCTTTAAGAAACATGATATGGCATGTACATAAAGTAAGTGAGAATGAGGAAAGGTTAGAATGTTTAGGGTATTACTTTTTAAAATTCCCCCAAGATAAAGGAAGGATTACTTTCTGAAAACCCTTTGAACAGACTCCTCTAAATCAATACCTGATTTAACGGCTATTAACTTTAATAATGCCATAAACATTAGAAATACTTCTAAATTAGACATATATAGCTCTTCTTCAGTAAGGTGTTCTTCTTCCCCTTCTTCTGATATCTCGTATTCTTCTACTGAAATTAAATCGACTGCTAGATTTGCGGTATCACCACTTAACTCACATAATGTTTTACACACAATCGCAAACTCCGATATATTTTCAATTAAGAAATAAACAAAAAATAAAACATTCACATTATCGTTGGCAGAATCATTTAAAGAATCAGTGGGAGAATCATCAGTTAATAGAGTTTCCATACAACTCAATGTATTGAAGGGGAAATTTTTTGTTTTCTCTATATAGTCCGGTATTTTTAATATATTGGCTATCTCGATCCAGTTCTTAACTAGCTCTAATATTATTAGTTCAAATTTCTCTTTTAATTTACCTAATCTACCTAAATTAGATATATGATTTGCCCCATCCCATATTGCTCTAGCACCTACGTTTATATTTTCTTGACAAATCCCTAATTTCCCTATAAGTTCTGTCATTTTATAAATACGATGATATATATCGTATCCAGTAGCTGACCTATACCTAGTTCGATATTTTAACAAAAGTTGTTTTATATCAATCTCAAATTGGGGCTTTTCCGAAATATTCATTATATCCTATTTTTATCTGTATGCTGTTTTTCCTAAGTAATTTTAACAGATCATTGACCTTTATCTGCACCTTGATAAAAGCCTTTTTTAATTAGTACATATAATTATTTGTAAGTAATAAATCTTTTATTCAAGGATTAAATAAGAAATATGTCTACCAGTGTTATAAAATACGGGACTTATAGTAACTTTCCAGGGGATGTACAAGTAAATACAAGAAACCTGGATCAGACAATTCGTGCAACTGTAGTTACTAGCTCCCCTTTAATTCGTTTTTTATATGGAACCGCTCTTGCGTTTGATAGTTTTGAAGAGTTTTTAAAAGAAGATCCATTAGGTTATGTCGCAAATGCTTCTGAAGAACTCGATAGAAATCAAGAGAAAAAGTATATAGCGAAAAATAAAGCTCCAATCGGTGATTTTGTCACTGTTATGGAAGATGTTGTTCCGCCTCCAATTTTAACCGTTAGAGGTAATTTTCTAGCCACCAATAATTTGTTGAACTTTGTAGATTTTGCTGAGTATCACGCATTAGCGGGTACTAAACTTTTATGTATACGTACTGGTGAATATTTCTTAGTTCAATTAAACGCTAACAGTAATGATGGCATCTCGGTGGCTCGTGGTATAGATACAACTACTCCTCAAGCCTTAAATGACGGAGATACTTTATTAGTTTGTGGACAACATTTAGACCTTTTAGGACCTCAAATTGTCGCTCCTTCTACCACTCCACGTGGACGTAAAAAAAGAAAAAATGGTTGGGCTCGTATTATGACTCTCGCAATGCCTATCGGTCCTGCATTTCGTGAAGAAGGTGTTTTATATAATGGTCAATTCATGGAGTTTGTGGATGATTTAGCATTAATGAAACATAAACAGATGATCTTAAATGAAGTCCTGTATGCAGATCGGAATGGTGTTGATGAAGGTAGATCTCCTATCGGTCAATTCAATGGCTGGACTTACTGGGCTAAACAAAACCCATCCATCTACTATGCGTTACAAGATATCGGTATCTTGACTCCTTCTAATTTTGAAGCCTTAATGACCTGGTTTGAACCCTATGAAGGAATTGGATCTACAAGAGATAATCCTATGGTATACTTCTGTGGTACTAGTGCGTATAAAGCTTTCCAAAAATACTTAAAGCACAATATCTTGATTCAATCTAAGGATCATATTAGTACCACTGTTGGGGGTGTTGTTGAGAAATATATTACCGATACTGGTAAGGTTATATTTTTCTGCTTGGATCGTTACCTAGATCATATAGGTCGCTCCGGTGATTGCTTTATGACTGCTGAAGATAATCTTAATTTAATTATCGGTGAAGATGAGTACTTTGCTCCTGAATCTGAAAGATTACAGATTATGGATGCGGGTGCTAGATTCTGTCAGTATATTCCGGATTACATTTCCCGAAATGGCTCAAGAGCTGATGGTCTAATTTCGCAGTTTAGTTTGCAATGTGCTTATCCTCAGTTACTCGCTGTAGCGACTGGTATTAAAGCTCCTTCTGCTTAAGAAGAGTTTCTGCTATCTTAAATACAGGGTTGTGGTTCGCCATGACTCTGTTTTTTTTTGTTATTATTTTGGTGATTTAGGGTAAGATAAATAACAGATCAAAAAAACAAATGCAGATAAAAGAAATCCCCTTCAATATAGCGAAAGAGTTTTTAACCGAATATCATTATTTACATTCAATCCCGAAAGGTACATCTTATTGTATTGGGGCTTTTCCTAGTTTGGACTCTAATGAATTAGAGGGAGTTATTTGTTTCGGGAATCCTATTGCTAAGAATTTATGGAAAGGTATATTTAATGTACAGGTGAGTGTTAAGGAACTTTCCAGATTAGCGATCAAAGAAGGTTCGGGCTTTATTGCTTCTCAGTTGATCAGTAAAGCTATTAAATTGGTAGATTGTGATGCGATTATATCTTATGCGGATACAAATCAAGGGCATGTTGGGATTGTATATCAAGCTACTAATTGGCTGTATTTAGGTATTACTCAAAAGAGAACCGAATATTATTTGAAGTCTCGTCCTGACCTTCATAGTAGATCTTTATTTGGAGACAAGACAGTGCAGGAACTCCAGAAGATTTATGGTGAAGATCTAGATAAGAGGGAAACTCCCTATAAATTGAAATATCTTTATTTAAAAACCAAAAAAGCAAAGAAAAACCTTAAAGCAACCACAGAATCTTATGTTAAGACTATAGATAGTATATTAAGGAAATATATTTATTGTTGGGTAAATAAATTGAATGATAAGAAATATGTAGGGAAAACAAGTAGACCTTTAAGTCATCGATATACTGCATTCAACCCCATAAATGGTTCTAATGGGAGGTATTTTATGAGGGCTATTTGTAAGTACGGAAAAGAAAACTTTCAATGTTCAATATTAGAAGAGTTGCCTGGCAATATAACTTCTGAAGAGTTGAGCCAAAAAGAGCTTTATTGGATCAATAAGCTAAATACATTAAGTCCTGCGGGTTATAATGTTAGTATTCCGGATTCCGAGAATATAGGTAGTGATACTAGACCGGACATTAAAGGTATTGCTAGACCTAAATATGTGAGGGAGAAAATTAAACTAAATTGGGAATCAAATACTAGAAAGTTTATTAGAGGTAAACTAGTTAGTCCAGAAGGAAAGTTGATTGAATTTAAGAATTTAGCTAAATTCTTAAATGAAACAGAAGGTTTAGGTCATAAAGATGAAAGAAATATAACTGCTTTATTGAAGGGGGAAAGATATTATGTGAAGGGATGGCGAAAATATACTTCTAGTATTGATTTAATTCCCTTTTCAGAATGGGAAAAACCTAAACCAGTATTTGACATACACTCTGCTCTAAAGAGCAAAGGAACTTAACGCTTCATTGAAATTTGCTAGTAAACTAGACTTACAATTTCTCTGCGTTCGTTTATAGTCTCCCAATGCCCTGTGGCGACTTTCTCTATATTTTTAGCGGCGTTTTCATCTCGATCATGAACAGTTCCACATCTTAAACATTCAACTGAACGAACTTTTAAATCAAGTTTTCCCCATTTATACCCGCAACTAGAACAAACTTGACTTGTAGGTTCCCAACGATTAATTACCCGACACTCTCTGCCAAACTTCTCAGACTTGCTTTCACACAAAGTTCTAAACTCTCTCCAGCCTTGCAAGCTTATTACTCGTGCCAATTTATGGTTTTTTACCATCCCCGACACGTTTAAATCTTCCAAAACAATTAGTTGATTTTCCTTTACTATTTTGGTTGACAGCTTGTGCAGAAAGTCTTTGCGTATATTTGCAATTTGATTATGCTTTTTAGCAAGTTTTAGTTTGGCTTTCAGTCTTCGGTTTGAGCCTTTTGATTTCCTTGCTAAAGCTTTTTGCAACTTCCTAACTTTTTTGTCAAGTTTTGTGTAGTTTGGGCTTTCAGCCGTCTCTCCATTGCTCAAAAATGCAAAAGTTTTTATTCCCAAATCAATACCGATACTTTGGTTTTTAGCCTCAATACTGACTGGTTCAACCTCTACGACAAAACTTAAAAAATAGCAATCAGTACAATCTTTAATTACCGTTACCGAACTTGGCTCAGATGGCATTTCTCTTGACCAAATCGGGGTTAAATTACCAACTTTAGCCAAATAGACTTCATTATCTTTCACTGAAAAAGCATTACTAGCGAACTCAGCCGACTGGTAGTTAGTCTTTTTCTTGAATTTTGGATATTTTATTTTTTTGCCTTTTCTTTTCCCTTTACAAGAATCAAAAAAGTTTTTAAATGCCCCTTCCAGCTTTCGGAGAGACTGTTGTAATGGAACAGATGAAACATTATTTAGCCATTCTCTTTCTTTTGTCTTTTTTGATTCAGTGAGCAAAGCCGACAATTCTTTAGAGTTTGGTTTCTTTTCAGCTTGCTTGCAAATAGCCAAAGCATCATTATACACAATCCTCACACAACCAAACAATTGAGCTAAACTCTCTTTCTGTTGGTCTGTTGGGTAAAATCTATATTGATACCTAGCTTTCATGCTTTATGCTAAAATGATTTAACTGTTAAATTATACTACAAGACTCAGTAAATGCCGTCCTGAAGTTAGGGACTTTTACCTAATTTTTTCCGATAATGAAGAAACAAAACAAAAAATGTTAAAAACCTTAAATAAAAGGGTAGGTTATAAGAAGCAACTTATTAGTCCTACAGGAGAATTAATTACATTTTTTAATTATTCTGAAGTAGAAGATTTAATAGGTAGCTCTAAAGATAGTATATGTAGCTTCTATAAAAACCCTAAACGAAAAACATTTAAAGGATGGATAAAAAATGATAATTAATGGTAAATATCAAATAATAGCAATTGACCGATATAGATGGAATAATAAATGTTCGGATGATGAAAAGCCTGAATATAATCTAGAGGTTGATCTATATCATATAAAAACTGGCGAAACAAGCAAAGTAAGGGGAGATGATTTTAACCGGATAATAAGGGATTTAGTTATTGATGATGAGATGTATTAGAGATAAAGTGGATAGCGATTTAAAATACAGTCATCAAAAGCAAATAAGGGTACAAAAAGAAATACAAGATATACAGAATAATATTTCTTATCCTATTTGTAGAATTGAAGAAAGTATAATAACACCTATTCCTCTTAAGGAAGCTAAACCATTTATTTTAGAGTATGAATATTTAGGTACAATGTCTACTAGAATAATTCAATGTTTTGGTCTTTATTATCATGATATTTTATCGGGAGCTATCGTGTTCTCTTTACCCCCTTCAAAAGGGGTTACTGAGTCAATATTAGGCAAAGAGCATAAAGATAAGGTTTGTGTACTTTCTCGAGGTGCTTGTGCGTATTGGACACACCTCCATTCAGGTTCTAAACTGATCTCTTATGGTACAAGATGGATGTCTCAAAACACTAAATATAAATGTTTTATAGCATATGGAGATCCAACCGCTAATGAGATCGGGACTTTATATCAAGCTTGTAACTGGATCTATACAGGACAGACAGAATCTAAAACTGAATATTATCTAAATAATAAATGGGTTTCGGGTTATGAGTTTAGGTTACAAAGAAAAAGAGAAACTCTCCCAAACAATATACTGACTAGACCTGGCTCTAAAAAACATAGATATGTTCTGATAAAAGGGAAAGATAAAAGAGAGACAAAACAACTAAAAAAACAGTTAAGACTCAATAGTTTCCCTTATCTTAAGAGACACAATATAATCTCTAAAACTACAGCTTTCAATATTAGTCTTCAAGATGTTAAGAAAAGCAATATTATTTACAAGATAACCAATAACGTGAATGATAAAGTCTACATAGGACAGACAATTCAAAATATTACTGAAAGATATCCTGGATTAGATTTAACTAGTTCGAGAACTACAGGGTCTATACTTCAACATGCAGCCTTAAAGTACGGTAACGATAAATTTTCGGTAGAGGTTATCTATCAATCTCCTTTTATAAATAGTCAAGAAATATTAGATGATCTGAACTCTAAAGAAAAATATTTTATTGATTTATTTCAGTCTAATAAAACGGGCTACAATATAAGAGAGGGAGGTAAAAATCATTTTAGAACACCTGCTGAAAAGAAAAAACTATCAAACAGCCTAGTCGCTAAGAAATCTTATTTGAGGATATTTTGTGATCCTGAAGGTAATAAAATAGAAGTATTAAATCTATCCGGTTTCTGTAAAGAGAATAAATTAGACTTTTCAGCTATGCAGAAAGTCAGTATAGGAAAAAAATATTCTTATAAAGGATGGAGAAAATGGGAAGTAGGTCTGACAAAATATACCACACTTGAGAGTAATGAGAGAAATATAAAGGGTTCCGTCAAGGAATATAATTTAATCAAAGAAGGAACCCCTATATATATAAAAAACCTTAAAAAATTCAGTCAGGAAAATAATTTAAATTATTCAAGCATGAGAGCTTTAGTGCAAAAAAGAACAAAAACATATAAAGGATATTTGATTAATATTTAGTTTGTTGATAAATCCCATATTCGGGAAAAAGTAGAAATAATATATCTGAAGGGAAATCTTTTAAAAACTTATCTCTTAGCTCTATATTAGGGAAAATAGCGAAATAACTCAGCAAAGGTAACTATTATATACTAAATCAGATCAGATATAGCTAAATTAGAAGCCAATTTCGGATTTGTTATATAAGGAATGGGAGTAGATAACAATATAGGAACCACTTCAAATATAGATTGAAGAGTAGTTTCTTCAATATTACATGGGAGTAATTTGTGAATAGTTTTAATTTTTTTGTTATCAAAAATCCCGAAATCCTTGAATATTCGTTCTTCAAAATTTGTTTTTAAATTAGTTAAAAACTCTGTTTTAGACTCTTTAAGACTTAAGGCTGAAAGGACAGTTTCGAGGAGTGTTTTTTTATTTGACGCTGTTATGTATTGATTAGATAGGCAAGAGCAATAAGAAAACAAATCCAAGAGACTGATTTGATTTTCTGTTCCTATACTTAATTCCAATTTTTTAAAGAAAAACATTAGAAATGTATTTAATCCTAGTTTATCTGTATTCTCTTCGGAAACAACAATGGAAGATAAACAATCATCCGAGCTTTTACTTACCTCATAACTACTAGCAGATAAAATGCAAAGTGGTTTTTGTGTTTTCAAATCTAGATACTTAAATATCCCAGCATAGCAATGCCCTAATACAAGAACTAGAGAGGTTAGATGTAAATTCGATTCATAAAAAGAGATAATATTCTTTGGTGTTAAACAATTAACTACATTTACCCCTTCAAAAATAAGTAAACCATCTTGATTTCCGTGTCCAATGGTGACTATTATTGCTCGGTTATATTTTTTATCAACGGTAATAGTATCTAAAGAATCAAAAGGAGATAAGATTTTAATATTTTCTTGACTTACCCCACTATTTTTTAAAGCGTTACAAGCAAAATCCAAATCATTCTTAAATCTTGGTTCCTTGTAATTACTAATAATAAAAATCCAATAAGTCATTACTTTCTCACATTCCTTTTTAGATTTTCAAAGTCTATCAAGAATTTGACTTCTTCTCTTGTTTCAATCCGTTCACATTGTTCTTTTGCCATTTTATTCCAATAATTACCATGAAAGTGTCCTTCAGGGAGTGTATTTCCGAACTGGTCTAAGAACCATCCATCATATTCGCAATTAGCAAACTTAAACGTATATGTCAATAAATAACTGGCAGGATAATCATCTCCAGCTTTCAATGTGATCTTTTCTAATTTCCATTCTCTCTGATTCGTGATTAAGCTTTTAAGTGTATTACTAGGTAAATCAGGCAATTGTCTGGGAGACGTTATATACATTTAGGTCTGGGGGTCGGTTATTAAAGAACTTCTCTTCCCATAGCCTTCAAGCACTGAACTAAAAAGATAGCAGAGAAAGTACCTCTGTTAATTTTATTATTGATGCTATGAGGTTTCTCATGCACACCAATTTCCGCTAACAAATTAGCCAAATCTTCAAAACTTAAGTTACGCCTTGCCATCTCGGCTTTCAATAAGCCCCTGACGTAAAACGCCCATTTGTCTTTTTCTTCTTCCATATCTCTAATTCTTTTAACCGTACTACGTTAATTTTACTCATATTTGGGGAATATTACACTCATGAAAACAATAATCTTTATATTTAAAAACCAAACATGGCAAAACATTTTCTATATTCTGCTGAGGCACGCACTATATCACTGAAACAAGTCTTTAACATGACTGAAGAGGAAGCTCATGAGCTATTCAAGCAAATCAGGTGGGAAGAAAATGCTGGTAATCCTATTTGTCCTCATTGTGGTAGCCGTCATAAAATTTATTGGGTGAAGTCCAAAAAGGCTTGGAAATGTGCTAGATGTACTAAAAGGTTTTCGGTTACTTCCGGAACTATATTTGCCCACCATAAGCTCTTATTGAAAGATTATTTAGCCGCTATTGTGATTTTTGCAAACTCAGTTAAGGGAATTAGTGCCTCTCAGCTTTGTCGAGACCTAGACGTTCAACATTTAACTGCTTTTGTTTTATCTCATAAAATCAGAGAAGCTTTAGTGAACTTTAGAGATACTAGCTTACTAGAAGGAGAAGTTGAAATTGATGGTGCTTATTTCGGGGGTTACGTGAAGCCCAAGAATAAGAAAGAAGACCGAATTGACCGTAGATTAGCTGAAAATCAAAACCCAAATAAAAGATGCGTTATGGTTATACGTGAAAGAAGCCAAACTCCTGAATTGAAGGGTGCGGCTAGAACCGTTACATTTATCGTGAAGGAAGAAAATCAAGCCGCCACACAGAGAATTGATTCCGATGCTTCAATCCATGCAGATCAACATGCAAGTTATGATTTATTACATTCAAAGTTTGACGTGAAGCGTGTAAACCACGATAAGGAGTATAAGAATAAAGACACAAAAGCATGTACTAATTTAGCCGAAAGTTATTTTGCAAGGTTCACGAGATGCTTTGTAGGTCAACACCATAGAATGAGCCCAGTTTATTTACCATATTATGCTCAAGAGATAGCTTACAGAGAAGATACCAGAAGGAAAAGTAATGGCGATATAGTGATTGATATTTTATCCAAAGCACTAAAAAGCCCAACCAGTAAAGAGTTGTGTGGTTATTGGCAAGGAAATCATCGTAAAGTGGAATTGTTAGGATTGACTGCTTGAAGTTATCATAAATAATAAATTTTCAATAGACAAATTAAAAATTTATGAAAAACTACCATTTAACATATAATAAAGAAACCACACAATGGGGACTGCTAGAAGAAAACAATAGAACTCCAATTAAAGAGTTTTTAACAAAAAAAGAAGGAACAAAGTCCTCTACTAAATATGTAGAAGAAAAACATGGTTCTTTGAAAATCCATTATCAAAACGGAGATTTTCAAGAAGAAAGAACATATCCCAGAGGTGCAGATCCTAAAAAATCAAAAGGATAATTTTCAAATAACACTAAATAGTTCTGGATCATGCTCAAATACATCATTTGGAACCACTATGCTTAGGTTGTAATCAGGAGTTATAAATACATCCTTCTGATAGAAATGTGCAAAGTATTTAATATCTGCACTACTTTCTTCAAATACTGTCCCGGCGGGAATTACTAGATCTTTTTGTAACTTTATTGACATTGTTTTGTTTTTGGGACTTTATCAAATAATTTTAGAGTTTGAAGCAAAAAGGCAACTAAATAGTACCTAGAACTCTCGAAATTATTAATAGAGACTCTTTAATTATCATCTTTAGCAATGATAAAAAACAATTCTAAAATCTGATATGCACTTGTTAAGGCAAATGCAAGAACAGATACAGTTAAACCAGCTAAAAAATCTACAATACTACAGCAGTAGAGTATTTTTATTGAAATACTACATGAACGAGAAGTATGAGATACATGATCTGAGTTAATTAATATTGTGGATACTAAGGCAAGGATTACGGTATAAAAATTGGAAGTTATGGAAACAAAAAAGAGATTTACTATAGATTCAAATCTACCTATATCTTTTAATTGTTTTACCTTATATCGATTTCCCATAGAGAGAAAACTTCCAAAAGTAACCATTAAAAAGCCAAAGAGGATAGAACTTATGCTGGCAATAAGCACAAATATAGAACTTAAATTAAAGTTCGTATTACAGTGACCAAATGAACACAAAGACAAATAAAGAACCAGAGCAATTATCGCTGCTAAGTAAGGTTTTATATATTCTTTTTGTCGGTTTGTAATCATGAAAATTGTTACTTAACAGATAATTTTAATTGCTTCCATCTAATTTCTTCATTTTCTTTATAGATTCTTCATTTCTTTGCCATGCTTGATAAATTAATTCTAGCTTTGATTCATATGAGGCGATTTTGTCCATACATTCATATTCTACACTTTCTCTCATTCGATGCTTTATTAAATCTATTGTTTGTGAAGGATAATTAAAATTCTTTTTTCCTTTCACCGTAATTTTGTCTACTTTCCCTCTTTTTTCGTTTCGATTAAAAACATCTTTTAAAAATTTTATTATAGAGGGTTTATCCAGATACTCAGAATTTAAAGAATTATCTAAATTTGCCTTTTTGGATTCTCGCATTTTTTTCGGACTTCTTAGCATTTTAGCCCCTATTTCAATAACTGGACTTCTTAATCTCTCTGAAAGAATCAGTAATTCTTTTTCCGACTTTTCATTTTCAGGATCTAGAACACTAAGATCATTTAACCCAGAAAGCTGAACGCAAAAACATTCTACAAGTTCAAATGAATCAATCTGTAGAAAAAAATCTTCTTTAACTTTTATCCCTAATTGAAATTGTCCATTTATAGACTTCTCGGAAAAAAAATTCTCAACAATTTTATGGCTTATTGAGCCGTTCTCTTCTAATAAAATCGAATGAAAAGTTGGGCAATAAAGAAATACGGCTGTAGTAGCTATCTGCTTGTCATCGGGAAGGGAAGAAGCTTCATAACCTAGTTTGCTTTTGCTGCCAGTAATTAGCGAATCATCCAATAATCTTAAAAATTCCCCCTCCCATAATGAGGTTTTTTCATTAAATTTGATAGTTTCTAGTCTAATAATTTTATCATCTGATATAGGGAGGTTCCTCCTTTCAGATAATCCGTTTATACTGCTAAGTTCTTTAAGTAGCTCTCCTAAAGTATATTTTGAACCTTCTAGAGAGTAAACCTCAAAAAAATTTACTCCTAATTTTCTTTTTTTTCTCATGAAATATTTTTTAAATTAAATAAACTTTATTATCTTTAGGGAATTTTTTCAATAAATCTTTTCTGTAAACTACCTAAGCATCACCTTTTTAGGGTCATCAATTTTGATTTCCCTGCATCCAATAACATATAGGCATTCAAACAAAAAGGTAGCTGAAAATTTAGCTCTATTAATTTTGTTTATCAAGTTCTTTGGATCTTCAATTATTCCTATTTCTTTAAGCAAAGATGCCAACTTACTATAACTAACTTTCCTACGTACAAGATCAGCCTTGAGCAATCCTTTTATGTATTCTTCCCATAATTTATCTGGTGCATCCATTTGAAACCACCCTGAACTATCTTGAATTGATTTTATTGCTTGGGAACTTTTAACACTGCTAAAACATCAAAATTAATGTTGGTGCATCGTATTTGATACCAGCTTTACTAATTTAATGGGGATTTTCTATGAAAAAATTACTTTTTGCTACTTTGCTTCTTATACCTTTAGTAAATTCTTTCTCTGCTATGGCAATTGAAATTGAAACTATATGCTGTAAAACTACTTCAAGTGGTCAGAAATTTTGTAGGCTTATAGTAAGTGAATATGGATTTTGCCCAATGGGATGGCAGAGGGAGTAACATATGAAACAAATACTTATATCTTTAGCATTCAGCTTAGTTTTATTACTGAATCAAATAAGTTATGCTAGTTGTGAATGCACGGGCTGCGATACCTGTACAAGGGGTGATTGCTCCTGTAGTTCTTGTGAATGTGATTAATGACTGTAACTAATAGACAGTAATTCAGAGGACATCATTAGACTAACTGGTGATGTTCTTTTTCTTTTTGTTTGTTATTTTTAGTTTGTCTCTAAGTTATCAATGGTTATATGTCTAAAACGCCTAAAACTCCTAAAAATAAACCAGAAAAATATAAAAGAGCTGATAATGGACAGTTTACTACAAAAGAATTTGCAGAAAAAAATCCTGAAATTGTTTATAAGCTAGGAGCTAAAAAGAAGAAGTTATAGATTCTGTTAAGTACTCGTCAGATAAAAAATTATGGGTAAAAGTCAATTGATTTTCATTCATATCTTCTGTGATAACAAATATTCTTTTAACATTGTTCTGTTTTAATTTTGATAAATATTCTCTAAATAACCAGTCTTGGGCAGACCAATCCTCTAGTTCTTTCGGCATCTTTTAATAAAATTTAGGGGCTTTATAAACAATTTTAAAGTTCGTAGAAGCGGTTGTTTATGGAGGGACTCTAGAAATCATGGATAGCTTAAAAAAACATGTCGATGTAGTTCAAGATAATTTATTAATCTGTGAATTAACTTTAGACAAACATTCTCCAATACTAACAGTAGGAGAAGTATCTGATTTACTAACTCAAAGAGGGTATTTTAAACAAGTCCCTAATTAGATTTCAAATACTGAGATCTAATTAATTTAAATTCTTCAATATCTTTCTTCGTTGTTCCAGGAGGAAATATGCAAACTATAGAACCTGAAACTAAAATTTGAACTTTACTTTCTTTTTTGTTTTCTTCTGACATATTTTTTTTGGCTTTATTAAATAATTTTAAAGGTGGAATATCAAGTAGTACCTTTAGCAACTACTTTTGCAAACTTATCCCCTCTAATTCCTGTAAGGTTGGAATTGACAGATCAGTAGTTTTTACAAATATATACTTTCCCGAAACTCTATTTCTTGTCTCTTCATCCATTTCACCATCTACACGGACATAGGGTTTTGACATTTTTTCCAAGAATCTTTTTCTTGTGTCTTCTATTGATTTTTGGGATCCTTCTTGTTGATTACGAATAGGCTCATTTACTTTAATTAGATTATTATCATCGTCAATAACCTCAATGAAAGGCTTTGACATTTTTTCTAAATAATAAGCTCTTTTTTCTTCTAAGTTGTTTTTATTCATGTACTCTGGATATTAAGTATTTAATTTTAAGAACCCTCAATTAAACTTTATAAAAGAACACACATATAATTGAGAATACTTGAAACAAAAATGAAAGACATCCGTCTAAATTAATATACTCCTTTACCTTCCTGTATCGACTCTCTCAATCAATAGTTGGACGATATAGGGGGGGGGTAAACCTAAAGTTTACTTGGAGATCTTCTGTGAAGAAATTACTTTTTGCTTTCTTGTTTATATTTACTATTATTCCCACCATTCCCACCATTCAGAGTTCTGCTCAATGTGATAATCCTTGGGATACTGCTAGTGATGGTTCTCGCTGTGGTGGTCGTGCTTCCTCTCAAAGACCTGGCGGTAGACGTTAATACTCCTGCAAACTTTTTTCCTTCAGTACAATAAAACAAGGATGTTTGATTAAGGGTTTTTAGATATAAAAAAATCTTGTGGACTGTCTTCTGCTACCTATCAAATCAGTTTTATTTACAAATTTTTAAGTTACAATAATAGACGGCCCCATAAGGAGAAAAACTTATGAATATTGGCCTGAAGTACTGGGAATATTCTTATGAATACTACCAGTATCAACTGGAGAAAATCCAACTTGAGATAAAGGAGTTAAATTTAAAGTTTACTTCTTTATCTGAAAGCTGGCATTGGATTCAGTACAGATCTATATTAACGCAACTAATATAGATCTAGAGGGCGGGGAGAAATCCCTGTCTTCTTAATTGCAACCTGTACTCTGTAAATTAGAATTTGATTTCCGATAAAGGGATGAGGAAAACAGAGCCACATATTTTATTTAATTACCAGTAATTAATCAGATTACTTTAAGGAGTCTTTCCAGTGAAGAAAAAGCTTCTCTTTTAATTTTATTGTTGGACTTAAGCAAAAAGGTTTTAAATTGCCCAGTTGTTAAAACAATGAACTAATGAAAAAACTATTACTTATTTGCCTTTTGGTAATCGGCTCTTTCAATGAGGTAAAATCTGAACCTTATCCTCAAGACTATTATGGCGGTGCTTATTATCCTCAATATCCTAACTATCAATCCCCTAGAATAATGAACTCTTATGGTGGAATGACAGCTCAGGACATATTGTCAGGTAATTATCAGTATCAACAGCCATATAGGAATCAGGGAGAAGGTTTCTGGTCTAAAACTGGGAGAGTTCTGAATGATCCTGCCTTTGCGAACGCCTTATCAGCAAGTATGCAGAACTACTCAATGATGGAACAGGCACGAACTCAGGCATTATCTAACTCATTAAATACCGTTTTCCAAAACTCTTTTAACAGAACAAGAGTTCCTTCTTTTACGCCATATACACGACCACCGGAGCCTAGTTCTTACACAGTAACAAGATTTGGTGATGGCTTGAGAATAAAGGAAGACTACAAATAACCCATAAAGAAAGGAGAAAAAGAAAGTGAAATCGATTATATGTTTAAGTTTTGGTTTAGTATTATGGCTAGGTCAAGCAAGTCATGCAAGTTGTGAATGCACAGGCTGCGATACCTGTACTTATGGTGATTGCTCCTGTAGTTCCTGCGAATGTGATTAATGACTGTAACTAATAGACAGTAATTCAGAGGACATCATTAGACTAACTGGTGATGTCCTTTTTTCTCTTTATTTGTTAAATTTACGTTACATTTTACTAAAATTTTTTATAGCTAAATGCCAGACGATAAGAATAAAAAACATCTTGACTCTAAACGTATAGATATTAATGATCCTAAGGAGCTAGGTACTTGGTCGAAAGTACTCAATCAATCTCAAAAGAACATAATAGAAACAGTTGAAAAATTAAATACTACATCTGCACAGCGTATAAAAAATTATTTTGAAGAGACTGAAAAGGCAGACAAAATCAAAAAGAAGCCTTAATTAGAAGGTATCAATACATTAATATTTATTAAGGTATGGTTTCCTGGTTTAATTTTGTTATCTAAATGCTGACAAGCCTCATTATCATATTCAGCAGTATGAATGTCTTCTACCATCGTTATAGTGAATCCTGCATTATTCAGTATCTCTTCTAACTTACTTAGTGCTTCTGATAATCGGTTATTCATTTTTTATTTGTTTTGGGGTTCTATGGATAATTTTAAAGTTGGCTTTTTGTCCAATAGGCAATTTTATTTTTAATTTCTTTCTGGATATTGCTATTTCTGGCTTGAAGCTGAAGACTACTCATAACATTGTCAATTATATCTACCGTTATATTCTTTTTTACTTTGATTAAATCAGCCACTTGAGCGGATGTTAATGGACTTTCAGCTTCTCTAAGGACTTCAAAAATCAAAATTGATAGTTCACCATGAGCAAATAATTGATTTTTAGCCCTGAACTGCCGGGATTGAATTGAAGACAAATTATAGTTCGGGTCAAATACTTTTATTGAAGCATTAAGGTGGGTTATGACTTCAGTAAATTTTTTGATTTCTTTTTGGTGATATTCAATTAATCCAAGTAGTTCAGCTTTCTTGTTTACAAGGGCACTTATAACGTGAGGTTCTGTCATTAAACTAAATGTATTAGTGAAAATATACTACCTTCTTTCTATCTCTTTTTCCTGTATATAATGGTTACCTTTGCTAGGTTATTTCGATAATTCCTATATCTCTCAGAAAACTCTAATACTTTTTCTTTAAATCCATTCAGTTACTTTAACTTCATTAGGATCTGTTGGTAGATCTTTGAACCTATCAAGTTTTTGTTTTAATTCTTTTTGGTTAGAATCTGCAATTTTCAATTCTTCAATAAAATCCTTTATAGACTCTTCAAAGCTTTCAAACTTTTTTCTTGCCTCTTCTGCTGTTTTTTCAAGATAAGCTATTTTATCTGATATGTTAGAACCTTTACTTTCTTCTATCGGGATAGAAAAACTTTTATAGACAGAGAAAGGCTTATAATCGATTGGAGGAATAAAGAAATTTTCAAATTTTGATCGTTCATCAGGGGATAAAAACAAATCCATTTTATATTTTGGGTAAGTGTTTGGTATTATCAGGAAAATTGGGTAGAGTCCTGTAATTGACAAATTATACACTTTAGCTTAAGATTTAAACAACTAAGGAAAATTTGCGATAACCAAGCAAGTTCAACTAAAAGCAATAAGTCGCCATGGGGCATCGGGAGACTATAAACGAACGCAGAGAAATAGTCAGACTAGTTTACTAGCAAATTTCAATGAAGCGTTAAAAATCTTTGCTCTTAGCAAAGGGTATGTCAATTTAGCATCTACACATAATTTTACTATATAGATGATCCCAAATACAAAATCAGAAATTGCCCTTAAAGCACTTCAAGAAATTAAAACATATTTAGAATATACTTTTCCTGATAGATATAAATTCAATACAGTGTGGTATATAGTATCTGAAGCCCTGAATAAAATAGAAGCAACTACATGAAGCCTTACTTGCACGCAAAAAACTCAGTTAAGAAATATGGGGGTAACTGGAAAGACTATATAGAAATACATGATTTTTTAGATTCAACTAAAGCTCATTTTCCAGATATGAGACATAGAGCTATATTACATAATTCATTTGGATGCTTCATAGCAGAAAAAGTATTCGGACATCTAATAACCAACTCAGAAGGTAAAGAAGTCTCGGTACGAGATATAGCGGAAGATCATATAATTGAAGACATAGGTAAAATTCCAACCCTTCAAGATTATCTAGTAGGTATGCCTATGTATACTTGGCTAGGTAATGGAAACCAAAAAAAAACACCCCGATTAACAATTAATTTAGACTAATGGACACTCTAAAAAACTTAAAAACAATTCTTCTTGAACACAATGAGAAGATCAAACAATTAAAAACTGAAATGACATCAGAGGTAAAAGAGAAATTGAAGCTTATCTTCAATGAAATCTTTTTATCATTTCCTCAAATTGAGAATTTAAACTGGGCACAATATACCCCTTACTTTAATGATGGAGATCCTTGTGAGTTTAGATTCTCTGGATTAAATGTAAAACTAAAACCTGAATATGTAAAGAACAGGGAAGCTTACGAATCAGAGGAACAAGGTTTTGATTTGACTGATTTGGAACATTATGCTCATAGTTTACCTTTGAATCTTATTGAAACGTTAGAGGGTTTAAATTCTACTCTTTACCTAAGTGAAGATTTGCTTGAGGATATATTTGGAGATCATGCTGAAGTAATTGTCACGCCTGAAAAATTAGAAGTATTAGACTATAGTCATGATTAATTAGACCAAATAGGTTAACCTTCCTTAAAAAGGTAAAACTACCACAACTAAAAACACTTTAAAAGACATAATGAAAAACTTACAAAAAGAAAAAAAGAAATTATTTTCTCATAAACAAAGCGTTTTCGAGAAGGGATTGAAAAGTAACTTAAAAAAAATAGTTACACTAGTTAGTTCTTTAGAACAAGACTCCGACATAATTAAAGAATTAAGTCATGTATCTAATGGGATGTATAATGAGATAGAGGAGTATTTTGACCTCGTAGAGGTTATCAACCGAGTATCACATTCACATAAAAACAGAGAATACCTCACAATTAAATTTCTTAAGAAGAACTTAACTGTTGAGATTGATACTGAAACATTTAATAGATTCTATTGCCCTACTGGATTTTAAACCCCTCAATAAACCCTAAATTAAGAACAATTTATTATGCCAAAACCAACCCCAAAGAGACAAATGCACTTTAATATGTCTCCCGAACAATACAGTAAATTAAAACAACAAACAGAGAATACCCCTGCTAGTATTATTTATGATGATAAAAAACAAAAAGTCTCAGTCATAGATATTCTAGGAGATAATCCGTCTAAGACCCGAAAATCAATCAGATCATTAGTAAAAGAAACTAAAGATCCAACCATAAAACAAAAAAAAATAAAAGAATCTTATTGAATTTTGTTAGATTACCAACTAAAGTGTGAATATAATATTTGTAATCCTAAACCACACAAAATCAAATGTTAAAATACATATTCGCACTATTAGTTTTCTTCTTCTTCTCATCTTTTGCTTATGCGGCACCAAACGCAACAGCAAATCAAACCAGATATAAATTCATCAAAGTTTTTGGGTTTGAAACCCCGTGCTTCTAGCACGGCTTTATATTTTTATTCTACAATAATATGTTGACAGTTTTAGGTTCTCAACATATAATGAATATATAGCGGTGCGAAAATAAAAACTATGTTTAAGACTCAGAAAAATCAAATTAGAGGATTGTCTAAAACAGAATATTTAGCTCTACAGGAAATGTGTAGGTTGTCGAAAAATCTATACAATGTTGGGCTATATTGCATCAGGCAGTGTTTTTTTGCTGAGAAAACATTTCTTCGCTATGAATCAAACTACCACCTATGTAAAACTAATGAAAATTACCAACTATTAAATACTGATATTGCTCAACAAACCTTAAAAGTGGTAGATAGAAGTTTTCGTTCTTTCTTTAATTTAATAAAAAAAGCAAAATCAGGTAATTACCAATTTAATCAAATATCTTTACCTCACTATCTTAAGAAAGATGGCTACTTTAGTTTAATTATTCCGAGAATAAAAGTTAAAGATGGTTTCTTTAAAGTACCTATGTCTAAAGATTTCAAAGATAAATATGGTGAAGTAAAGTTACCTTTTCCTGATAGATTGCTTGATAGAAAGTTAAAAGAAGTACGAATCTATCCTAAGTATAATTGTCAATTTTTTGAGGTTGAATTTATTACAGAGGAAGAACCACAAATTGTTGAGTTTAAGTCTGATAATGCTTTATCTATTGATTTAGGACTTGATAATTTAGCTACTTGTGTTAGTACTAATGGGGCATCGTTTATTATCGATGGTCGCAAATTAAAAAGTTATAACCATTGGTACAACAAAACAAATGCTAAATTACAATCAATCAAAGACAAGCAAGGTATTAAAAGTCTGACTAAAAGACAAGGACAATTATTATCAAAAAGAAATAATCAAGTCCGAGATTATTTAAGCAAAACAGCTAGATATATTATCGAAAATTGTCTTAGTTTAGATATAGGAACTTTAATAGTTGGAACTAATAAAGGCTGGAAACAAGATATTAACATCGGAAAAAAGAATAATCAGAACTTTGTTCAAATTCCTTTTTGTTCTTTAAAAGAGAAGTTGAAATCTTTATGTGAAACTTATGGAATCAAATATATAGAGCAAGAAGAATCCTATACCAGCAAGGCAAGTGCATTAGATAATGACTCTATTCCTATCTATAATCCTAATAATACAACTAAATATACTTTCAGTGGCAAAAGAGTTAAAAGAGGATTGTACCAATCAAAAGACGGTATTAAGGTTAATGCAGATGCTAATGGTGCATGGAATATAGGACGTAAAAGTAAGCATAAGGGATTTTCCCAAGTGTGTAATGGGC
>JAAFJH010000030.1 GCA_013298875.1 Synechococcales cyanobacterium bin2.concoct.b11b12b14.033
ATTGTTGTTTATTAAATTCCATAATATTTATCCGCTTTTAATAGTTAATATGCAAAGAATCCTTTAATTATAAACCTCTAATAAATAATAAGGCTGACTGAAAAAGTATAAGTTTATAAAATTCACTAATGCGGATAGCAAAAACAAAAAAATAATAATTATTGGGTATTTTAAATAGATAAATAGACAAGCAGATAATTAATAAAATGTCTGAAAAAACAAGTACTAAAAACAATAATGATTTATCTGCGAATAAAAACTTTGTCTTACTTTTATTAATCAATATACTTGTAATCTTTGTCGATAAATTAATACTAAGTGTATTGCAAATAGAAGGGAATATGAAGCATCCAACTGGCATGCCAAGCCTAATAATTTCCCCGATTCTAATTACAATAATTTCAATTTTGCCATATATATTTTTTGCTCCGCTAGCTGGTTATTTAGCTGATAAATACAAAAAGAAAGATATTTTAGTTAAAAGCATTTTAGTTAAGTTAGCAATACCTTTTGTAACCGCTTTAGTAATTTTTGGTTTACTGATGTATTACTTAGTCTTATACAAAATCGTTCATATTCTTGCAGGCTTTTTTATTGTTTCTTGTTCTGTTTTTATAAATATAATTACTTTAAGCTTAATACCCCACATAGTACCAAAATCTAATTTACGAGTAGCAAATGCTCTAACAGTCAGTTTGAATATTTTGCTTGCTTGTTTTGCTACAGGCAGCATTGGTACTGGTTACGGATGGAATGTTTTGGTAATTGGTATTTTTATTTTAATTGGTTCTATTATTAGCTTGATATTAGCCAAATTCATTAAGTTAGAAGAAAATAAAAATACCAAAGAAGATAAAGATTTACAAGATGAAAATAATCAAACTACATTTATAGAAAGTTTCAAAAGTACCCTTGCTTATTTAAAAACTCATCAAAAAACTAAAAGAACCATTGAATTAGCTTGTGCATTATCGCTTTTAACTTCAGTATTTTATATTGCTTTAATTGCTTTAGCTCAAAATGAATTAAATAGTTTGTTAGACACCATTGGTAAAGGAATGTTAATTGGTATAATTGGCATAAACTTTTTGCAAAATAAATTTAAACTAAATGATTTACTTACTTTTTCTTTTATAGTTTTAGTAATTGCTTTTGCCACTGCTTTTACTACTGCTCAATTTATTAATTCAGACGAGACAGCTTGGCTTTGGCTTATACCAATTGGAATAGTTAATGTAATTATAAACATGCTAATTGAAACAGCTATTCAAAAAACAGTACCTAATCGCTTTCGTGGAAAAATATTTGGTTTTAAAGCTTTTATTACTAATTTAGTTTTTGTAGTTTCTTTAATAATTATTTCTCAGTTTGCATTAGTTGAAGTCTCTCCAATTGAGTTAATTCATGGTTTAGCTTGGTTTGCTTTTAGTATTACTTTAATTATATTATTTTTCCGACGTAATTTTGTTTATTATGTACTCAGGCTATTATTTAAGCCAATAATGTATTTGTTTTTCCAATTAAAAATAAAAGGCAGAGAGCATTTAAAACATAAAGGTTCATTAATTTTGGCTGGTAATCATACAGGCTGGCTAGATGGTTTTATTGTCGGTACTGCTTCCAAAAGAAATTTAGAATTTATGGTAACTTATAAAGTTTTGAGTTGGCCAATTATTAACCACGTTGCACGGGCTTTAGCTTTTATACCTGTATTTGATGGACAAGGAAAAAACGCTCTTAAAGAAGCAATTGACGATTTGAAATGTGGTAAAGCTATTTGCATTTTTCCGGAGGGTAAATTATCGGAAGATGGAAATATTGGTAAATTTAATCGTGGAGTGGCCAGATTGCAAACTAAGAGCCAAGCTCCAATTATTCCTTTTGCAATTCACGGAGGTTTTGAGGCTTGGTCTTATCATCATAAATTACCAAAATTTCATAAAATAATGATTGAATTCGGGGAGCCAATTTACTATTCAGAAAATAAAGATGAAAAAGCTATTATTGATGAATTAAGACAAAAAGTAATAAATTTAAAAAATAATTTGGAAATTAAGTAATAGCTTGAATATATAGCTTGATGGTTATATTGATAATTTGATTTTTCGGTAGTAGATGATAAGTTTTATATTGTCTGAATCGCAGACTAGCTCAGATAACACTGACTTCACAGATATTTTATTTGTAGTTTCTTTGTTAAAGATTAAAGTTTCTCAAAGCGGAAAGACAATATCTAAAGTATCTGTGTCATCTTTGAAATCTGCGTCCATCTGTGATTCAGACAAATATAAAAAAATAGAGCTTATTTCACATTACTTTCTCTTTTTTCGCAAGAGATCTCTTATGAGCAACATCAATTAATTAAAGTATTTTAGATTTTATAAAAACTAAGCTGTGAATAATATTACAAATTAAGGAATAAATAATATCGTGAAAGTAATTTTATATAGTTTGTTGTTTAGTATTTTTCTAATTAATATTACTGGCTGTGGTATTGCAAATAAAGTAGAAACAATTCCGAATAATAATACTTTGAGTCAATGCGAAAGTTCTAAACCGGTAAATGTCCTTTTTATTGGTAATAGCTTTACTTTTTATAATGATTTACCAAAACTATTTAAAAACATAGCCTGTTCTAATGGTATTAATATTCAATATGACTCAGCTACTATTGGCGGGGCAAAGTTTGCAGATCATGCAAATAATTTGGATACTTTGAATAAAATAAATTTGAAAAAATGGGATTATGTTATTCTTCAGGAACAAAGCCAAATGGCAAGCTTTAAGCCTAAAGATATAGAAGTACAAAGTTTACCTTTTGCAAAAGATTTAGTTACGAAAATAAAAAAGAATAATGAGTTTACCGAAATAATTTATTATGCAACATGGGGTAAATTAAATGGAGATAAAATAAACTGTTCTTATTATTCCAAACTTTGTACTTTTCAAGGATATACCGAAGCGGTAGAAGAAGGTTATTCAGTTTATCAAAAACATACGGGCGGGAAAGTTGCTTTTGTTGGGAGAGCCTGGGGGAAAACTACTAATCCTTCCTCATTAGTTAAAATTAGTAATTTGTTTGATCCAGATGGTAGTCATCCTTCATTAAAAGGTTCTTATCTAGCAGCATTAGTACTAGTGTCAACAGCATTTAATAAGAATTTGGTTGATTCAAATTATCCACCGGAAATAAACAAAGAAGAAGCTCTATTCCTTGAAAAAATTGGTAACTAAGTAAGATTAATTTATGCAAACTATTAAACCAATTAAGAAATTATTAAGTGGATGGATATTATTAATCCTATTGCTGGGTTGGTCTTTTTTATCTTTTTTTCTATTAAGTCCAGTAGGTAAAATAAGAGATTGGGCTTTAAAAAATGCAGTTCCACTTCAAACCATAAAATGTGAAATAGCTAAAGAATTGTATATAGCTGAAAACAATATTCAAAGTATTGCTGCAAACAAAAAAGGTGATAGCTATATATTAGGAAATAGTTTTGCTCAAGGTGGTTGCGGAATATCTTCTACAATTACTCAATTAAATAATTTAGGCCAAGCAAAAAATCTTTTGAATATAAAAAGTTATAATAATTGTTCTTTAAAGCAAATAAGCAATACTTTTCTTGACACGAATATAGTAGACTCCAAAAGAGCTTCTCTAATACAAAAGTACTTCAAAGAAGATTTTAAAATTAAAGAAATCAAGGTCTCTCATGACAATAATTCATTATATATACTTGGCTTCTCATATGGCTTCTGTCCGCAAGAAATCAATACAAACCAAGATTTAAAAGTTAAATGTGATCAACAACTATCTCAAAGAGTAATAATTTACAAACTAGATTTAAAATCCTTGAAATTAACTGAAGTGTTAAATAAAGTAGCTAATCACGTAAGGACTGAAATAGATAGACAAACGGGAAAAATAACTACTATAAAAGTACATGATTTAAACTATGATAAATATTATTCAATAAACAATAAAGGTGAATTATTCCTTTTTGAATATGATGAAAAGCAAGAATTTAAGACAAAAAATAATGATTATAGATTAAAAAAAATAGGTTTTAAGCTTTTCAAAAATTTTGATTATTACGGAAATATTCCTCACATTAATTATTATCATAATGAAAGTCCGTTTGAGCTTATAGGTGAAGATAATAATTTTTACTTTCAAGATTATATTTTTGAGTATAATAGTTTTAAGATGCGGAGTATTGATTTAAAGGGATATTATGAAGACTTTTCGGGTAATAAACATTATTTAAAAAATTGGTCTGGAAAGTATTTAGACAATCAGGATATTTTTTATAAAACCCACGAAAATACAATATTAATTTTAGACAGAAATAATGGAGTTAAAGCTTCTAATCAGCTAAACATAAACGGTCAAATAAGCGATTTAAAATTGGCTGGCGAAGGCATTTTCTATGCAAAAATAATTCCTCTTAATATCAAGCTTGAGCAAGCACAATCAAATAAAATTCAAATTATAAGGTGCCAACTATGAATAATAATATTGTTATATTGGAGCAATTGGAACCCTACATTGAACGACTTGAAAAAGAAAGAAAAAAATTATCTCTAAAAGCTTTTTTCCTTTTAGTTAGTATTGTAATATCTGGCTTTGGAACACTCTTAGCAATTAGTTTTATGGCTTTTGGATGGATTATACCTATTACTTTTCTAGGTTTTTCAGGTAACTCAGAATATACACCAACTCCACCTAAACAATATCCTTTTATTCATCATATAATAATATTTATCTCTAATTGTATGTATGGTGGAATATTTTTAACTTGGCCAGCAATCTTTTTTGTGCCAATAATGCAACATTTTAATATTCCTAAACAAATTAGTTTTATAAAAAAAAACAGACTTAAAGATTACTATGAAGAATTTAAACATGAAATAGTAAAAAATCTAATTAAATTAGTTAATCCAGCCTTAAATTATAATCCAAGCTCTCACATAAAAACACAGGAATTTATGGATAGTCTTTTATTATCAGATGATGATTTACTGGGAGAAATCATTCTTACAGGAGACGATTTAATTGAAGGAAGTATTAATAATATTTTCATTAAGTTCTCTGAAATTCAAATAAATAGATTAGTTGATGGAGGAGAAGATGCTTACAAAAATAGTAATCAGATTTGGCAAGGTTTATTCATGATAATAGATTTGCCGAGGAATACTAATACGGCTTTTGGTACTTCAAATAATATAAGTAATAATAAAATATTCTTGGATAATACTGAATTCAATGAACTTTTCCCAGTTTATGCTGAAAACACAACCGAAGCTTTTTATGTTTTACCAAGTAATTTATTAGAACGTATGGTTAATTTTGTACATAAAACCGGACGCAAATTTGATTTTTCGGTAGTAGATGATAAGTTTTATATTGCTATTCCATATAACCGTGAATTACTTGAACCACCGATATTTAAAAGCTTATTTGACTATTCAATTTATGAAGAATACTTAACTGACTTGGAATTAGCCATCGGTATTGTGGAAGATTTGAAACTGGCTTAAAATTAAGTTTTTGATCTAACAGCAAATGCGAAATGGTAAAAAAACTTTTTGATAGAATCATTAGTCGAATTGAAATAATTATTATCTAAGAAAAAATCTAGTAAAACCTCTTTCAATCTGCTTAATTCTTTAAAATGACTTTTAATAGTTGTAAAACTAATTGTTAATTCAAGTAATTCTAAAGCTCGATAAAAAGCTTTTTGGCTGTATTCAGTATTATTTTTTGTACGCCAGTTCACACTTCTTTCTATTTCACTACCAATATTTGCCATTTGTTCACAAAAGCTCATCTGCTGCCAGCGGCCATTTGCTAATTCTTTGTGTTGAATAGTCATTTTTTGATTTTTCTATTAACTATTTCGATTATTTTACTTTGTATTTCTTCATTTTCTACTCCGCGGCTTCTATTGTTTTGAGATGGACGAATATTAATTAAAGAATCAAATTCAATGAAATTATTATTGACAAGTTCAGGATAAATATTTATTCCCCACAAATTTTGTTGAAGAGAGCCATTTTCTAGCAATAACGATTCTAAATCAGAATGTAACTCAGCATTAATTGCAATAATTTCTTGATCAATATCAACAACACCTTTAATCATATCGCCAAAAATTTCTTTAGCCATATCTTTTAATTCATCAATTAATATTATTTCATTAATTATTTTCATCTGAACATTTTTATAAGATAAATAGTAAGTTCTATTTTCCTTTATTGAGATCGAATTTACAACAATCATCTAGTTATATTTAAAATACTAATACACAAATTTATATAAGTACTTTGACTTTAGCGGAAATATTAGCGAATAAAATATAAGTGCAACATTAAAGCTTTTTGGGCGTGCAATCTATTTTCCGCTTGGTCAAAAATTAATTTAGCATTCTTTTCAAAAATCCCTTCCGAAATTTCTTGGTCTTTGTGAGCCGGCAGACAATGTAAAACGGGAATATTTTTATTTTTGAGTAAAGCTTCATTTATTTTATAATTTTCAAAAGCAGACTGAGACTTTTGAGCGGAAGATTCACCCATACTAACCCAAACATCAGTATATAAAATATCAGCCTCTAAAGCTTTTTGAATATCATTTGTGATTTGTGGCTCTTTCCCGGATAGCTTTTTAGAATTTTGAGTCGCTAAGTTAATATATTTAAGCTGTGGTTCATAGCCAGGAGGCGTAATAGCAGTAAACTCAACTTGTAATAAACTGGAAGCCAGCATTAAGCTATGACAAACATTATTTCCATCGCCAATATAAGTTAACTTTAAATTTTTAAATTCATTGAAGTTTTCTTTTAAAGTTAAAAAGTCAGCTAAAGCTTGGCAAGGATGTTCTTCGCTAGTTAAGGCATTAATAATATTAATTGAGGAATTAGCATGCTTAACCATTTCAATCAAACCATTATGGTCATGCGTTCTGACAATTAAAATATCTACATAACGTTCCAAAACTCTAATAATATCAGCATAAGATTCTCTTTCTCCAAGGCCAATTTCTTCATTACGTATAAATAAAGCTTGAGCACCCAATTCAAGTAATCCAATTTCAAAACTCAATCGAGTACGCAAACTTGGTTTAGTCGTAATAATTCCGCCAACTTGTTCTCTTAAAGTTCTTTCATGATTTCGGCGATTGCCTTTAAATTTTTTAGCGGAACTTAATATTTCAAGAAACTCCTCCGGATCAAGATCATTAATTGATAAAAAGTGTTTTGAAGATTTCATCCGACTATTTTAAGGATTATTAGCTTTATAGTCAATTAATTCTAATAGTTTTTCAGTTCTTGCAAGCCCCAACGATTCTGTATAGGTTTCATATAATTCTTGGGCTTTTTTGGCATCTTCCAAAGCTAATTTATAATCACTTAGCCTCACTTTCAATAAACCTCTATTATAGTAAGCACCTGCATTTTCTGGATTGAGTTCTAGGGTTTTATTATAATTAGTTAAAGCTTTTTCATATTCGTCCAATCTGGCTTGAGCAATGGCAAGTGCATAATAAGCTTCCGAATCATTTGGCTCAATTAAACTGGCTTTTTCAAAATCTTGAATGGCTCCTTTATAATTATTGGTTTGCATTTTCAAGTTGCCACGATTTAAATAAGCGATTTCGTAAGCTGGATCCAGCTCAATGGCTTTATCATAATCTTTAATTGCAGTATCATAATTTTTTAATTTGGCCAATACCACTCCACGGTTTACATAAGCTTTAGCATAATTAGGGTTAATTTCAAGTGCTTCATTATAATCGTCCAGGGCTTTTTCATATTTGGTCAGGCGGCTATTAACGGAGCCACGATTAAAATAGGCTAAATACAAACTTGAATCTTTATTAATGGAGGCCGAAAACTCATTTAAAGCTTTGAATAATTGGTCTTGCTGAACGCTTTTTAGCCCCTGATTATAAAAACTAGTCGCAATTTCAGCCGGATTCAAACTATTCTGGGAGTCTAAATTTTCACTTTGTTCACTAATTTGCTCATTATTAGGCTCATTTATATTTTCTATATTTTCGCTTTCATTATTATTTTCGTAATCCGCTTCTTGGCTGGAATTATCGCCTTCCTCTTCTCCGCTAGTATATGATTCTTGAGCGTCAATTTCTTCACCTGAAGACCAAACTGGATAAGCTAATGAAGAGGCTAATAATAAAACACAAATTCTTTTAAAAAACATAAAATGAGATAAACAAAGTTAAAGTTATTTAAATGAATTTTACCCAATTTGGTATTAAATCTTAAATATCTCAAAATTAATTTATTAAATCTTCTTTTTCAGTTGAAATTTTATTTTTACTTTCCAAAGCTGAATTCATAGTGTGCCAAGCCAAAGTTGCACATTTTACTCGCGACGGATATTCTTTGACACCCGAAAAAATAGTTAATTTGCCTAAAGAATTAGAAGAACTTAAAGAATTAGTTTGATCATTTATATCAAGCTCTCCAACAATCATTTGCTGAAATTCATGAAAAATTTTTAGAGCTTCTTCTTTAGTTTTACCGTCTAAAGCTTGAGTCATCATTGAAGCACTAGCTTGCGAAATTGTACAACCAACCCCATCAAACTTGATTTCCCGCACAATATCATTTTCATCTAGGTTTAAATAAATAGTAATTTGGTCACCACATAATGGATTATAACCTTCACATGAATGCGTATAAGGCTCTAGTTTTCCGAAATTCCTTGGCTTGCGGCTGTGATCTAAAATAACTTGCTGATATAATTGGCTGAGCTTTGACATAATGTGCTTGACTTACTTTTTACCTTTTTCCTAATATTTAAAAATTTCGATTACACGTTTCAAACCTTTAATTAAAATATCAATTTCTTCTTCAGTATTATAAAAAGCAAATGAAGCTCGAGCTGTCGCTGGCACTTTTAATAAATTCATTAATGGTTGTGCACAATGATGACCCACCCGGACAGATATATTAAATTCTTGGTCTAAAATTGTACCAATATCATGTGGATGAATGGAATCAATCACAAAAGATATTAAACTGGCTTTTTCTTTAGCACGTCCAATAATCCTGGCTTCAGGTATTAGGTCTTGTATTTGTTCTTCAGCATACTTTAATAAATCATGTTCATAAGCTTTAATATTTTCTAAACCCAAATTAGTAATATAATCTAAAGCTGCTCCTAATGCAATTACTTCCATGATGGGCGGAGTACCAGCTTCAAACTTTGACGGAGGGGCTGCATAAGTAGTTTTTTCAAAGGTAACTCTTTCAATCATATCGCCGCCTGCCTGATACGGAGGCATTTGCTCAAGGTGCGACAATTTACCATATAAAACACCTACTCCAGTAGTGGCATACACTTTATGTCCTGAAAAAGCATAAAAATCACAGCCTAAGTCTTGTACATCAATCAATTCATGTGGAGCCGCCTGCGAACCATCGATTAAAACGGGTATTTTATGTTTGTGACCTAATTCAATAATTTTTTTAATTGGATTAATTGTGCCTAAAACATTAGAAATATGGCACAGAGAAAGAAAACGAGTTCTTGGATTGATTAATTTTTCGAGTTCTAGCAGATTTAATTCGCCCAGTTCATTGATAGGAGCAATTTTTAATTTGGCTTGAGTTTTTTCACAAATTAATTGCCAAGGCACAATATTAGCGTGATGCTCCATAGCCGTAATTATAATTTCATCATTTGGCTGAAAGTTACTATATCCATAAGAGCTAGCCACTAAATTAATTGCTTCAGTGCAGCCTTTGGTAAAAATAATTTCTTCGCTTTGTTTTGCATTAATAAATTTAGCTACTTTTTGCCTAGCTTCATTAAAAAAAGAAGTTGATTTTTCACTTAAAGCATAAGCTCCCCGCCGAACAGTTGAGTTTTGATATGACAAATATTCAGTAATGCGTTCTATAACAGTAATTGGCTTTTGAGTGGTAGCCGCATTGTCCAAATAAACTAAAGGTAAATTATCTATTCTTTGGCTTAAAATTGGGAAATCTTGCCGAATAGAATTTATATTTAAGGCTTTTGGAGGTTTATTCTTAATTTGCATTAAAACTAATACTATTTTGGTATTAATTAAAATCTAACTCAAATTTGTAACATTATCCAAATTAATTATTTTATAAAAACTATTTATATTTTAAAACTGTTCCTGAAAGTTATACAAGCTAATTTGAATAGGTTTATCCCTTTAATTGAGTTATATTTCTAAGCCATTTGACCCATAAGTTATTTAAATTAATAAAAAACAATCCTAAATGACCACTAATATTAATTCTCTAAAAGCTTTTAAAAAACTAAGTGACTTAGGAATTTTTAATGGATTGGAAGCACTAAAATGCCTTATAACTATTTCGGTTGACTGTGAAAATACCAAGTCGGCTTTTATTGAAATTGACGATTTAGTTCGTAATATACAATCTGAAGAAGACATTTATAGTCCTTCAATTTGTCTTTTGCAGTCTCTAAATGGACCGATTGAAGGTTTTCTTTTATTTTGTTCTTCCCAAGAAACAGCCAATTTGATAATGCAAAATCTTAAAGATTTCCCTGATTCACCACCTTTACTTAAAGAAATAGATTTTCAACAATCAGTTATGAATGAGTGGGCCAATATTTTTGCCGGTAATATGATGACTAGCCTCATCAATTCACGAAAGGAGAATTATATAAAACTTAGTGTTACCGAACAAATATATGATATGAAAAGTGCCGCTCTCGATTTTATAATTTGCCAAATGGCTCCCAAAACCGACTTATTAGCCGTTTGTCAAGGAAAATTAAAGCTTCTGCCCGAACATAATTTAATGATTGATGTTTGGATTATTTTAAACCCTGAATCTGAGCTTATTAGACAAGGGGAATTGTAAATTTATGCATAATATAATTCAGCAAACTGATAAAACTCTTAAAATTCAGCAATATCTCTATATGGGGGAGTGGTTTGTAACTAACTCAATAGATTGTGAATTAATAACTTCTGGTTTAGGGTCTTGTATTGCTTTATGCCTATATGATTCAGCTTTAAAAATTGGTGGTATGGCTCATATAGTACTTCCATCACGGAGTATAAAAAACAATAATTCCCCATTCAACAATGCCCCTACCGCTCGCTATGCCGATGAAGCTGTTAATATTTTGGTACATGATTTAAAAAAACGCTATCAGAATGCAAATTTGTGTGCCAAGTTAGCGGGAGGATCCCAAATGTTTCAGGGAATTGATAAAAAACATAATAATACAAATGGATTTTTACCCATTGGCTTGAATAATGCAGAAGCCGTAAAAAAAGAATTATATCAATTGAAAATTCCCATTTATGGAGCGGATTTGGGTGGTTGCACTGGACGCACCGTTATTTTCAATATTGCCAATGGAAAAGTTTATATAAAGAAAATTGGCTTAAATGAATTTATTATAATTTAATGAGAAAATAAAATGTATCAAAATAAAACAAATCCATCGCCAGAACTTGCCAGAAAGATTTCTCTTTTTAAAGAAATTGATTTTAAAGTTATTCAGAAGAAGGTTGAAAGAATTGGTATTAAGCTTGACGCCTACCGAGAAGATTATTTGGCTCGTAGAATTTCTTATCATTTTAATCGTAGTTCAGTTTTGAATTTGAATGACTATTTTGAAAAATTATCGACGGATGAAACTTTTTTGATTGATTTAATTGATTGTATTAATGTTAATTTGTCTTATTTTTTCCGCGACACTGATAGATTTGAATATCTTAAACAAAATATTTTGCCGCTTTTAATGAAGACTTTCCCGAGAAAAAAATTAAAAATTTGGAGTATTGGCTGTTCAATTGGAGCGGAAATTTTTTCGGTTAGTTTAATTTTAAATAGTTTGAATTATTTAGCCCAGTCTAATTTGTTTGCCTCTGATATTGACCGTGAAGCCTTATTCAGAGCCAAAGACGCCAAATATTATTTTAATGAGATGAAATATTTATTACCTGAATATTTGAATTATTTTACCGAATCTGACCTAAAAGAATTTACTCTAAATCAGCCTATCAGAGAAGCTGTGAAGTTTTATTTGCATGATATAAGCAATTTAAATTCATTAAACAATAAAAAATATCATTTGCTTATATGTCGCAATGTTGTAATTTATTTTAAGAAAGAATTAAAAGAAAAACTTTATTCCGCTTTTTATGAATGGCTTGAGCCAGGTGGAATTTTATTTATTGGCTCAAATGAATCAATTTTAGGAGAAAGTAAAAATAAATTTGAATCTTTAGGAAAGCAATTTTACCGAAAACCTTTATAAACTATTTTTTTATTTAATTAAAATGGGGCAGACGACGGGACTCGAACCCGCGAAAACCGGAACCACAATCCGGGGCCTTAACCACTAGGCAACGTCTGCCAAATTGCTTGTAAATTAAACTAAAAAGAAATAAACATTAACATTCAAGCAAAAATTTTAACAGATTTATTTAGTTTTTCCCATAAGCTGAAATTTCATTTAAAGATTTTATACTCTCAGCAAAATCAATTGGCTCATGAGTAGCCTGTTTTAAAAAATCATTTATTGGATCTTGTAAGTCAATTGCTCTGTCTAATCTAGCATCTGTTCCTTTTGTATAAGCACCAATAGTAATTAAATCTTCCGACTTTTGATAAGTTGCCATCAAATTCCTAAAATCCCCAGCTGAAGCTTTATGCTCTTTTTGGGCTAATTCATTGAATAAACGACTGACGGAACCTAAAATATTGATAGCCGGAAAATGATTTTTAGCCGCAATATCACGTGATAATAAAATATGTCCGTCCAAAATTCCCCTTACTGTATCGGCAATTGGCTCGTTAAAGTCGTCTCCGTCCACCAATGTACTGTAAACTGCCGTAATCGAACCTAATTTTGATCGTCCCGCTCTTTCAAGTATGCGGGGTAACATCGCAAAAACCGAAGGTGTATAACCTTTCATAGTTGGTGGTTCTCCAATTGATAAACCAACTTCTCTGCCCGCCATAGCTGTTCTAGTAACCGAATCTACCATTAAAAGGACTTTATTGCCTTGATCTCGAAAGTATTCGGCAATGGTAGTAGCGGTATATAAACATTTTAAGCGGAACATGGCTGGCTGATCTGAGGTAGCTATTACTGCCACCGACTTTCTTAGTCCTTCTTCACCTAAACTTTCTTCAATAAAATCTTGTACTTCCCGTCCACGTTCACCTACTAAGGCAATCACATTAACCTGGGCGTCACTATATCTGGCAATCATACCCATCAAAGTTGATTTACCAACTCCTGATCCGGCAAATAAACCTACCCTTTGTCCAACTCCTAAAGTCAAAAGCCCATCTATTGCCTTCACACCAGTCGAGAAAACTTCATCAATTCGTGGACGACCATAAGCTTCTGGCGGGTCAGCATCAATTCCACGCCATTCTTTAATACGTTCAATTGGCTGATTATCTAAAGGACGCCCTAAAGAATCAATAATTCGTCCTAAAAGCCCTTCTCCGACTGGAACTTGTAAGGTTTTGCCCATTGGATAAACTTTACTACCTTGGTGAAGCCCACCACCTGCTCCGAGCAAAAGTAAAATGCTAATTTCACCTTTAAAACCAACTACTTCTGCCAAACGTCTTTCTCCCGTATCAGTAACAATTTCGCATAGTTCTCCAATTGTAGCTCCCGGTATACGGCTTTCAATCATTAATCCTACAATTTTACTTACCGAACCAACCCAACGACTAAGTTTGTTATGGCTGAGAATATTAGCTGATTTAGCTTCCAGAGATTTTAAAATTTCTTGTAAATAGTCCATAATTTAAATTTTAATATTTTTATACTCATTGAGCCTAATTTCTAATTGCATGCCCGAATTTTAATTTGATTTTACAATTTAACCGTAATACAATAGTTATAATCAAATCTTAACCATTTTATAAAAAATGAACATTACAAATCTTTCTCGTCTTTTTCCTAGTTGTTCTACTAATACAGGAAATCAACATTCTGGATCAGAGTCAGCAAGCGATGCACTAAATTTTCAAGGTAGAACAGCAAGATTATCTCCTCCTCCAAATATAACTCCAGAACAATTGGCAGCATTACAAGCAAGGTTTTCAGAAATACTAAACATTTCAAGACAAGATCATCCAGATGCTGATGGTACAATATTATCAATTATTTCTAACTCCTCTCAGGGACTTCCAGAACTCATAACTCAATTTTCTGCAATACAAACTGGTTCACAACCCATAATTAAATCTGATGGAACAGTATTGGAAGTCAGACAAGTTTCCTTAGAACAACAGGCGGCAGATAATGCAGCAGCAGCAAAAATCAGTGGCCAAACAAGTAGAATTGCCCCTCCCAATCATCAACTATATGAATTGGTTGATTAATTTAATTCTATGATAAAAGTTGGCTTCCTCAATATAAGCAAATAATCAATTTGAGCTTTAATTTTGTATCTTTTAACTTATCTTTAGGTTTTTTATTCATAAATTAAATAATAATCCAAGTATTCAAATATTTATTCCTTTTGATTTCAAGTAATCATCTATGATCCTAAGTCTTCAGGATTTCTTCTATTCAATTCAACTGAAATTATCGTTGTTCTAATAGGACACCCTATATCCAGAGATATAATTTTCTTAAACTCTATAAGTTCTTGAATAGTTAGTGCTGTTAGTAAAGGATGATTAGTTAATTTGGGTATAGGTATTTTTCTTAGTGCATCATATTTGCTCGACTGGTTACCGGACTTCAATATAACTGGAAGTCTAGCTAATTTTGCAAAAGGTGAAACTTTCATAGGAACAAATTAAAATTTTGTGATTTATTGTTAATTGTTTTACATATTATATTAGCAAATTTCAAACGAGTCAAATAAATTGGCTGAAATTACCCTTTAAGAATTAAAATGAACATTATTTGTAATTAAAAATTAATTTAAATGACTGAAATATCAACTGCTGAAATTGCCAATATTGCCAAATTGTCTCGCTTAGCGATTCCAGATAATGAACTCGCCAAGTATGCTGAGGAATTAAACAAAATTTTTGATTATGTTGAAAGTTTAAACTCAGTGAATACTGATAATATTGAACCTTTGGCTCAGCCTTCCGGCAGTTTAATTGAAACTCCAGTGAGGCCAGACGAATTAAATGATTTAAGTAAAAATATAATTGATAAAATGGCTAAAATTGCTCCCCAAATGGAAGGTAATTTCTTTAAAGTGCCTAAAATGACCGATTAAAATATGTCTACTAATTCAATTAATCCTAAATACGTTTTTATTACTGGCGGTGTCGTTAGCAGCTTGGGCAAAGGTATAATTGCTTCTTCCTTAGGGCTTTTACTCAAAGGACGCGGCTACAAAGTTACTATTCAGAAGCTGGATCCGTACTTAAATGTAGACCCTGGCACTATGAGTCCTTATCAGCACGGAGAAGTTTTTGTAACCGAAGATGGAGCCGAAACTGATTTGGACTTAGGCCATTATGAGCGTTTTACTGGTTCTAACTTATTTAAAATTAATAATGTTACGGCTGGCCAAATTTATTTGTCGGTAATTAATAAAGAAAGAAAAGGTGAGTATTTAGGTGGAACTGTGCAAATGGTGCCGCATGTTTCTAATCAGATTAAAACTAAAATTTTTGAAGCTGCTTATACCACCGAATCTGAAATTGTAATTGTGGAAGTGGGCGGTACAGTTGGCGATATTGAAAGTTTAATTTTCCTTGAATCAATTCGACAAATCCGCAAAGATGTTGGTTGGAATAATGTGGCTTATTTGCACGTAACTTTAATTCCTAATTTAAAAGCCACGAATGAGCTGAAAACCAAACCAACTCAACATTCAGTCGAAATATTAAGAGGGCGTGGTATAAACCCTGATATTTTAGTTTGCAGAGCTGAAAAGCCAGTTTCTAAACAAATTAGAGAAAAGTTGTCTTTATTTTCAGATGTGGCTTTAGATTCGGTCATTGAGTGCCGAGATGTTAAATCAATTTATGAAGTGCCTTTGAACTTGGAAGAACAAGGTTTAACCAAAAGACTTTTAACTCGTCTTCAATTGGAAGAAAGACCTTTAAATATTGATTCTTGGAAATTAGTAGTAGAAAAGATCAAAAACCCCACCCAAAAAGTCAAAATTGCGATTGTCGGAAAATATACCAAATTAAACGATGCCTATATTAGTGTCATTGAATCTTTGCGGCATGCCTCAGCCACTCAGGAAGCTGAAATTGAAGTAAAATGGGTTTTATCGGAAGATATTGAAGAATATAATAGAAAAAACTTATCTTTAGAAGAAGCTTTTGAGGATGTAAAAGGTATTTTGGTGCCTGGTGGATTTGGAGACCGGGGAGTAGAAGGTAAAATTAGGGCTATACAATATGCCCGAGAAAATAAAATTCCATTTTTTGGTTTATGTTTGGGTATGCAATGTGCTGTAATTGAATTTGCCCGTAATGTAGCCGGACTTTCGGGGGCAAATAGCACGGAGTTTGCCAATGATACTCCTCACCCAGTCATAGATTTTTTACCTGGACAATCAGATAATACGGACAAAGGCGGAACTATGAGGCTAGGCAGCTATCCATGTGAATTAGAAGATAATACTATTTCCCTAAAAGCTTATAAAACCAAAACTATAAATGAAAGGCATCGGCACAGATATGAATTTAATAATTTATTTGGTAATAAACTGAAAGAAGCGGGCTTAATTGTGGCTGGCCGTTCGCCAGATGGTAAATTAGTAGAAATTATTGAAATGCCTAAGGAGAAACACCCATTTTTTATTGCTACGCAATTTCACCCCGAATATAAATCTCGCCCCGATAAAGTGCATCCATTATTTTTAGCTTTTATAAAATCCTGTTTGAAAGGCTGATATTAAAAAAAGAAAATCATATGAAAATCTAAAACTTCCCAACTGATAAAAAAACTGAAAAGATTTAATCCTTACCCCCATATTAAAAGTTATATTCCTCTGTTTAGGTTAATGAATTTGCCTTAAAGTGTATGACAAAAAAGAAAGCATAAGCTATTTAAAAAGAGATTTACTTATTATGTTTATAAAAACTAATTTTTCATCTACTCTTAGCTTATTTAGTATCTTAATTTTATTTTGTGCTAATCCAATCCTAGCCGTTCAAGATATATCGGCTGAAAATCCAATAAATTTAAATTATATAATTACGGGAAAGGATATTTCTACTCCTAATTATGGGAAAGCTTCGGGAGATGGAAATACCCAAAATCCAGGGCTGAGTTTAGGAGTGGGAATAAAATTGAAATTAGTCAAATTTTTAGCTATGTCAATTAATACTTCTTCCCCATCAGGCCTAGTTCCGGGAGCATCATTTAAAAACAATTCTATTCCACTATCTAAGTCGGTTGTAAAATCAGATATTAATGATTTAAAAATAAATTCAGTAAAAGAGTTTGAAATTGAAGGTTTAGTTGCTTCTAATGACGATAATATAAAATTGCAATATGATCAAACATTGACATTAACTCATATTAATGGGGCTTCTTACGGTCAATTTACAGTTGATTTTACTGGTGTGAAAGGAGGCATTAAGGATGGTGGTTATATTGCTAATTTGGCTAGTGGCGACAGTATTGACAACTTAAAAAATAAAGAAATTGGCAAATTTAAATTAATGGGAAATATTAACCCAAGCTCAGTAGACTTTATGGCAGATAGGCCGGGCGTATACACGACCATAATTTCTGTTAGTGCTATCGCCCAATAAATTTTAATAATTTAGGAAATTAATGGGTTTTATCAAAAGCTAATATACAGTGGGTCTTTGCGAGCTGATTTGATATTGGCGTCAATCTGCGATAAATATTCAATTCGATTTAGGATACTCACTGTTCTCACGAGTAGCAAATCTTTTTCCAGACAATGTTTAAGATTTAATATAATTTAACTAGCGAATTTAAGTTAAACAAAAATTTATGGAAATTAATCAATTTATTGATCACACTCTTTTAGATCCTTTAGCAAACGAAAAAGAAATTGAAAAACTATGCATGGAGACTATAAAACATGACTTTAAAGGAATTTGTATTCATTCTCGCTGGATTTCATTAGCCAAAGTTTTTCTAGATCAAACCGGTCATGAAATTGCAGCTGTTGCAGATTTTCCTTTTGGAGCAAGTTTAAGTGATTTAAGATTAAAACAAATTGAATATTGCTTCCTGGAAGGAGCCACTGAAATTGATTTGGTTGCCCCTTTAAATTATATAAACGAAAATAATTGGGATGCTTTATTTAAAGACATTTTTGCGGCTCGTCAATTAATTGGCACTCGTGGAAAATTAAAAGTAATTATTGAAGTTTCTTTGTTTTCAAATGAGCAAATTATCCAATCTGCACGGATTTGTGGACAAACTGGCTGTTATATGGTTAAAACTTCCACTGGAATTATTAATAAAAGACCCACCCAGCCTCAAGATATTGAATTAATTAAAGAAGGGCTGATTGACTTTCCGGATGTGCAAATAAAAGCTAGTGCTGGCATTAAAACTTATGAACAAGCCATAACATTTATAAATGAAGGCATAAGTCGTATTGGTACAAGTTCAGGCTTAAATATAATTAATAAATCCCAACTTATAGAAAAATAAAAATTTGTCGAAAGAGGGACTTGAACCCTCACGGTTGCCCATGCGCCCCTTAAACGCACGCGTCTACCTATTCCGCCATTTCGACATAATAATTTAGTTAGCTAAAAAATATTAACTTAAATTCTAGTTTTTTTTTACTTAATTGATAGAATTAATTTTTGATTTAGTTTGAAATACAAAATAAGAAGTAATAATTTTCAATAGACACTATGATTAGTAAAGAAGAAAAGAAAGAAATAATTAATAAATTTCAATACCACACGGCTGACAGTGGTTCCTGTGAAGTTCAGGTTGCTATTCTAACCTCCCAAATTGAGCAAATAGCCAAACATTTATCTGGCAATAAAAAAGACTTTTCGGCTTTGAGAGGACTGCAAAGATTAGTAGCCCGCCGTAAAAAATTATTAGGTTATCTATTGCGTCAAACTCCTAACAAATATGCAAATCTAATCAAAGAATTAGGAATAAGAGGTTAATTTAATAGTGCAAATTCCTTCCGATAAAATAAAATCAATTCATTATGAGCTTGCTGAAGACAAAAAAATAACTATAGAAACTGGACGATTCGCTAGCGAAGCAAATGGCTCGGTTTTGGTTTCTTGTGGTGAAACTATGGTTTTGGTAACTTGCTGCGAATCTAAAGAAGCCAAGTCAGATATTGATTTTTTCCCATTGACTGTTGATTTTGAAGAAAAAATTTATGCCGTTGGTCGTATACCTGGTTCTTATAATCGTCGTGAAGGAAAAGCTTCGGATAAGTCAGTTTTGGCAGGACGTTTAATTGACAGACCAATTAGGCCTTTATTCCCGGAAAACTATCATCATGAAGTTCAAATTGTTGCCACTATTTTAAGTGCCGATCAAGTTCATTCCCCAGACGTTTTAGCTATTTTAGGAGCATCAGCTGCCATTGAATTAGCGGGGCTTCCATTTTTAGGGCCAGTTGGAGCTGTGCGTATTGGCTTGCAAAAAGGCCAGTTTATTGTTAACCCAACTTATGAAGAATTAAAAAATAGCCCACTGGACTTGGTAGTGGCTGGAACTGAAAAAGCCATTTTAATGATTGAAGCGGGGGCTAATTTCTTAAAAGAAGAAGTAATTTTAGCTGGCATTGAGTTTGCCCATAAATTCATCAAGCAACAAGTTTTAATCCAAAAAGAATTAGTAGCGGCTTGCAATATTACTAAAAGAGATTTTCCGGCTGCAGTAGCAGAAGAGAAAAAAATAAAAACTTTAGTAGATAAATTAGCTAAAGAAAAATTATTGGCTTCAATTGAATCTAAACTGACGGATAAAAAAGAAAGAGAAAAATTATCAGATGCAGCTTATAAAGCCGTCAAGGAACATTTTGATACGGATGATAATAAAGATAAATTGAAATTGGCTTTGGCTTATACCAATAAATTGCAGAAAAAATTAATGCGTTCTCAGATTATGGATAAAGGAGAGCGGGTTGATGGGCGTAAGTGTAATGAAATTCGGCCGATTTGGTCACAGGTTGGTTTATTGCCCCGTACACATGGAAGTGGTTTATTTACTCGAGGTTCAACCCAAGCATTATCAATAGTTACTTTAGGGTCGGGTTTAGACGCAAAGCAATTAGATAGTATTTTGCCTGAAAAAGAACAAACTTATTTTCATCATTATAATTTTCCGGCTTTTTCAACGGGTGAAACCAAATCTTCCCGTGGACCTGGCAGACGTGAAATTGGACATGGGGCTTTAGCAGAGAGAGCTTTAATTCCCGCTTTACCTGCCAAAGAAGATTTTCCATATGTCATTAGAGTAGTTTCAGAAGTTTTGAGTTCTAATGGTTCTAGCAGTATGGCTTCTACTTGCGGTAGCAGTTTAGCTTTATTAAATGCCGGCGTTCCACTTAAGGCAATGGTTGGTGGAATTGCGATGGGTTTAATTTTGGAAAGTGGTAAATGTGCCATTTTAAGTGATATACAAGGGGTGGAAGACTTTTTGGGAGATATGGACTTTAAGGTTACTGGTAGTAAAGAAGGGGTTACAGCTATTCAGCTCGACCTTAAATTACCCGAAGGCATTAGTTTACCAATTCTAAAAATTGCTTTAGAACAAGCTTTAACTGGCCGTATTCATATTTTGGATGAAATGTCTCAAACTATTAGCGAACCGAATGCAGAGATTTCGACCTATGCACCCAGAATGGCTTTGGTTCAAATTTCAACCGATGATATTGCTATGATGATTGGGCCGGGAGGCAAAAATATTAAACGCTTAATTGAAGAAACGGGTGTCGATAAAATTGATATTGCGGATGATGGAATGATGAGCATTATGGGACGTGGCGATGTGGTAGAAGCTGCTAAAGAAAGAATTCAAGCTATGACTATCCGCATTCACCCAGGCGAAGAGTATCGGGGAATAATTGTTAGAAAGCTTCCCATTGGGCTTTTTGTGGAAATTGCACCCGGTAAACTTGGCTTACTGAAAGTGGGTGGTTCAGCTGGAAGAAATGATAGAGGACGTTATAATAATCGTAGATTTGAACGTCGTGGCGATGATATGGAAGGACAATTAACTCAGCAAGTGGAGCAACAACAAGAGGTTAATTTGGATGAATTTCAGGTTGACCAAGAAGTTTTAGCTTTAGTGCAAGAAATTGATCAAAGAGGACGCATTAATTTACATAGTATTAGAGCAATTCAGTAGCTGAAAAGTTTGTACTAAAGTGTAGGCTTTTCAAAATTTAGAGGCAGCATGAAAGAATTTTTATTTCTGGATCTAGATGACACAATTTTTCAGACTTTACGTAAATGTGAAAATCAAGAAAATTTAACGATTGCAGCTTATTTAGAGAACGGACAACCAATATCTTACTTTTCGCATAAACAAAAAATATTACTAACTAGGCTGACTGAAAGAGCGGTTATTATACCAACTACTGCCAGAAGCTTTGCAGCCTTTAAACGGGTGAATATTAATTTTACTAATTTTGCAATTGTAGATTTTGGCGGTATTATTTTAAACCCTGACGGAAAAGCAGATTTGGCTTGGTTAGAACAAATTACCAATAAAGCAGAAAGTAGTGGGGGCGAATTAATTAAAATATTTGAAATTATTAGTAAATTTATAAGTACAAATAAACTTGATTTGAGAAGTAGAATTATAAAAGATTTTGAAATTGATTTTTATATAGTAGTAAAAAATAATAGTGAAAGTAGTAGTAAAGAAAATTTAAATTATTTATATAAAAGCCTTTCAGATAACATAGTTAACGAGTATAAAGCAAATTTTTATATTCATTATAATGATAATAATTTGTCGGTTATACCTAATTTTTTAAATAAAGTTCATGCCGTAAAATATATAATTAATAAGCTAAAAACTGAATATGGAGAAAATATTATTTGGGGTATGGGTGATAGCTTGACTGATAAGGATTTTATGTCAATTTGTGATTATGCGATTATGCCAACTAAATCACAAGTATTTAAAAACTTAATGAGTAAAAATAATGTTTAGCGGGTATGAATTTATGATCAGATTAAGTTGAGTTGATTTATAGAGAGAGTTATGAATACCGAAATAAATAATGAGACGGGCAGTATTAAAAAAGGTATTGGACTCGTATTAGGAGGACATATTATTTATTGTTGTCTTTGTGGATTACCTTATATAGCTGCTCCGCTTAGTTTATGGCGTCCAGGGTTCTATGATCTGTTATACCCCATAATTTTA
>JAAFJH010000031.1 GCA_013298875.1 Synechococcales cyanobacterium bin2.concoct.b11b12b14.033
ATGTGCAACTTGTTCAAACTAAATTAAATACAATGAAAACACAATTAGGAATTAAAGGATTGAAAATAGATGGAAATTATGGCCCAGAAACCAAGCAGGCAATAATGGTTTTTCAGGAGTGGTATAATAAACAAGCTGGGATTGATGTTGATCCAGATGAACAATTAGAAGTTGATGGAATAGCTGGGGTAGGTACTTTATCAGCTTTAGGAATAGATTTAACCTAGTCTGAATCACAGATGGCCGCAGATTAAAAAAATGACACAGATGACTTCAAACATTATTTTTCCGTTTCTGAATTAGGATTCTCAGGATTTAACGAATTTTAGGATATTTTGTTTTCGTCAATTGGCTTTCAAAGAGGCTTTAATCTTGGCTAAAAACTTTCAATACAAATCCTGTTAATCTTGAAATTTTATGAATCCTAATTCAGACAGCGATTTAGGCTGTAATTCTTCAATTTCTTTCTGAGACAAGCCAGTTAATTTAATAATACTTTGAATATCTAATCCAATTTCTTTGGCATTTCTAGCTATTTCCAATTTTCCTTTTTCCAATCCCTCTTTCAGTCCTTCTTCTTTTCCTTTTTCTAAACCAATTCTAGCAGCTTCTTCAATCGCATAATCCATTGTATTTTTTAAATCTCTAAATACTTTTAAACTCATTTCATAATTATAAATTTCTGCTTGGTTAAACTTTGCAATTTCCGCTCTCTCAAAGGCTTTTTCAAATAATACTTCTCCTCTAAAAATTTCGGGTATATTTTGGAAATCTTCTAAATGTTTTAAAAAATATAAAAACTTTTCTAACTTCGTTTTGCAGTCTTTCTCTTCTAGCTCAAAGTGAGGCATTTCAAGATAAATATAACTTAATTTGTCATAAAAAATATTATTTTCTTGGTTTTTAAGTTTTACTTGATGAATAACCGTTTTTTCCTTGGTTTTTGGCTCATCAAAACTAAAGTCTAAAATTCCAATACAAAAAACCGCTTTTAATTTATAATCCCATTCTCCTTTTTGAGCTTGCTCTCTGATTGGGAAAGTTGAATAATAAATTGTACGATCAATAAAATAATTTTGTTTAGCTTTTTGTAATTCAACTATAAATTTTTCACCAGTTTCACTTTCGCAATAAATATCATAAATGGCTTTGCGGTCTGCTTCGGTTTGTCCAAGTTGTTCGGTACTTTTAAAAGACAAATTTTTAATAGTATTATTTTCGGGTAATAAACAATTTAAAAACTCCATCAGAAGAGGTTTACTGGCTTCTTCTCCAAATATTTTTTTAAAACCAAAATCAGTATATGGATTAATATATTTTGCTTGCATCGTCAATTCTCAATTCTTTGCTAAGTATTTTTATTTTATCATTAATTGTCTGAATCACGTATGGACGGAGATTTGAAAGATGACACAGATACTTCAAACATTACTTTTCCGTTTTAAGTTAATAATTTAGCTTTTTGCTGCCCTATTGAAAAATGCAAGTTTATAATTTCTGGCAAAAACGAGAGTTTAGGTAAAAGCATTGCTTAATTTAAAAATACTATTGTAAGCTTTTAGGGTTATTAAAGTCCTTGTTATGCCAATTCAAAAGCGTACTTTATCAGTTTTAGTCCAAGATGAAGCGGGTGTTTTAACTCGTATTGCTGGTATGTTTAGCCGTCGAGGTTTTAATATTGAATCCTTGTCAGTTGGGGCTTCTGAAGAAGTTGGCTTGTCACGAATGACAATTATGGCCGTGGCAGATGAAGATGAAATTGAGCAAATAAAAAAACAATTAGATAAATTAATTGATGTTATTTCGGTTGAATGTTTAGACCAAATTCCTTTTGTAGACCGCGAATTAATTTTGATTCAGGTTAAAGCGGAAGCCAGTACTCGCATTGAAATTTCACAAATCATTGAATTATTCCGAGGCAGAGTAGTAGATGTAGCTGAAAATAGTTTAATAATTGAAGTAACTGGTGATCAAGGCAAATTAAAAGCAATTGTTGAATTATTGAAAAAATTTGGCATTGAATCGATTTGCCGGACTGGACAAATTGCCTTAAAAAGAGGAAGCAAAGGAGAATAAGCTTGAAATGGCCTTTTGCTAAAAAAAAATGGGATAAAAACGGCTTAAAATTTCCTAGTATCAACTCGGAGAAAATAAATAGAAATAGCTCTTACCATACTAACAAAGCTCCTAAATTAAAATATAAAATTAAAAGAAAACCTTTACCAAAAATTGACTTTAAAAATTTGGAATTGAATAATTTTTTGATTTGTTTTTTTAGCTGTTTAGTGGCTGGCTTTTGTTTACCTTCCGATAGTAGTGAGTGGATTTCCTGGCTAAAGGCTTTTTTTGCTTTTTTCGCTTTAATTCCGTTTTTTAGGATTTTGCTTACTTGCCAAACTGTTAAGAGAGCTGGTTTATTTAGTTTTGTGGGTGGATTTGGTTTTAATATTTGGGCTTTTCGTTTTATTTTAGGTATTTATCCGCTTGATTGGATGGATATACCGAATGATTTAAGTTTTTTAGCGGCTATTACTGGTTTAGTTTTGGCAAGTTTATTACAAGCTTTTTTCTGGGCAATTTATGGCATTGTTTTTAAGCTTATGCAGAAGACAATTGGGGTTAATGTTTTTACTTCTCTGAAAGCCTCTTTACTGTGGATTTTTTTTGTTGAGCAGATTAATTTATACGTTTCAGCCATACCTTGGTCTTTTTATTATCAGACTCAACAAACCAATTTATTTTTCATTCAAGTAGCTGATTTGATGGGTGCTTCTGCTATTAGTTTTGCTTTAATTTTTGTTAATATTACTTTGGCTTTATTTTCACTATTGCTTTACCCCGAAGCAAAATCAAATTACTCCTCAAGTAAAAGAAATTACCAAGAAAATAAATTTAGTATTAATTTTGAACAAATACTGCCTTTAGGCTTTCAGAGCTTCTTTTTAATATTAATATTTTTTGTTTATGGTTTTTTTAGTTTATTAGGCAGTAATTCGCCTGCTAGTTTTATTAATCGTAAAAAAGCTTTACTTTTGCAGGCTAATCTTCCCATTGAAGAGACAAGGTTTTTACAAAGTAATGCTCAATCTTACTTAAAATTATTAAATAAATTAAACCTCAATAATAATGACAAGCAAATTTCTTTAATAGCTTTGCCGGAAGGCAGCTTAAGTAAAGCCCAAGCGACTATCTTTGCTCAAAAGTCTTTAGCAATCAGCCCAATTACTGATTTGATTATTGGTAATTATTTTAATGATTCAAATTCGCAAGAAATATATAATTCAGCTATTGCTTTTGAAGCGGAAATTAAGCTTGAGTCAAAAAACTACCTTAGTTGCCAATTAAAAAACCATAATTCAATTACTAAGCCGCAAACTTATACAAAAAGGATTTTGGTACCTTTTGGCGAATTTATACCTTTTCCGAAGTTTTTTGGTTTTATTTTAAAGAGGTTTAATCTTAATTATTTGGTGGAAAACAACTTCACGAAAGACAATAAGCCAATTGTTTTTGATTTAAATTCGGGGAAATTTGCACCTATTTTATGTTATGAAATTGCTTATCCTAAAATAATTCATCAACAAGTTCAAAAAGGAGCTGAGGTTTTAATTTTAATGGGGGATATTTCTTGGTTTCATGCCCAAAAACAAGACTTAACTTGGCAAATGTTATCTTTGGCTAAATTCCGGGCGATTGAGTCTCGGCGGGATATTTTAATTATTATAAACCAAGGTTCTTTAGCTATTATTGACCGTTATGGACATATAAAACAGTTGAATTTAAACGCCGAATCTTTAATCGCAGATTATAATTTAAATTCTAAAAAAAGCTTATTTACGCTCAGTCAATGGCTTTAAAAAGTATATTTTAAATCTAAATTCGATAAAATAAAAATTAAGATTTCTTAACCACTTCCACTAATTAGTTTTTATTTTTTACAGGAGAAATAATATGGCAAAAGCACTAAAAGTTTGGTATGACCGTGAGGGCGATTTTTTAGAAATATTATTTACTGATGAGGCCGGGTATATGAGAGAAACGTCAAATGAATCCATCATGGAAAGGGTTAATTCAAGGGACGAAATAATTGGTTTTAGCATATTGGGAGTTAGTCAAAATTCTACAAATAAGCCTCTCTATTATGCTGAGTTAGCTGATTGATTCTGATATATCTTTTAATCCTATAAATCCTGATGCAGAGAGCTGAGAAACTAAGCATAAATATCTGTCAAATCCGTGTTATCTGTGATTCAGACAAATGATTTTAACTCACGGAATTAGGAGTGTAATGATCATTTTGGCATTTCCAGGGTGGTGTTCCAGGTGGGCAAGGTGGAGGACTCGGATTTGGAATGGGGCTTGGATTTGTTCGGCCATTGATTTCCATTACGCTAAAGCCCCTTATTGCACCATTTCTATTGTCCTCAATTCTTGGACGAGTAAGCCTATCTTTAATTTGAGCTTCTATACCTTTATAAGCACCCCCGGAAAATTCTAATTTAAAAATTTTATTATTCAGAACATTCTGGTCTCCATCTAATATTTCTATATATTTTTCTTTTTCATTTCCACCCAGCAAAGGACGAGAATATACAATGGCATTTTCTCCCTTGTCGGTCTTTATTTCTCTTGATTCATTAAAATAATTTTCTCTAAATACATTAATTTGTACCTTGAGTTCTGAAAGGCGGGATTCCTTGAGCAATTTCACTGGGCTTAGTTGGAGGAATTGTTCTTTCTGTAATACTAGTTGGGGGGGGTAAAACTAACTGCCATTTTTTATTATTTAGATTTGGGATTTCATGAATTTAATATAGTTATCCAGCATTAAAAAACTGTTAAATAAATTGAATAAATTTTTAAGAGCGACTTTGTTTAAAGTTTCTAAAAGCACAAAACCAATCAGCTAAATGATGAGATAAGCTGCCAAGCCAAGTGCCAAAAAAGAATAAAATTATTAAATTTCTGTATTCTAAGGCAAAGTCAATAAACTGCTCAAGGAGCTTTGGAAAGTTAAAACTTGGTTGCTGAAACAATAAATAAAAACTAAAGAAAAAGCAAATTGGTAATCCTAAATAAATAAAGCGTACAAAAGGTCCCCACAGTGCATCGTGGCTTTGGCTCAAAAAAGAACGATGTCCGCCTGCTTTCTGATAAGGAATCCAAAAAAAACGCAAAAATTTCCACCGATAATACTGAATGCTTTTCGTGTCCAGGTCTGGGCCAAACATTAAACCCGCAAATAAAAAACCACTAGCTAAAATTATACCTCTAAAAAAATCCTGATTAGCTTCCCAGCCCCATGCTAAGCAAGGAATAAAACAATACCAAGTAATTAAATCATGCGTTTTACCAGAAGCCATTGGAGATGATTAATATAATTGACAGGATCGAGAAAAAACAGTAATCTATATAATCTTATACATAATTTTGCTTTTAGTAGATTAAGAATTAAAATTTATGGCTCGTTACATATACAAAAAAACTACAAAACTTGTCCGCAAATTTGGACCTATTAATGGTCTTCCTGCCAATATCAAACGTCCTTCTAAGCCTGGTGGAAAAAAGAAAGACGGAAAATTATCAGAATTCGGAAAAGGCCTTTTTAATAAAAATAAATTAAGAGCCTGTTACAATATTTCCGAAAAACAGTTCAGAAATTACTTTAGAGAAGCGGTTAAAGCTCCTGATACTGGTGAAGCTTTATTACAATCTTTAGAATTTAGACTAGACAATTTAGTATATCGTCTGGGTTTAGCACCAACTTTAATTTCAGCTAGGCAAATGGTTGTACACGGACATATTTTAGTTGAAAAATTAAAAGCTCAGAAACCACAATTAGCTGAAAACTCTTCCGCTGAAAAAGAAGATCAAAATCCTAAAAAAGAAGATAAGAAAAAGGAAGAAAAAAATAAGAAAGAAGAAGAGCAAACTCAAAAAGAAGAAACTACTTTCACCAAGGTAGATAAACCGGGCTACAAAGTAAAACATGGCCAAAAAATTAAGCTTTGCAAAAAGTTAAAAAACAAAATGCCAGCCTTTATTGAACAAGCTTTACAAAATCCAAACCGAGTTGAATATATTCAATTTGATGAAAATACTTTAAGTGGTTGTTTTACCAGAATACCAACGGCCACTGAAATACCAGCTCAAGTCGAAATTTCGAAAATTATTGAGTTTAGTTCACGTAGATTATAATTTAATAAAAAAAGGAGATTGAACAATGAAAAGAACACTTGGTGGAACCAAAAGAAAAAAGAAAAGAGTAAGTGGATTTAGAGAGAGAATGTCCACTCCAACTGGCCGCAGAGTAATTGCTCGCCGGAGAGCTAGAGGCCGTCATAAATTGACTATTTAGTTTTCTAGGTTGAATTACGATAAATTAAACAGTTTACTAAACAAGCAATACCTTCTTCCCGCCCGAGAGCTCCCATCTTTTCGGCGGTTTTTCCTTTTAAATTAATTTGGGTTTCCTGAATTTGCATTTTCTCCGCTAAATTTTCAATTATTTGTTTTTTATAATCTGAGATTTTGGGTTTTTCACAGATTAAAATACAGTCAAGATTAATAATCTTCCAATGTTCTTGACGGAGGATTTTGCATATTTCTTGTAACATGAAAACCGAATTTATATTTTCAAGTGACTTATCAGTTGGCGGAAAATATTGGCCAATATCATTTAAGCCAGCCGCTCCTAACAAAGAATCTATAATTGCGTGAATCAAAACGTCTCCGTCGGAATGACCTTTTAGGCCTTTATTAAAATTAATTTCAATTCCACCAAGAACTAATTTTTTATTTGTTTGAAACTGATGCGAATCGAAACCTAAACCAGTTTTTATATTAGGAATTTGCATATAATTTTAATATTTTTTCATGCCCATAAATCGGGTACCTGTTCTGGTAAAGGTAAATTCAATTGTTATGGTATTTGGGGAACCATCTGGTAAAGGCCTAAAACCAGGCGAGGCTTCTAATACAGCTTGGCGAGCTGCGGCTTCTGCTTCAGGACTACTGGTTTTAACTGTATTTAAAGAACCTGGTACTAAGCGGCCATTTTTTTGCAAAGTAAAGAAAACTTTTACTTCATCAGCATTATCAGCACTTCTGGGTCTCCAAGCAGCCTGAATACGTCTTTGTAAATCTTGCATGAAAGCACCGTAATCAACATTCTTTTTGGCAGCTACGGTAGTTGGCCCATTTGGATTATTATTGGGGTTAGAATTTCCACCGCCGGCATTACTACTAAAACCACCACTACGAGAAGCGGGTAAAACAGGTTGTCTAGAAGCTTGTGAAGAAGATGATGAACTATTGCTAGCAGAAGACGATGAGGAAGCGGTTGAAACATTTGCTACCTGACGGCTATTTTGCGATGAACTGACGGGAGCAGGATTTTGTTGAGTATCACTGGAAGCAAGAATTTGTCTATCTTCGGAAGTTTGTGAGGCTTTGGGTTTAAAGACTGGCAGAAAAGGTTTATTATCCGAAACAGTTTTAGGTTGTGGCTTAGGAGGGGAAGGAGGAGTATAAGGAGTAGGGCGTGGTTTTGGTGGCTGCTGTTCCTGCTTAGGCTGGGGTGGCTGCGGAGGAGTAGGTGGTGCCGGTTTGGCTTGTGGGGTAGGAGGAGTTGGCTTAGCTTCTTGTTTTTGCGGTTGAGGAGTTGGAGGGGCGGGTTTATTGAATATTTTTTGTAAAAAGTTTTTCTTGGTTGAAATTTCGGGGGCGGGCTTTCCGGATTCTTTGGGCAAATTTGGGTTAGATTTACCGGAGTTAACAGTATTTTGCTCAGAAGCTCTTTGAGTTTTTTGGGGAGTCTTTATTTTTTCGGGCGGGGTTTGAGTCGATGTAAATTCCAGCTCTAAAGTTTTTTCTTTCTTAGTCGGCATAAATTGAAAAACCAAGCCATAAAGCAAAATTGAGCCTAATAAAATAGTATTTAATAAATAAGTTCCACCTAAAGAGCTGGCAAATAAAACTGGTTTGCGGTCTTTTTCAAATCTTTGAAAGTGTTTCTTTATATCTTTGAGATTTTCTAAAATTAAATAGTAAGCCAAGCAAATTATTAAGCTGCTGATAAAAACTTTAAAGCTAAGCGAAAAATTAAATAAATCGTTTATTTCTGGAATAACTACTTTACGAGCCAAAAAGATAAGTTGACCGACCAGAAGAGGCAAATTCACCAAGTCAATTAAAATCAGACTTACAATACAACTAATAAAGCAGCCCAGCAAAATCCAGCCTTTGAGAGCTTGTTTGCCACTAATTAAATGTGGTAAGCCGGGTATATATTTTAATAAGCCAAAATTATCACGGTCACTACTTTGGTTAAAGCGTTGATATATGCCACTACTATAAGTATTTTTATTTTGTAATTCCAAAGTCATTCACTCAGTTTAAATGATATTAAAATGCTAGGTCAAATCTATGACGTGAAATTAAACCTTTAACTAAAATAATAAATCATAAGAGCTATAATTAAGTTTTATTTATTTGAAAGTTATACAAACAAAAGAGGTTATTAAATGGCAGGCGTTATACAAAGCTCAGATGCTTCATTCAAGGCAGACGTAGTAGATAATAAAGGTTTGGTCTTGGTTGATTTTTGGGCACCTTGGTGTGGACCTTGCAAACAGCTCTCTCCTTTAATTGAAGAAATGGCTAAAGAATTCCCCGATATTAAATTCGTGAAAGTGAATACTGACGAAAACTCTCATACTGCACAGTCTTATCGTATTAGTGGAATTCCAACTTTAATTTTATTCAAAGACGGCCAGCCAGTTAAAGTGGAAGTTGGTGCTTTGAACCGTGATGGACTCCGGGAATTAATTAAAGCTGGTTCCTAACGATTTGGTTTTTTAAAGATCTCTGGATTATTTTAAATTAGCTTTGACTGAATTACTAATTGGCTACGATTTATAGTATTTTTAGGCTTAAATCTGAGGATTAAATTAAACAGAAACAAAGTAATCATTATGCTAATAGATATTTCATGGTTTATTATTTGTTATTATTATTTAGTTTAAAAGTTGAATTTAATATCAAAAATCATGAAAGTTCACTCAGCTCAAAGTAATAATTTAACTTCTCAAGCAAAATCAAGTCATTCTCGCAAAGTAGGTGCAAGGTTAGCTAACTCTGCTCTAATAACATTTGGAATACATGTTTGTGCTAATCAACCGCGGCCAGAATCAGTCATAAACTTGCCGCAATTTGCTTTAACTACTCCAGCAACAGCTCAAACTCGCACAATAAATCTTCCGACCCCTGGTCTTCCCCCAAAGCCATAATTTATACTTAGTGCTCTGAATCAGGAGATCCAAGATTTTAGGATTGTCAGAATTTTTAATTAAAGTTGGTTCTTCTGAAATTAAAAATTTTCAATCTTGAATCCTGTTTCGCAGACCGGAAAAATTGTACATAAAATATCTGTGAAATCCGTTTGAAAGAGCCGAAATTGCGAAATTCAACCAATTAGAAGAATTAGACACTTATGATCAAAGCTTAAAAAAGTATTTAGCGATTAAAAAACACAATCGATTATGCCGTGGAAGAGGCCGCAAGGGAAGCTATGGAAAAAGGTTTAAAAGAGGGAATTGAAAAAGGAAAATTAGAAGGATTGAGAGAAGCTTTAAATAAAATAATTAAAAGTGGAATTCCTGAAGTGCAGGCTAAAAAGATTTTAGGTTTATAGTTTTCCCGCTAAATATTATAGAATTTGCCTCTAAAAGATAAAAATACAAAGGACTAAAGCCATATTTGCTCTGTCTTTTAAGTCTGTCCATTTAGTGAATTCAAAAGTATTAAAAACGATTTGAAAAAATAGCGGTCAAAGCTAAAATTAAAAGAAGCAAGAGGCCGGACTTCACAATATAATCTGAAACAAAGGGTTTCCGTTCAGGTAAATAAGGGGCATCATCTCCCAAAGAGTCCAAAGTCCAGTCTTTATTTTTATCTGACTCCAAAGGGGGTTCATCTTTCAAGTTCATAATTAAGTTTCCTCTTCATTATTCAAGAGATTTTAAATTAAGCATGCCCTAATTTATTTGCAAAATTTCAGATTGAAGAGTATCTTGGGGGGAATTATTGGCTATTTGAGCATAATGCAAATAAGCTGATTTATAGGCTTCCAAATGATATTCAAATCTTTCTTTTAAGTTTTCATGCCAAGTTGGATTATTCAAATTAATTGGCAATTTTTGGTAAGCGGTTACTGCTCCAATTAAATTTTCTTTGGCTTTTTCACACTTTTCCCGGGCTTTACGCTCTAATCGGCTTTCTTCTTTTTGACTTTCACGTTTATTAGATTCTTGTTTTTCTTTCTTGTCAGGGTAATGACTTTCGACTGAGGGGGGCTTAACATCTTCTAGTAAAATTTCTTCGGGTTCAAAACTTAAGTAAAATGCAGACTTTTTTGTTTTGGCAGATTTTGAGGAATCAGTTGATTTTTTTCTGGCTAATTTTTCAGTTTTGTCTTTATTCGAAGCTTCTCTGGTGGCCTGTTGAATTGAAAGTCTTTCTTGAAAAACACTATAATTAATAACTTTATTTGTGGGGTCAATTGCCATACTAATTAATTCCTCTATAAAATTATTTTACAAGATTTTGATTAACAATTATTTTAATAAATTATTTTCCTGCCCAAAATTACCCTAATAAACCGTTTTAATCAGGCGATTTATTGACAAAAAAATCTAAAATTAATCATTTTTGTATATTTTTAATCTGTAATTTGTGTTAATTTTATGTATAAATAAAAAATCTAATCAATTTACAAATTAAATTTAAGTATGTCAGTAAAAATCCGCCTTCAAAGACATGGCCGCAAGAAAAAACCTTTTTACAGAATAGTAGTTATGGATTCTCGGAATCGTAGAGATGGGCGTCCCATTGAAGATTTGGGTTGGTTTGATCCTTTAAATGATACTCTTTCTTTAAAACTTGAAAGATTTGACTATTGGATTGGCGTTGGTGCAATTTCTTCGGAAAGAGTCGGCTCGATTGCTAAAAAGCAAAAAAAAGAAGTGCTGACCGAAGTTAAGGTTTAAATTATTATGAATTCAGCTCAAAAACATAAAAAAGTCGAAATTTATACCAGTTCATCTTGCCCATACTGTGTTAAAGCCAAAGCTCTTTTCGATAAAAAGGGTGTTGTCTACACTGAAATTAATTTACAAAGCGATTCAGAAAGAGAAGCCATGGTAAAAAGAACAGGCGGTGCTAGATCGGTTCCGCAAATTTTTATCGATGGTAACTTTATAGCTGGCGGTTGCGATGGTTTATATCAAAAAGAATCCAAAGGAGAATTAAACGCTATTTTGGGTTTATGAAATTACATGATGATTTAGAAGACTGCGAAGATATTGAAATAGATAGGTATAATGCTCAAACAACAACGGTGGCACGTGCACGCTTGTGTGGGAAATGTACAAATTATACAATTGAAAACCGTCTAATGCCTAGCATTCGCTGCAAAATGGGTATAAGGCCGCAAGTTGTTTTTGCCACTGAACAAAAAAAGTTTGTTTCCAGCTGTTCGGAATTTAAGCTTAAAATATAATATTGACTTAAATTAAAATTTGTTAATATTTTGCGTTTTTTAATTTTTATTAATGAATAAATTACCGCCGTCATTTTACTTGCGAGATGATGTTGTAGCTATTGCTCAAGAATTACTGGGAAAAGTTTTAGTTTCCAATATTAATAATGAAATTACCTCTGGCCGTATTGTCGAAACAGAAGCATATGCTGGCGAATTAGATAAAGCTTCCCATGCCTCAAAAGGTCGGACTAAGCGTACTGAAGTCATGTTTGGCATTGGTGGAACAGTTTATATATATTTGTGTTACGGTATTCATCAAATGTTTAATATTGTTACTGCCGTCGAAAATATACCCCATGCTATTTTAATCAGAGCTATTGAACCCCTAGAGGGAAAAGAATTAATACTTAAAAGGAGTGGCAAAGAGAAATGGCAGAAAAATATTACCAGTGGCCCCGGGCGAGTAGGCAAAGCTTTTGGTTTTCATACTAGTCAATGCGGAATTACTTTGCAAAGTAATGAAATATTTATTGCTTCCGACGATTATAAGCTGAAAAAAACAAATATAATTTCTTCTCGTCGTATTGGAGTTGAATATGCCGGAGAACATGCTGAATGGAATTATCGTTTTTATATAAAAGGTAATCGATATGTTAGTAGATAAGTAGCCAAAATTGACTCAATTACTTTGTACTTTTGGTTGAGCCGCAATTACTTCCGCAGACGATTGATCTTTATACTTTTCAAAATTTTGAATAAAGCTTTTAGTTAACTTTTGGGCAGTTTGTTTATAAGCTTTTTTATCCGCCCAAGCATTTTCTGGAATCATTAATTCAGTCGGCACATTCGGGCAAGTTTTAGGAACTTGAAAGCCAAATATCTCATCATTTTGATATTCAACCGAATTTAACTCCCCTGACAAAGCGGCATTTACAATGGCACGGGTATATTTTATGGGAAAGCGTTTCCCGACGCCATAGCTGCCACCAAACCAGCCAGTATTTATTAGCCAAACATTTACATTATGCTTTTGCATTTTTTCTTTTAATAATTCAGCATATTTTATCGGATGCCAAACTAAAAAGGCGGCTCCAAAACAAGCGGAAAAAGTTGCTTCGGGTTCAGTAATACCAACTTCCGTGCCAGCTACTTTGGCTGTATAACCGCTTATAAAGTGATACATAGCTTGTGCAGGGTTTAATTTGCTAATGGGAGGAAAAACACCATAAGCATCACAAGTTAAAAAGATTATATTTTTGGGATGTTTACCTATACAAGGAATTTTAGCATTGCTTATATACTCAATTGGATAGGCTACGCGAGTGTTTTCCGTAATTGAAATATCATTATAATCAACCTCATGGCTTTCTGAATCATAGACTACATTTTCTAAAACACTTCCAAAGCGAATAGCATTCCAAATTTCTGGTTCTTGTTCCTGGCTAAGCTTAACCGTTTTGGCATAACAACCTCCTTCAAAATTAAAAATACCTTCATCGTCCCAGCCATGTTCATCGTCACCAATTAATTGGCGGTTTGAATCAGCTGATAAAGTGGTTTTGCCAGTACCCGATAAACCAAAAAATAAAGCTGTGTCTTCATCACCATTTTTGCCTGCATTGGCTGAGCAGTGCATAGATAAAATATTATTAAGTGGTAATAAATAATTTAAAACCGTAAAAATACCTTTCTTCATACAGCCAGCATATTCTGTCCCTAAAATTACAAATTCTTTTTTCTTAATATTCAAATCAACGCTAACTGGCGAGGTTATACCTGGTACATGTGTAATAGCCGGACATTGGCCAGCATTATAAATTATCCATTCGGGTTCACCAAAATTTTCCAATTCTTCAGCGGTTGGACGAATGAGCATATTACGCATGAAAAGTGCATGGTAAGGACGTGGAGAAATTACCCGGCATTTAATTCTTTGTTTAGGACTCCAGCCAGCAAAACCATCAATTACAAATAAATGCTCTCGGCTATTTAAAAAATTTAAAGCTATTTCCAAATTGGCTTCATAAGCTTCTTCGGCGAGAGGAATATTAACTTTGCCCCACCAAATATTATCTTTGCTAGTTTCTTCTTCGACAATACGTTTATCATTTGGGCTACGACCAGTTTTACAACCTGAATAGGCAATTAAAGCTCCTGTTGAAGCAATTTTAGACGAGAGAGTTGAAGTCCTTTCTTTTAAAGCCATTTCGTATAAAAAAGCGGGCGAAGAGTTGCGGTAAACATTTTCAACTACTAAGCCATTTGTTTTTAAATTAAAATTATTATTTTTATTCATACAAGCCAGCTTCTTCAAATGTTTTATCCGTTATTAACAGTCTAACTCTTTTATTTATCTAAAAAAATTAAGCTCGAATAGTTTTAATATTATTCTTGTAAAATTAATTCAATTATTTTGTTTTATGTATTTAATTAATAATTCGCAAGATTTAAGACTAGAAGCTTTTGAAAAAGAAATTGTCCGCAAATATCAAGTTTATAATGGTCTATTTTTAGATTTACCTTTCGAAAAGCTAGAAGAAGCCGGCTCACATTTGCCATTATTTTTTAATCGTTGTAAACAAGGCCTTGCCAATAAACTCAATCCCATTCAAATTGTGGAAGCCTTTTTAAAAGAAATTAATTTGCCTCATGCAGAAGATAATTTTAAATTATTATTTTTGTTTTTGCAGTTTATTGAAAGGCAAGTTGTTTTATTTGATGCACTGGAAGACGCTGGCTTTGAAAAAGTAAATGATTTACAAGAATCTGGAACTTTAAACTATTTAATTAATTCACTACTTCAAGCTCAACCAGATAAACAAGCTTTATTCAAAGAAATTTTAGAAGAATATAAAATTAGAATTACCCTAACCGCTCATCCGACACAGTTTTATCCTAATTCAATTTTAGGTATTATTTCTGATTTAACAATTGCAATTAAACAAAATAATTTAGAAGAAATAAGTAATTTACTTTTACAAATGGCTAGAACTAGCTTTCGAAATAATAATAAACCCAGCCCACTGGACGAAGCTAAAAGCTTAATTTGGTATTTAGAAAATATTTTTTACGAGGCTTTACCAAATATTCAGCAAAAATTAAACTCAGAAAAAAGCTGCTTAGAATTAGGCTTTTGGCCAGGCGGAGACCGAGATGGTAATCCTTTTGTAACGGCGGATATAACTTTAAAAGTAGCCCAAACCTTGAAAAATAGTTTGCTAGAACTTTACCTGAAAGATATACAAAAACTCAAAAGGCGTTTAACTTTTAATGGAATTCTGGAAAGCTTAATAGAAATTGAAAATAGATTAAAAGCTACTTGTATCACTGATTGCCAGCCAGAATCTGATTTGAGATATTTAAATGCAAATAGTTTAATTTCAGATTTAAAGTTAATTCAAGACAATTTACAAAAAAGATATAAAGGGTTATTTTCCGCCAATTTACAAGAATTTATACGTAAAGTTGAGGTTTTTGGTTTTCATTTTGCTTCGCTTGATTTAAGACAAGATAGCCGTATTCATGGGCAAGTGGTAGCTGATATTTTGCAAATTGATTATTTGGCTTTAAGCATTCCTGAAAGAATAAAATTACTGAAAAATTATATTGAAAACAAAAAAACTATTAATTTAAACCCTAATAATTTGTGTGAATTAACCAATGAAACCCTTCATTCATTTAAAGCGGCTAAGCAAATACAAACCCAAAATGGATTAAAAGCTTTGCACCGTTATGTTATTAGTAATACTCAAAATGTCGCTAATATTTTTGAAATCATTTTTTTAGCAGCCTGTGCAGACTGGAAATTTGAGGATTTGAATTTAGAAATTATTCCTTTATTTGAAACAATTGAAGATTTGAAAAACGCTGAAAGCATTATGAACAGCTTATATACTGATAAAACTTATTTAAACTATTTAAAAAAATATAATCACAAACAAATTGTTATGCTTGGCTTTTCGGATGGCACTAAAGATGGTGGTTATTTTATGGCTAATTGGTCAATTTTTAAGGCCAAGCAAAAATTAACCCAAATATCTAGGCAAGCGGGTATAAAAATCATTTTCTTTGATGGTCGTGGTGGCCCACCTTCACGTGGCGGAGGCAATACTCACAAATTTTACCGCTCACTTGGTTCATCAATCGAGTCTGATCAAATACAACTTACTATACAAGGGCAAACTATTTCTTCTAATTTTGGAACAAAAGAAGCCGCTCAATTTAACTTAGAACAGCTTTTAACAGCAGGCTTAGAGCCAAAATTATTTGCCGCCCAACATTTTAATTTAAATCCTGAGCAAAAAGACACTTGGGAATTAATTGAATCTTTGGCGGATTTATCTTATCAGTCTTATTTGAAATTACGTAATGATGAGCTTTTTGTGCCTTATCTGGAAGAAATTACCCCTTTAAAATATTATTCTTCGCTCAAAATTGGTAGTCGTCCTGCTAAAAGAGGAAATAGTGATAAATTAAAATTTGAAGATTTAAGAGCCATTCCGTTCGTAGGAGCATGGACACAAATGAAACAGAATATTTTAGGCTTTTATGGTTTGGGAACTGCTTTAAAGACTTTAATTTCTCAAAATTCAGCTAATAAAGAAAATTTGCAAAGTCTTTACCGAGAAAGTTTATTTTTTAGAGCTTTACTGGAAAATTCTATGCAGAGCTTATGTAAGTCTAACTTTGCTTTAACTGAATATTTGCGGCACGACAAAAAATTTGCTAACTTTTGGCTTTTATTAAAAAATGAAGCGGAGTTAACAACTATAATGCTGCAAGAAATTAGTGGACAAACCGAGCTATTGCAAAGTTCTTTGATTTCAAAAGCTTCAATACAATTACGTGAAAAAATAGTTTTACCGCTTTTAATTATTCAGCATTATGCCATGTGTAAAGCCCGTCAAGCTAAAATTACTAGTCAAGAAAAAGAGGTTTTTGAAAAAATTATTATTAAATCTCTAGCTGCTAATATAAATGCCAGCCGTAATTCAGTTTAATTAATAATCTTGTCTTTGTCTCTGTGCTTGTATTTTAAGTTAATTTTATTTGATTAAAGTTTGATTAATTTTGGGTAAAAAGAAAATGAAGTAGTAAATTAACTTATGTTTTCAAATCAGTTCCAACAAGCAAAATCAGCTGAATCTTTAAACTCGATTTATGCCCGCATTCAGTCTATAGATCGAAGAATTGATTCATTGCAAGGTAAATCTCTTTCCGTAAATTCTACGCCAATTACGAAAGACGGTGGTTTAGAATTTAGCCAAGTTTTAGGTCAAATCAGAGACAATTTACCGCCCAGAGCGAATCAATGGATTGTTGAAGATGCAATTAAGCAAGCAAGCTTAAAAACGGGTGTCGATCTTGATTTAATAAAAGCGGTTGTGCAGGTTGAATCGGGGGGTAATTCAAATGCCGTGTCGGGTGCAGGAGCTAAAGGCTTAATGCAATTAATAGATTCCACGGCTAATTCTTTAGGGGTAAATAATCCATTTGATCCGCATGAAAACGCTTTGGGTGGTGCTAATTATTTAAAACAACAATTAAAAAACTTTGGCGGGAACTTACAGTTTGCTTTAGCCGCTTATAATGCTGGTCCACAAGCGGTTGTGAAATATAATGGCATTCCACCGTATAACGAAACTACTGATTATGTTAAAAAAGTAAGTGCAGTTTATCAGTCTTTAAAAAATTCGGCTTAAGGGACAAAAAGAGACCTAAAGAAACTTGAAAGAATAGACAGGAAGAATGGTTTAAGAGAAAATGAATGTACTAAGTGAAAAGTACATAAAAAATGTTAAGAAGAAAATGTCAGAAATGCAATTCAATTGCTTGAAAAGATGTTTTCAGGTGTCTTAATACAGTTATGTCCGTTTCATCTGATTAAAAATATTTTGAAATACATGACCAGAAAGCCGAAAACAGAATGTGGAAAAGAGTTGAGAAAATTAATTTTAGAGCTTAAGACCTCATTAGAAAAGGATTTCACAAATAAATATATTAAATTAAATCATATGCTTTAAAAGCGGCTTTGGGGAAATTTAATGCTGCAACTACTTTAGGTTCAAGGCAAGAGGCTTATCGTATTTCTTTTGCCAGATTAAAAGCAGGTGTGGGTATTAACCTTGAAATAATACAAGCCCAAACCAAGCTAACGGAAGCAAGATCAGAATATCAGGAAAATGCCATAAATTTAATAATGCTCAAATAAATCTTTTGTATGAGACAGATTTACTAAATCCATATCAAATAATTAAAGCTTCATATTAAAAACAAATTAATTAAGTTAAAACTTTTAACAATTAGGGAATTTACTATAAAGAATCCATTAATTAAATTAGTCCAATGAATTTACTTGGTAAAATGAATTTAATAAAGCCAAAATCAAATATCGGTCTAGATAATATTTCTAGCGTAAATCCGGTCACCGGTTTAATACCTGGTCAAGCTCCAGCACCTAAAGGAATTGCCTTAACCCAACAGCCAAAGAGAAAAGCTATCGGCGTACAAGTTTTGCAAAACAATGCTGGACAAACTCCTGCTCAAATTATTTCTGAATTTGCGACTAGCCCCGAAACTTCGAGCAAATTATTAATTAATTGTAAGCTTGAATTGAAAGATAGCAGCAATAATTATTTAGAAGATACTCTGAACAAACAATTTCAATTATCGCCCGAAGAATTAGAAGAATTACTTTTATTTGTTGAGCAAGTTGAAATTAGAAGAAATAAAGAAGAAAAATCCAAACAGGAAAAACGTTCCTGGGAAATTGCCAAAAGAATATCTGCTCAAGATAAAGGCAATGAATTTTTAACCGGAAATGCCATTATTTGTTCTTTAAATGATAAAAATCAGGAAGAAGAATGGAATCAAACAATTTTTATCAATCAGTTAGATCAAGACCAAGAAGCTCAAGAAATTTGTCAAAAGCTTAATTTCTATAATCCTCAACATTCTTGGATTTTGGAATCTTGGTTATCTCAGCAGGCTAGTTCTTGGATGGTAAAACGTTATAGCCCAAATGCTGACCAAATTTTATATCAAGTAAGTTTTGGTTTTCCTGATCAAACCTTTTTGGAAGCGGAAGGTCCGAGCCGGGAAGGTGCTATTGTTGCTGTGGCGGAAGATTTATTAGGTTAAAACCATTTAGTTTTCACTACTTGTACTATTTTATTCTAAAGTTATTTTAAATATTAAATATAAATAAAATTAATCTCAAATTAGCTGTATAGTTAAATATCACATAGCATATCGGAAATGATCTTTTAATTATTTTAATTTTTAATTATGATCATTAAGTTCTAATTTGCTGGCGATAAAGCTTAAAAGTTTTAGTTGAAATTGGCTGATTAGCTTTTATAATTTATATCTAAAATTTCTTTCGAAAAAGGATTTACTGTGTCATCTACCACCATTTCTAAACAGGTTACAATGCCCCTTCAATTGACAGAATTAAGAAAATTAATTCCTAAAGAATACTATGAACCACCAACCGCCAAAAATATTATTAACTTCCTTATAAAAGCGACTTTCTTTATGGTGCCTTTATATGGAGCTTGCCTAAGCGATAATTTTTTTGTAATCAGTTTGCTAACTCTGATTAGCGGAGTTTTCTTATTTTCTTTAGGAACTGTTGGCCATGACTGTGGACATGGTAATTATGTTAAGCCTAAATGGTTAAATGAAGCCATTGGCCAATTCAGCATGACTTTTCACGGTTTGCCTTATGCTGGCTGGAAGCATTCTCATAATACTCATCATGCTAATACCAACCGAGCTGATAAAGACCCAGACAGGCTATGGCTTTATACTGATGAATATTTAGCTTTTAATGTTGTTGAACGTTATTTCTGGAGATTATTTCATACCAGATTGTTTTGGATGAGTGCTGTCGGTCATTATTTCCGTTCTATGTTGCCTTGGTCTTTTAAAATTGCTGAAAAAACTAAATCAGCGGAAGTAATTAAAGATGCTCGAATTGACTTAGCGATATTTTTCACAATTTTAATATCTTTTCACGCTGGAATGTGGGCTTTAGGTTTTGGATTTAAATCTTTAATTATTCATGCTGTCACAATTTTAATTGCTTTTATGTGTTTGTCAGCTTATGTTCGTACCGAGCATTATTTATTAACTACTGGAGAAGATGTTGAAGATAAACCTTGGTTAACTAGCCGCACAATTACCCAAAATGCTTTTTTAGACTTTTTAGCTACTAATTTGAATTATCACGTTGAGCATCATATTTTGCAGATTATTCCACACGATAATTTGCCTAAAATCAGACCTTTACTTAAAAAAGTAATTTTAGATGCTAAGCAGCCATATCATGAGGATAATTTCTTCAGGTTTATGGTTAAAGCTTTTAATGAAGAATTTTTTGTTTTAGAAAGAGAAACTTTTAGAGAAATACCTCTTACTGAATTGAAAGCAAAAAATTTAGTATAGTAAAATAATTTAATATTTCCAAAACTAAAAACGAAAACGACTTATGCCTTCCTCCTTTATTTTAAGTTTGATATTACTTTTAGCTTTAATTCAACCAGCCGTAAATGCTGATATTACAGTTAAAAGTAACAAATCTCTTGCAGCTTCAGTTGATGAAGAACAGCCAACAACTTTTCAAAATAATGAAAAAAGAGAAGATTTTGAAAAAATAAAAACTGAATACAGCAGCAAAATAAAAGTTTTAAAGCCACAAATTAAAGCTAAAAGCCAAGAGATAAAAAAAGGATTAGCTAAAGATAATTTAAATTATGAAGAGCTGAAAAAAATAAATGATGAATTATTTGATTTGAAGCGAGAAGAGCAGCTTAATAAAATTGAATATCAAGTTGCTTTGTCTAAAATTTATACAGCTGAAGAAAGAAAAAGCTTAATGGGCGGCAATAATTCAAAAAATTCAGCCAATAAGCCTAAAAAAGCTAAAAATCGCAGCTCTAAAAACAAAGGCAGTGATCTAGAAAAATAGACAAGAAAAAGTTATAATAAAAGAATGGAAAATTGTAGGAAATGCAAGTCAGAAAAGCTTGTAAAAAATGGTCTTCTAAAGGGAAGGCAAAGATATAAATGTAAAAACTGTGGATATAATCAATCAGTTGAATATGTTGGTTACCCAGAGAAATTCAAGGTGAAAGTCATTCAAGCATATTTGGAAGGAATAGGAATTAGAGCCTTAAGCAGGATATTTAAAATAGGAGTAGCAACAGTAATAAGCTGGATAA
>JAAFJH010000032.1 GCA_013298875.1 Synechococcales cyanobacterium bin2.concoct.b11b12b14.033
TGTAAAGGAGTTTGGTATCCAGACGGTCAAGCAATACCAGTGGGAGTTTTGGGCAGATGCGATCATTATTTCAAAGTAATACCTTGCGGTCATCCAAACCAAGAGGATGGAGTCGAAATGCCATCGACGGCTGGAGATGTAACTAATTTAGATGGACAACAAGGTCCAATTATTATCCGCCGATTGTCTCCAAGCTGCACCGAAAATAAAGTTGAATGTCGTAATGACTTTGCCCCAATTAAACCTTGGATTGGACCATTTGGTGGAGCCGGAGCCCAAGCAAAATTACAGAAAGCTGACGGTGAAATGCCAGCCGACAAAATGTATGATTCAATTGAAAAAGGTTATGCGGATGCCGAGAAAGACAGAAAACATCCTTTAGCCAACCCATTAGATCAATCAATTCCTTATCAGTCTACTTGTGATATTTGTAATGCTGGTAGCCCTGCTTGCGGTTATTTTGGAACTTGCAGAGACGTGGAAGAGCAATGGAAAATGTCAGTTGTTGTGTTGCGTGGTCAGTGGTGGTCAAATACTTCTATTTATCAGCTTAACCCAATTTACTTTAACCTTGAATGCCGCTACCGCAGGGATTGCCAATTAATGAATTGCTGCCACGGTGTTGATAAAACAGATCCGCAGGCCATGGAAACATATTGCATGACCCGCCAGATCAAAACCCCAATTATACTTGGTGCAACTTGTATTAGAGGTAATATGCCCGCCCAAAATAAATGGGTAATTAAAGGATGGCCTAATAGAGACAGAGAAGTTGCCAGCCAAAAAACTTTACCTAGAGACGGTAATTATCCAATGTGTAATACGGCCGCTATCAAAAAGTATAAAGAAAAAGCTGGGGAATGTTGTGCAGCTTCCGTTTATGATGCTTATATACCTTGTAATTTGCCTCCTAGGAGCAAGCATGATACGCCTATTATATTGCAAGAAACACCTATGCAAGTATTAGCAGCTCAAGGCACCCAGCTTAATGACTTATTGTTATCAGCTAAGCCATGCAGCGTTAAATGTCTACCTGGCCAAAATTGTAAGCCACGTTGCCTTAAGAAACCTAATAAAACACCATTTTGCCCTCACGGTGATTGCTTTAAGGTAGCTGGTAAATGTTATATTCCAAAAAGAATACCATTGTGTTTTTATAAACCTTGTAAAATTCCAACGAACCCAACAAATCCAACGAATCCAACGAACCCAACAAATCCAACGAATCCAACGAACCCAACAAATCCAACGAACCCAACAAATCCAACGAACCCAACAAATCCAACGAACCCAACAAATCCAACGAATCCAACGAACCCAACAAATCCAACGAACCCAACGAATCCAACGAATCCAACCAATCCAACAAATCCGACCAACCCAACGAATCCAACCAACCCAACTAACCCAGCTTCACCTCCAACTCCTGGAACCGGGACAATTAATACCACTTTCATTATCGGTGTTATTCCAATTATAGGTACAAGGCCTGGTGTACCTTGCCAATACACTTGTACAACTCGCCCACCAACACCTCCAAGAAGGCCACCTGGTGAAGAATGCACTTGCCCACCAGCACCTGATAAATGCCCACCGGGTGAAAAAATGGTAGAAGAGCCACCTTCTGCTGGTTGCCCACCTTGCAAAAAGTGTGTACCCGGGCCTGAAGATTGTAAGCCTACTTGCCAAACTTATTTCAGCCCGATTGTTATTAGCGTAAACGGAGAGTCTGTTGAAGCAGCTGAAAAACCAGTAGCCTTTAAGATTGACCCCAAAGCTAAAAAAGCTAAATATAGTTGGATCAAATTTACTGAAGGACAAGGCCTCTTAGCTTTTGACCTTAACAAAAACGGTAAAATTGATGATGGAAGAGAATTATTCGGTAATTTCACCGCCGGCAAGTCTTATAAAAATGGTTATGTGGCTTTAGCTGAAATGGCTGATAAAAACAAAGATAAGATAATTTCTGGTAATGAATTGAAAGACTTATTATTATGGCAAGACTTAAATGCAGACGGAAACAGTGAGCCTAGTGAAATTAAGAAATTAACTGAGCTTGGAATAACTGAACTAGATGCTGGTAAAAACCTATCCGACAAGAAAATACCAATTGCAGATGGTTTGTATGCAAGTCCTTATTCAAAAGATGGTGTTAAGTCTATCTCTGAGAATAAAGTTGTGGTTGGTAAGTCTTGGGATATTTGGATGAAACAAGTTCCGGAAGACAATAAAGATAATAAGGCTAAAAAAGTAAGCTGGAATAATATCTGGCAAGAGATTACTAAATTAGTTCAAAAGTCAGTTTAAATTAAAAAGAAAGGAGATTAAAAATGAAAAATTCAATGTTAGCTTTTTCAATGCTAGTTTTATCAATATTAATAAATGCATTCCACTTGCCTTCTAAAGCAGATGCGGACAATTCAGCAAACGGTCAATGGCAATATGTAATTAATCGGGGAGATACAAAAGGAGGCGGTGGCTCAATGGGCAATCCCAGCTGTCCTTTTTATATTGGCTACTTTAGTTTAGATTATAAAAAAGCTAAAAAATATAAGAATGGTTATTTTATGGATAGCTCAAAATCTCGACTACTTAACCTTGAAGGATCTGCCTATGTTATAAGTGATAAAAATTATGAAGTTAAAGGAAGTTATACTTCGGAAAACAGAAATGACTTATGTAATAATCCTTTAACTAAAGCTCAAAAAGAAAGAGCTCCTATTATGATTACTAAAATCTCTTCAGATGGTCGCAAGTTAGAATGGTTCAGCGATTTTCAGGTTGGTACAAATCAAGGAAATGCTATTTGGCAATCTGAAGCTAATTATAATCCTTCTGATAATACTATGAGAGGAATTCTGAAGGCTTATATTTGCTCAGGAGAAGCTTCTGGTCGTAATTGCAGCTTAATAAATACGGCTAAATTTACTGCTTATAAAATCAAATCTATTCAAGAAGCTAGTGGAAAACCATTATTCTCAAAAAAAGCTTCTTTGAGTACTTGGATGAGATGGATTATTGAGCCTTTTTCGCCAAGACCAGCCAAAGTTGATATTACATCTTTGAAAAATTATGGAAGTGAAAAAATAAGTAAACAATATGTTAAACCTTCTTTAGGTGCAATACTTATGGCTCAAGCTGCTGATGACCTCATTAATCAAAATTGTGCTGATGGTGGCTGTGCTTGTGATAATACTTCCAATGGTGCTAAATTTTGTGTAAAATGCAAATATGTAAATTGTCCTGGCAAAGAAGGCTCAGTCCCTCCTAGTGAAATTACTAAAGAACAAGTTTGGGATAGAAACACTCCTTCTTATTGTGGAAACTGTCCTGGTGGTGGTGCCTGTAATAGCAATGGAACCGGCTGTTTATAAAATCTCTAATTGCTTTTGCTGACTATTGGTTTTCTTGCTGAATCAGGATTGTCTTGAACCGTGATTACGCTGATTAAATGATTAACTAACGTGAGTTCGATAAAAATCAAAGTTTGAAATAATCAACAGAGAAAAAGTTATCGTTCTAAAGAATTTCACTTTAAAAGCCCCCTCCGCCCTCTGAAAGGGGGAACTTGAGCAATGTTAAGTTGTGTTTAAAGTGGGCTTGGTAAATAACAAAACACGAAAATTTCCGCTGAAATGGATTTAGAGCTTTTGATTTTTGATAAATACTTTCATTTACCTTGAGGCTCTTCAATTCAGGTAGAGAAAATTCTCCCTAAAGGGCAATGGCGTTAAGTTAAGGAAAGAAGGTATAAATAAGTAAAAAAGAGCAGGAGGAGTGGCAGAAAAAGACTTAGAAATTGGCTTACAGAAAAAACTTGAATATCTTCTCCCAGAGATGTTTCTGTGTATTTTTATCTGTCGAACTCACGTTAACTATGATTCTTATTTTTCAATTTACTCTAAAGTGCTTAATCAAGCGTGAATCCTGTTTATCTTTTAATCCGGTAAGTCCTGATTCGAACAGCGGAAAAACTGTATGTAAATATCTTGTGAAATCTATGTTATCTGTGCCAATCTGCAATTCAGACAAAAAAGCATTTCAGAATCAGGATATTCAAGATTTTAGAATATTCAAAATTTGCATTTATAGTTTGCTTTTGAAGGATATGTTCCCAATTTTTTATTTGTAAATTTTACTGACTAATAGCTCAGATTCTTTTAGCTCATTATTTTTTAAGCACAAACATAAGCTAATTAAATAGTAAAAAAATAAAATAACTTCACTGTCTTCAATCCAATTTTCGAATAAACCCTCGATTAATAAGGCAACTAGAGAGGCTAATAAAGCAGTTTTAATTGGAAATTTACCAGTATAAAAAATCATAAAACCATAAAAAACTACAAATAAAATCCCACCAATTAAGCCTTGGGTGGCCAGTTTTTGTAAAATTATATTATGAGCATGTCCTAATTTATCCTGATTGCATTGATAAATAATAGGTTCGGCAGTTCCAATCAAGGGATTTTCAAGGAATTTTTGCCAATTTAATTTCCATATTTCCATTCTGCAACCAAAACCGACTTGATCTTGCTTTAGATGAGTAAAACTAGTTAATTTATTTTGAAATTTTGGTGAATAATTAAAAGCAATAATTCCAATCAGAAAAGCTGCTAGAGCCGTATAAATAACTAGCTTGAGATTTAGTTTTTTTAAATTTAAAATTAACCAAATAAGTGAACCGCCGATTAAACCTAACCATAAAGCCCGCTGACTCAGCAATATTAAACCAATAAATTGAAAACCCAAACAGGCAAAGCTTATTTTCTTTTCCCAGGCTGATATTTCTTTTAGTGTTTTAAATTCAAAAATTTTATATAAGTTAATGAACAATCCCATTAATAGAAGCTCACCAGTTGTAAAGGGCTGAGAATGCAGACCCGAAGACCCAATATTTCCACGCAAAAACAAACCAAAATTTTGCAAAATAATTATTAAACCAATAAAAGCACCTGTTAATAAAATGGCATTGAGAATAATTTGTTTTTGCCGCTCACTTTGTACCTGAAAAGCCAAAGTAAAAAAATAAAATGGTAAATAACGTTTTACAATCATTTTTACTAAATTAAAACTAGATAAGTCTAAATATTGTTTTTGTATAAAATATAAAATTATAGTTAATAAAATCTGGCTTATAATCAACCAACTAATAACTTTTGATGGGATTTTATAATCATTAACCAAAAAGCCTGCCAAGCAACTAATTAGAAAAAATATAAAAAATATACTAGCTAGAGTAGTTGATACAAACAGGCTACTAGTTAGAAGTAATGTACAAATAAAAATACAATTATTTATATACTTTTGTTTATTTTCTTTCACGTGTTCCCAAAGCTGACTTAAACTAAAATTCATTTATTTTTTATTTTTCTGTCTTCTTTAAAATAAATTCTCTTACTTTAGTAGCTAATTCTTTGGATTTATTATTCATACAATATTACCCTCCAATAAAGCATTATAAGTAGTACTAGTACCAGGTATATGACTCAAAAAAGCAATTTCCTCTTCTGTTCTGATGATAAAGTCATTAGGAATAAATTCTCTTGCACATTTTTGTTTTAAAGATTTATATATTTCTAATAATTCTTTTCTGCTTAAAGTTTGTTTCAAAATTACCAAAAAATCATAATCACTATCTTCTCTAAAGTCTTTTCTGGCTCTTGAACCAAATAAAATTAACTTAGATAAATTATCGTTTGTACTTTCTAAAACAATTTGTTTAATTCTTTGAATATTTGTATGTATCATTTTTTCTATTTCTCATTTATCAATTTGTTTTTTCTGATCTGGAGTTAATTCTTTGAAATTTTCTTTAGTTACAATTTCTTTGCCAGACTGCTTTTCCAGCTCTTTTCTTGCATTTCCAGCTATAGAACCACCTAATTTTGCGGCTTCTTTATTTTCAATAAAACCTTGTGAATCTTTATTTACAGCAATTTCAGTCGTTGAAGCTTCCCCTAACATCGTAAAAATAAGCTCTAAATCAGTCATATGATCTCTCGGATTTTCTTGTTTTAAACCTTTATGCTGTTTATATTCGCTAGGAGTCAGTCCAAAAGTAGCTTTAGTTATTTCAGCCGTCAAAATAGAAAACTCTTTACTTTCTTTTACACCTCTCTTTTGCCATTCTTCGGTTAATTCATCTCTAACCGCTATTCCTCTTACTCGTTTTTCTATCCAATCGTCTGAATAACCTTTTGCTTTGTATATTTCTTTCATTCTCTGTTGGGCTAATTCAGGATTTTCAATTTCTTGAAGTCTTTCATAACCAACTTGAGCTAACCATAATTTAAAAGGTTCTGCTTTCGGAGAAGGAATAGACTGAATTATTCTAAGAAGGTGTTCTGGATCAGCACAATCTGTTATATATTTTTTGCCATCTGAAGCCATTAATTTCAGTCCGTGACATTTTGTCACAACCTCGCTTCCTTCCTCTTTTAATCGTTGCTTTAGCTTTCTCCAATAATTTCCAGCTTTTTGATGATCAGTTTGTTCCGTTAAAACTGCAATAATATCAACAACTGAAAAATACCATTTTTGCTCTTCTTCATTCCATAGAGAGCGGATATTATTGTTTTGGAATAATTTAATATTTGTCATTATTTAATTTCCTCAGTTCTTTTTTAAATAAATTCTCTTATTATTTTCTCTTTAATAAGATTTTTTCTGGAATATAAAATTCAGCTGCTGGAGGGTTTAATAACTTTAAACTTAATAAGTTTTTCCCTTTAAGTTCTAATTCTGCTTTTATTGGAATATCGGTAAATGTACTCTTTATAATTATATTTGCAGTGTTTTTATTGGTATTTCCGGCTATAGAAAAGTCTTCTTCATCAGGTACAACACAATCGGTGCGAGAACCATCAAGTAAAGCACCACAATGGAAACCAAACATTTTATTATTATTCGGTGATGGCTTAAGCGTAATTTCAAATACTAATTCTTCATTTTTCCCATACCAAATTCCTTTAAACGCAGATCGTTTTTCAATCTTCACCACTTTTCTTTCTTTTGTCTGTGCTACTTGTGTTAAAAAACAAAGAAAAACTACTAATATTAATTCTTGGAATATTTTTTTCATTTTTATTATTTACTACTCTCTCAAAGCTGACTTGAGTTGAAGTTTACTTGTTTTGCGATTTTCATCATCCAAAGTTTGAGTCTTGACAAAATACTAATTCTCTTTATAGAATATTGTGAATATTTTAACTCAAATAAAATAATTTAAACTTACTTGCTTTTTAGTCTATTATGTTTTCACTTGTCAAACCTAACGGTTTAAATCAATTTTGGCCTAGAAAACTAGTGCCTCATACTACTAAGCCCACCATAAATGACATAGTAAGAAAACCTATCTTGCCGACTCCGCCAGCTAAAAAAAATCATATTAGCACCTCAAATCTTTTACCAGAGCCAATTCCTGAAGACAGAAGTTTACCTATTCAATGGCAAGAACCCACGCAAGGAATACTAATTGAACCTGTCTTCATAGAGATACCATCACCAGTCTTAGACAATCTGACAGAAACAAAAGCCACTAGACGCATACAAGAGGCCATTGAAGCTGAACCAGTATTGTTACAATCATTAAGACAAACCTTTAATACAATTCAAGTTTTAGATTCACCAGATATTGCTCGATTAGATCCTCAGATAAGAGAACTAATGGAAAGAGCTGATGCAATTAATATTTTATATAAAGGCAATCCTCATGTTTCATTTAATGCTGCTAATTTAGATCTTAATTCATCAGCAGAATCGTTAAGGGAAGCTGTTGTTGATTCAATAATCAATGAAGATTTAGATGAATATACGAGATTATTTGCTTCACCTTCTGATTCAATAAAGGCACAGTTGCATAGTGATGCCATTGCTTATTTAATAAGAGAAGTTTATTTAGGCAAATCACTCACAGAAGCTTTAAAAGGATATCAAAATCAACTTTTAATTTCAGCAGAGGCATATTTGGCTCGAGGATTTCCGCCTTCAAGTCTTAGTAATCCTTATGGTGTAGCGGCTGCACATAATCAATTAGCTTCGGACTTAAAAATACCCTTAAGGTTTATCGCAGACAGTACGGGAGTATATCCTACGGGAGAGACTGTTAATCCGACACAGGAAGATGATGTTTTGCTGGGTGTTTCTCAAACTCAAAGTGGAATCGTAAATGGTTTTGCTGGTAACGATACTTTTATTATGGGAGGAACTGAAGCGAATGATGCTAATCAAGTTAGTGAATTTTTGTTGGGAGGAAAAGGCTCTGATACTTTTACAGGTTCAGTTGGAGGTAACATTACTGTAGACGGTGGTCGGCAATTTGATTCTGGGGTTTTGAGCCTACAAGACGGAAGTCGTCTTACTGCACGGAATATGGAGAAGATAACAATATTACCTACTAAAGGCATTGGGACTGCAACTTTAATTTTAGAATCAGATAGTGCTGGAAAGCCACCAATGCTCACTATTTTAGGTGATTCTCTCAGCCAAGAATTAAGAATTTCAGGAGCCTATCGAACTCCGGCAGCGTCCACTATTTTATAGGTCAGTCTTAAACTATGTTATTTACTTAGCACCGGCTGGTAATTTGGCACACCAAGCGGCTCCTTTTATATCACCATGTATTGTTTTATAAGCATAAAAGGCGGAAGTGGCTGCCTCACCGAAGCTAGTAATAATTAATTCCACTTTACCTTCATAGTGGGCTATATCCCCAATCGCATAAATTCCGTCCAGATTAGTTTGATAGCCTTTATGAGGATCAACCATAATTTTATTGCCCTCAGTCTCTAATCCCCAGTTTTTAATTTCACCCAAATTAGTTAAAAAGCCAGCACTAATAATTATATTATCAACCGCTAAGATTCTTTCTTCTTTAGTTTTATTGCTAAAAATAGTTACTTCTCTAACTTCGCCGTCTAATCCACGTATTTCTTTAATTTCATAAAAAGGTAACATTTCCAATTCGCCCAATTTCGAAGCTTCTTTTACCTGCTCAATAGAACCACCATGTGCCCGGTAGCTATCACTGCGGTGTATCTGCGTAAGGCTAGAAGCCGAATTTTTGAGCGATAAACTCCAATCCATAGCACTGTCGCCACCGCCCACAATCAAAACTTTTTTGTTTTTAAAAACATCTAATTTTTTAACCGTATAAAAAACGCCTTTCAGCTCTTCGCCCGGCACGCCTAATTTACGTGGTTCAAAAGCCCCTTTTCCAACGGCAATAATAACTACTTTGGCTAAAATTGTTTCCTTGTCATCAGTTGTCAAATTCCAAATATTATCTTTTCTTTCAAGCGACTTAATGGAAGTATTGAAAGATGTTTCATGTTTAATTTGATATAACTGTTCTTGCAATTGTTCAACTAAACCGAGGCCAGTACATTTTGGCTGAGCTGCAATATCATAAATCATTTTTTCGGGATATAAAGTGCTACATTGCCCACCACAAGAAGCTAAAACGTCAATAATTAAAGGTTTTAGTCCTCTAGTTCCACAATAAAAAGCGGCAGCCATTCCAGCGGGGCCAGCTCCTATAACAGCAACATCAAATATTTGGCTCATTAAATTAAAGTTAAATTAGCAGAATTAGGTATGTAATCTTAAGCTGTAAGCCATAAAATTGCAAATTTGGATGATTAACTGGCTTGAAATTCCTAAAATAAAATTTATTATTGAAGAAGTTGACAATAAAACTTTTTACTTTGGTCATTTAATCAGTGAAGTTCACCAAGGAATGATTAAAGTTACTTCTTTAAGTAAATTAAAATAGTTTTTATGTTGTTACCGAAATAGTTGCTCCCTTAGGTAATTGTACTGTCTGTCCACTAAAACCGCCTTGACCGGTTGGTGGGTTTGCATCCATTGCTTGCCTTGCAGCTAAAGCGGTTTCTACAGCTTTTTTTGAATCTTGACCCGTGGCTTCGACTGTTCTATCAGCTTTTATGGCAACTTTTACTTTATTTAAGTCTTTAGTATTTTGCGTGCCTTGTGTTCCTTGATTTGAATTAGCGGTTTGAGTTTCTTTGCTTTTATTTCCGCCACCACCCAAAAGACCACCAACAACATCACCAGCTGCACCCATAAAATCGCCTGTTGCTACTTTCATTCCAGTTTTAATTAAATCTACCATTTGCTTGTTTCCTTGATTTTACGAGGGTTTATACTAATAATGTAAAGCTCAATTATTAAATTTTATTTGCCAGTAAATTAAGAAAAAAATAAACTTGATTAAATATTTTTAATATTGTGTGAAAAATTTTCACTAATTGTTTTTTTATAAGCATGCCAAAAGTCTAATAATTTTCCGGACTTCAAAACTTCTTCCGCTTGCTGAGAACCAATTAATGCACTGTCTGCCTTTCCATAAATCCATAAAATTAAACCAGCATTAAATAAAATTGTTTTTTCGATAGCTTCATTAGCTTTTCCATTTAAAAAATCAAAAAATATTTGGGCATTTTCGGCTGGACTGCCGCCTTTAATTTCGGCTAAATCATAATATTTACTTAAACCCAAGTCTTTCGGATCGATTGCTGATTCGGTAATTCTATCATTTTCTAAAAGCCAAATTTTATTTAATCCGCCTAAACTTCCTTCATCCAAATAAGGAAAACCATGAATAACCAAAGCTTTTTTCCTTTTTAAAAGTTGTAAAGTTTCGGCCATTAATCTTCCCCAATTGGGCTTAGGTACTCCAATAATTTGACAATTAAGATTGACTGGATTTGTTAAAGTTCCGATTAAACCAGTTTGTCCGGCAAAACCCAATTTCTGGCAAATTGACTTCCAGCTTCCCAAAACGTTTTTCATAATTGGCGAGGAAATAAAAACCAAATTTGTCCTCTCTAGTAAATCTTTTATCTGAGTTGGGTCATTAAAGCAAGGAATTCCAATTGCTTCTAAAAAATCAATACTACCTGAAGCACTAGTCGTTTTACGGCCTCCATGTTTAGCAATTCTTACGCCTGCCGCCGCAGCTACAAAAGCACTAGTGGTCGAAATATTAAAAGTTTGGGCATTGTCTCCACCCGTTCCACAACAATCTATTACTTCCAAGCCAGTTTCAATGCGACCCGTCAAATCCAAAAGATAATTTGCAATTAAAAATAATTCTTGCGGGTCTTCGCCTTTTATTTTCCAGGCCGCAGTTAAAGCCGCTTTTTTTATATCTGAAACTTCCGGATTTGCCAATAAACTTATAAAATCTACTATTTCTGGACTTGTTTTTAGGCTCTTTTTTTTTTCAAATTTCTCGATTAGTGAAAAGAATAAGTCAGACATAAATTTATTTTTTAACTACTAGCTTCCCAAATTCCAGATTAACGCAATATGACTAAAATAATTTATTGGTAATAAAATAAAAGGGTAAAATAAAAGTAATACAGTAAGATATCATTACGATGTATGAGTATAAATAAAGCAAAATTAACTTCAAAATATCAAACTAGTATTCCAAAAGAAATAAGAGAGATTTTAGGTTTGAATAAAGGCGACTCTATTGGCTTTGAGATAATTGAAGGGGAGAAAAAAGAAGTTAAGCTTTTTAAATTAGCATCTTTTGATATTGATTATTTAAAATCTTTAGATAGCTCCTTAGGAGAGTGGAATTCAAAAGAAGACAATGAAAACTTTAAACATTTGCAAGCATGAATCAATATGAAAATTTAGATATTGTTTTAATACCTTTTCCTTTTACCGATGTTAAAAATCAAAAACTAAGGCCTGCTTTATTGATCAGTGATTCTTTCCAAGAAGCAAATAATGCTATTTTTGCAATGATAACAAGCTCTAAAAGCCAAACTTGGAAATTTGACATAGAACTAGAGAATGTAGATTTTCTCTCTAAAAGCAGTTGTATTTTGAGATTAGGTAAAATATTTACTTTAGATTTGAGGCTTGTAAAAAGACAAATTGGCTCTTTGAAAAGCTTTAAAAATTATAAAAAACAGATCAAAACTAATTTAACTAAAATTTTTGAGATTGAATAAACAAAAGTAAAGTATTAAGTTTAAGTTATCGATTAATGTTTTTTGGGCTTACTTTAGATTATGAAATTTAGAAAATAATTTAATGGAAACTAATAAGATTGTTAGCTTTATAATGGCAGGATTTATACTAGGTTTTCTCGTTTGGTTCAGCTTAGCGAACATAGAAAACAAAGCTAAAGATTTACATGATAATGCCCAAGTAGTTTACGGTAAAATCCTTGAAAAAAATTCCTGCCGGTATAAAAGAAGAGGATGTGGCTATGATAGTGATAATGATTATGAAATAGTATTTCAGTATAATGTAAATCAAAAAGTTTTTAAAGGTAAAGAAATTTTTGACGGAGAGGCTTCTCAAGCAAAATATAAAATTGGAGACACTGTACGGATTTTCTATTCGTCAAAAAATCCAGAAAATAGTCAATTAAAATAAGACTTACTGGCTAAAATAGGTAGCAATTTATTTTAAAAAGAAACTTTAGATTACAAGCGGTATAACTTTTTTATTAGGTGGTGGCATTTGCAGTGCGATGATGTTGCCAAATATGTTTAAGTAAAAGGTAATATTTATTTTAGGTTTGCATACAAATATATGAAAGATATAGATAAAAAAAGTTTAGAAAATGCTTATCGTTTGATTGAAACATGCGATGTAGATAAAATTGAAATAGGCACAGTTAAAGGCTTACAAGAGATACACAAATATTTGTTTGATGGTTTATATGATTTTGCAGGTCAAATACGTATTCAAAATATTTCAAAAGGCGGCTTTAGATTTGCTAATGCTTTATATTTAAAAGAAATTTTAGTCAAAATCGAGCAAATGCCAGAAAATACTTTTGAAGAAATTATTGCTAAATATATAGAAATGAATATTGCTCATCCTTTTTTAGAAGGTAATGGTAGAACTATGCGTATTTGGTTAGATATACTTTTGAAAAATAAATTAAAAAGAAGAGTGAATTGGCAATTTGTTGATAAACACCTTTACTTGCAATCAATGGAGAGAAGCCCTATTAATGATTTAGAATTAAGAACTTTACTTATTACTAATTTAACAGATGAAATAAACAATAAAGAAATTATTTTTAAAGGTATAGAACAATCTTATTATTATGAGGGATATGAAAAACTTTAATCATTTATAAAAAATATGAACACCGAAATAAATAAACAAAATGAAAAAGATAGTATTAAAAACGGTATTTTATATGTAATTTTGGCTCATATTATTTATAGTACTTCAGTGTTTGTATTAGGTTGAATAGTAGTTGGGTTAGGTCTTATTTTGGGTATTTGTAAAGAAACTGGTGATTGGAATTCATCTTTCTGTGCATTCATTACTATAGGAATTATAATTTCATCTTTTTTTATTTGGCTGATTCAATTTATTTATGTAATTCCAATGGCAATTTATTTTAAAAAAGAAAGCAAAACTTTAAAAGGTATTCTAATTGCAAGTGGCATAACTTTTTTATTAGGTGGTGGTATTTGCGGATTAATAATGTTGCCAAATATGCACAGGTAGGGGTTAGATTTAGATATGGAAATAATTTATTCCGTAAACAAAATCCCGATTAGATTAACTGATGAAAGATGGGTACACATTACTGAAGAACATTGTGAACTTGTTGGCAGAAAATATGAGATTTTAGAGACAATTAGCAAACCTGATAAAATATTACAAGGCAATAATCAAGAATTATTAGCTGTAAAAAAAGTTGAGTCTACTAAATTTCTGATTGCAGTGTATAAAGAGCTTACTGAGTTTGACGGTTTCTTAATTACTGCTTTTTTAACTAGACGAATTAATTCATTGAATAAAAGGACAATAGTATGGCCATAGGTAATTTACAGAACTATTTAAGTTTAATTCCTTCTCTCAAACAGTTAGATAGCCATTTACTTTGGATGTCTTATGATGAAGAAGCTGATACTTTGTATATTAATTTTAAAAAGCCAAGCATTGCTGATAATAGTGAATTAACTGATGATGACATAATTATTAGATATGAAAAAGAACAAGTTGTGGGTTTAACCATTTTAAATGCAGGCAAAAGAAAAAATGTTTAGTGGTAGTTATAAAGAAAATGACGTTAACTTTTTATTGAAGTCAATTGATTTGCCTTTTAGCTCTTTGGAAGAGAAAGAATTATTAATTCAAAATGAAAAAAAACACTATAGCGAAATGCTCAGTTTGGAAGAAATTCCGACGTCTGAATATATAAGTATTTTTTACGAAGCTTTTGAACGGAATAAAAACAAAATGGCTTTGGATTTAATAAAATTAGCTTATTTAATTAATATTGAAAAACCGGAAAATACAATTGTCTTAACTTCTTTGGCTCGGGCAGGAACTCCTGTTGGAGTATTATTAAAATATATTTTAGAACTTTACTTTGGCCGTAAAACTGTTCATTATTCAGTATCAATTATTCGGGATAAAGGTATAGATTATAATGCTTTGAAGTATATTATTTTTGACCAAAAGTACTTACCAGAACAAATTGTCTTTATTGATGGTTGGACTGGCAAAGGTATTATTGCGGATGAATTAACTAATACTATTTATAATTTTAATAATATTCATAATACACAAATTTCTTCTAATCTTTTTGTTTTGTCAGATTTATGTGGCTATGCTTACGCAGCTGCTAGTAATGAAGATTATTTAATACCCTCTAGTATTTTAAATTCAACAATTTCAGGCTTAATTAGTAGATCAATACTCAATAAAAATTATATCGACGAAAGTATTGATTTTCACGGTTGTGTTTATTATAAAAATTTTGAAGAATACGATTTATCCAATTGGTTTATTGATGAAATTTTGAAGTCGGTTAATAGTTTATATAATAAAAATATAGTAGCCAAAATAAATTCAGAACCTGAAAAAAATATATTAAAAAAACTATCGTCGGAAATGAAACAAAAAATCCAAAAAGAATTTAATACTACTAATATTAATTATATTAAGCCTGGCATCGGTGAAGCTACACGTGTTTTATTGCGCCGAATCCCAGATATTTTAATTATTAAAGATAAAGATTGCCAAGATATACAACATTTATTATTATTAGCTAATCAGAAAAAAGTTACTATTATTACAGATTCAAGCTTGCCCTATAAAGCAGTTTCTTTAATAAAAAGGTTTTAAAATAATGAATGAGTTGTTTCACCAATTAGGTGCTTCTTTATATATACCCGCTACCAATAAGGATTTGGCATTAATTGCGAGTGGGCAAAAATATACAAATTTAAAATCAATGATATTTTGTACCGAAGATTCGATTATAGAACAAGAGCTTGAATTAGCTTTAAATAATATCACTGAATCTTTAGATTTAATTCAGCCAAATAATAGTTTAAAGTTCATTAGAGTAAGAAATTTGGAGGTTTTAAAATATTTAATTACACAAAAAAATATCGAAAAAATTCATGGCTTTGTATTACCCAAAATAACTACCCAAAATATTAACGATTACTTTTATATATTAGACAAAGCACAAAAACCTTTTTATATAATGCCTACTCTCGAAACCAAAGAAGTTTTTTGTAATGAAGAAATGAAAGATTTAAGAAAGATTTTTCTGCATGAAAAGTTTAAAGAGCGTATTTTAGCAATTAGAATTGGTGGTAATGATTTGCTAAATACCTTAGGTCTAAAACGGCCAACTAATCATACTATTTATGAAACTCCTATTGGCAATATAATTAGTAATTTAATTTTGATTTTTAAGCCTTTTGGTTTTAATTTAACGGCTCCTGTTTTTGAATACTTGGATAATAATGAAATTTTGCAAGCTGAAGTCAAAAGAGACTTAATTAATGGCCTTTTTAGCAAAAGTTCTATTCATCCATGTCAAATTGATATTATTGAAAATTTGTATAAAGTAGAAATATCTGATTTGAAGATGGCTGAATCAATTTTATTTAATAAAGGTAAACAGGCAGTATTTAAAATGAATGAAAGTATGTGTGAAATTGCCACTCATTACAATTGGGCCAAATCAATTATTGAAAGGTCAAAAATTCATGGAATTGCTAATAATTTAATTCCTGTATAAATTTGATTAATTACTTAATTTTTGCAGTTATTTAACTCTGAATTTATGAGATTCAACCATGATTAGAATTTCATAATCAATAATTTGTTCCAAAATAGATAAACCTTCATTTAATAAATTATCGCTAAGATCCAAAGGCGGGGTCAAACGAATTACTTGAGATTTCCGGCCACCACTTAAAACCATTAAACCTTTCACCAAAGCTCTGCTGATAATCGGTTGTACATTTAAATCTTCTGCCTTAGGAGTTAAGCCAATTAAAAAGCCTTGACCAGTTATTTCCAAATAATCTCCGAAGCGGGCTTTTAAACTTGATTGAACTTTTTTGCCTCTTTCCTCGGTTTTTTCATAAAGCATTTCTTGCTCAAGTATATTTAAAGTGCTTAAAGCTACTCCGCAAGCTAAGGAATTAATATTAACTTGATTAATAAAAGAATTAGTAAGAATTTTATTTTGAATAAGTAGTCCTCCAAAAGGTAAACCTTGGGCAATATTATCTCCAAAAATAATTATATCTGGCTGAAAATTAAAGCTCTGCGAGTAAAATAATTTACCAGTTCTTCCAAAAGCGGTTTGCCTTTCATCTAAAATTAAAACTATGCCAAATTGGTCGCATACAGACTGTAAGTAATTCCAAAAATCTGGTGGTGCTTGAATTAAGCCTGCTTCAAATAAAATACTTTCTACTACAATCGCAAAAACTGATTCTGGTGGGCAGTGAAGCTCAAAAATCTTCTCGAATTGTTCCTGAATATTATTTAAACTAATTTGTTTATTTAAAATATTTGGATAATCGACAAAATACGTATTAGAGCCAGGAAAAACACAATTTTTATTATTTTGGGCATTAAAAGCGGAAACCGCTAAAGCACTTAAATTATGACCAAAAAATGATTCATTGAAAGAAATTATATTAGGTCGATTTTCTTGGCAAGTTTTAGCCATTCTTAAAGCAGTATCAAAAGCATCAGCAGACGAATTTGCGAATAATACTTTGCTGTTTTGGCTTGGAAGATTTAGGCTGGAAATTATTTTGTCAGCTAAGTCAATTTGATTTTTTTGCCAAGTAAAATTTATCGATGAAATGAGTTTGTGACTTTCTTCTTGTATAGTTTCTTGGATTTGCGGGTGATTATAAGTTAATAAGCAATTATTAGCAAAGTCTAAATAACGCTTTCCTTCAGTGTCAACCAAATAAGCACTATCAGCTTTTTCGATAATAATATTACTATTAATAAACTGACCCACCGGCAAATTGCCCAGTTTTTGAGATTTAGAAATTAAATTACTAAGTTGAGAGTCTTTCATGTCTAATTTTGGGCTAAGAAAAAATTGAATTTACAGTAAAATCAAAAACGAGAATATAGTATTTGTTAATTCTCAAATTTTATTTATAAAGTAAATTTTACAAATTCTTGGGCATTAAGTAAGAAATAAATTAACTAATTTTAAGCTAGCTTACTTTTCTCAAACTTATTCATATAGCTTTATCTATAATAATTTTTTTTCACTAAGGCGTTCTTTCATGAGGGTAATGGCATCTTGAATAATACGAGTTACCCTTGTAGAGCTGACACCCAAGCGATCAGCAATTTCAATACCTTTTAAGCCTTTAAAAAATCTCATTTCAATTACTTGCTTATAATGATCGGGCAATAAAACTATTGCTTCTTTGAGAGCTTTTTTCAATTCAGCTAATTCAGCAGCTTCAGCTGGATCAATAGCTTGTTCATCAGCAATTTCAAAGGAGCTTTCTTCAAAAGAAACAACAGTTTCCAAAACTGCTTCCCGGATTTCAGCCAGGGTATAACCATTTTCTTCTAATTCTTGTTTGCGTGCTGGATTTCTAAACTCTCCTCTTTGGTGAGACTCTTGACGGTTTTTATTTTTAATTTCCCAGCTAATAGCTTGAATAATATAACTTGGATTATAGGTTTGCTTTTTGGTGGCGGCTTCTTTGATCAAAAAGTTTATTTTAATTAAGCCAATATTGACTAGCTCCCGAAAATCTGCAGCATAAGATGGCATTTGCTTTGACTCTTTGCGAGCAACCATTTCAGCCAAAGGAATAAAAGCAATCAAAGCTTCTTTCTCATTGATAGTATTAGGATTTATACTTGGAAATTGTGGCTTTTCAGCATTATTATCTGATTTAAAAGAGTCTTCCAATGAAATTTATGCTTATGCAATTGACAAATTAAAATTTTAAGCCTGAAAGCTTAAGTTTGCAATCAAAGCTTTATACAATTAGACTTTACTTTTTAATGAAATTACTTGGCCATTTGTTTGGATTAAAATTGATTTTACAGCTAGATAACTAATTGATTTATGGCACTTATCCTTCAAAACATTATCGCTTTCAGTTCTTTCAAGTTTGCTTAAATGTGGCATTAAACAAATTTCGGCTTTAGGAGAAGTATTCCACAAATTGTTTTTGCTTAAAGCTTTTGGATAAGCAAATTTGAGCAAAGAGTAAAAGTCATTTGGATTATTAGAACTAGCTGGCTTGAATAAAATTAAAGCACTGAAATTCTTATAAATTATTAAGGCTCCTTGCGGAGAAACTTTTAAAATTAAATCTTTTTCTAATTCAATTTGTTTTTCAGGCATTTGACCTTGTAAGTTGATCTGGTTTTTAACTGGTATTTCCAAACTTTTACAATCACCAATTACCCAATCCAACGACTTTAAATCTAATTTTTTTAACTGTATATTTATTTTTGCGGCCGCCAATCCATCGTGAGCTTTACAAATTAAAATATTTTTGTTTTTAGCGGTTTTAAACATCAAAGCTTCATAATGCAAACTTGAAAATGATTGTAAGTTCATAAAACTTTCAGTTTGAGCTTGCAAAGCCAATAAAAATAAACTAATAGCCAAAATAAAATGTTTAGTTAATTTATATTTTTGCCATAAACCAATTCCTAAAGCCAAAATGACAATATAAAGCCAAATTATCCAAATTAAATTAATATTTGTAAATTTAAAATCTGAAAATGGTAAATGACCCAAAAGCCTCATCCAATAAAGCAAAAAGCTTAAACAAAATGAAGCTAAACTTTCAGGAATTCCAGCTATTATCCAGCCCACAGAGCCAAAATAAGATAATAAACTGGCAATTAAACCGCTAATCATGGCAATACTTGAAACCCAAGCCGCCACCAAATTGGCAATAATGGAATAAAAAGAAGTATTTCCGAAATAAAGAAGCTGTAAAGGCAAAATTAAAGCCTGAGCCGAAATAATAGCTGAAACTGGCTCCGCCCAGGAACGAGGCCAAAACTTGAAATAATGCGTTAATTTATCAGTCCATAAAATTAGACCTAAAGTTGCCAAATAAGAAAATTGAAAACCTAAATCTCCGATTGAATCAGGCTGAAAAAGCAAAGAAAACAAAAAAGCAAAAAGTAAAATATTTAGAATATCAGTTTGTTTTTTTGAAAAACCGCCTAATAAAAGTAAGCTAGCCATAAACCAAGCCCGCATAATTGAGGGAATAAAGCCGCTCAAAAAAGCATAAAAACTAATTGACAAAAGTAAAATTAAATACTCAAGCTGTCTTTTAATGCTTAAACACTTGCACAAATATTTAATAGATAAAATTAAAATCCCTAAATTCATGGCAGAGGCTGCAAAAAGATGAATTAAACCTAAATTTTGACCGAGCAGCAAGATTTCTTGGCTGATTTCCTTGTTACTAGAGCGTCCAACTAGCATTCCTTGTATTAAAGCACTTTGGTCATTTCTGAGCTGAATTTGATGAATTTTTAAAAACCTAGCCTGTAAATTTCCTAAAACCTTATAAAAACTGGGCTTTTGTTCAGTAAATTTTAAAAGCTCCACTTTGTCTAATTTGGCTTTAATTGACTGAGAGCATAAATAATTTGCCTCTTGAATATTTTTAGCTGAACTTAATTGTCCATAAATAAAAAGCTGATCGCCCAGCAGAATTCGCCCTGTAGAAGTTTTTAATTTTAAATATATTTTGCCAAATTGTTCATTAAAAGCTAGTGCTCTTTTATGTTTAATGTTTTCAATAATTTCAACTTTCAGGCAAATTGGTATTTCTGGCTTGAATTCAGTTAATTTGGTTAAACGCAGAGAATTTAAATAAGCTAAATTAAAACCCAAAAGCATAAAAAATAAATTCAATATTATTATTTGCTTAAATCTTTTAGAGAGGCGAAATACGAATAAATAAATTAAAAAAATAAAATCGAAAC
>JAAFJH010000033.1 GCA_013298875.1 Synechococcales cyanobacterium bin2.concoct.b11b12b14.033
TTATGTTCAGGATTCAAAGGTGAAATTGGCATGAAGCAATACAAATATTGATGTATGGACTTCATATTAAATCATCTTTTGTTTGGTTTTAATTATTTTTATTATTAATTAATTGTTTAGTTCAAACATAATTCGGTTAAAGATAATAATTCATCTAAAAAAATTTCCGCTTTAATGAGGCTTTCTTCGCAATTAGAGCAAACTGTTAAATGGCCCATTTTTCGCAAAGAGCGAGCCGGCGATTTTTGATACCAATAGTATTGGACAGCTTCTAAGTCAAGCTTATGAGTAGTAATATAATTACTAAACTTTTCTTTTAAGAGGTCAAATTTTTCTTGAGTTAAGCCAATTAAATTAGTCATTGAAAAATATTTAAACTTTAATTCAACCTCTGAACAAGGTAAACCACAAATAGCCTTAATATGAGTTTCAAATTGATCCTGATTACAAGCCTCTAAAGTAAAATGCCCTGAATTGTGAACACGCGGGGCAGCTTCATTCAGTAAAAGTATTCCTTCTTCATTGTCTAGCTGAAAAAACTCAATTGCACAAGTACCAACATAATTTAATTTACTTAATATTTTTTTAGAAGTACTTTTTAATTTATCTTGTACTTTTTTACTTATTTTAGGGCTTCTAGAGCGGTATAAAATTCCTCTTTTATAAATATTAACCGGAATTGGAAAATGGATAATTTCTCCACTTTTAAATCTAGTAGAAATAATTGATAATTCACGGAAAATTGGCACTTCTTCTTCAAGCAAGCATTCTTGGCTGCCTAATGATTCCCACGAGGCTTTTAAAAAACTAATTTTATCGAGGCTTAATTGTCCTTGTCCGTCATAGCCGCCTTCACAGTTTTTTAATCTCCATTGTTTTCCAAAAGTTTTACCTTCTACATCTTTTAAATTTTCAGCGTTTTTTAAATAGTAGAATTCAGGTATTTTAATTTTTAATTGTCTGAAGAATAATTTTTCCTGAAAACGATTACTAAATTGATTTAGAATTTCAAGCTCTGGAATAAGCTTTTCAGCAAATTTTTCTCTAAATATGGCGGGTATCGATTCGGTTTCAAAAGTAATTAAATCAGTGTTTTTTAAAAAAGAATCAATTTCAGATAAATCAAAATGCTCGTCTGTCCAATCAGAAGCCAAATCTGAACTAATAGTTTGAATTGAAATATTATCCTGCAAGCTACAAGTAAGCCTATTAGCTGCCAAAGCCAAAAATCGGCCTAATTGTCCAGCCCCCGAAGATGGCCCAATAATTCCAAGTTTAATCATTATAATTCTTAATATATTTAAACAATCATTCTTTAAAAGGTTTATTTTGGCATAAAAAGAAGTAATTTTTTTCTTAGCTCGTGTAATGGATTATCTTTTCAATTCCAGAGCCATTATTCAAATTCAACTAATAAATTAGCATTTCCTTTTACGGCTAATTCGCCAGGCATAATATTAGTAATTTCTGGTGCTTGAGCAGCTCCATCAGCATAAGCTTCTTTAGTTGATCTCATAGCTATATTTTGTACCATATATGAATTTTGATTAGCCTGCAAATTGATTTCTTTTACTCTAACAAATTTTAAACCCATAGAATTTAAAACTTCTTTAGCACTTTGCAAAGCATTATTGGAAGCTAAACTTAAAGCCTTTTTTTCAGCAGTTTTAGCACGTTCCGGTGAAACACTAAAATTAATAGACTCAATCCGATTAATAGAATTAACAGCGGCCGAGTCAATCGCTTTAGAAATGAGTTTTAGTCTATCTTCGCCAATAATGCGTATTCTTATTTTCTGAACAGCTCGGTAAGAAAGTATTTTATGTGGTGGCTTAGAATTATAGTCTCTAACTGGCTCTAAAGAGCTTTCGACGGTTTTAATTTCATTGGGTAAAATTCCAATTCCTTTTAATTGGCCAATGAAAGAGGTTAAAATAGCACTAGCTTTGGTTTGTGCTTCCGAGGCAGACTTGCTGTCAGCTTCAAGACCCAAAGTCAATTCTCCAACGTCTGGAATTACAATTTCTTGTCCTTCGCCTGAAATGGTTAAACTAGGTGGTTTTACGACCTCAATATCATGTGCAAAAGTTGACCAAGACTGGCTGGAAAACAAAGCTATGAAAGTAAGTAAAAGAATTTTAGAATTTTTCATGGTGTTCATTGTACTGGTAAGGAAATAAGAAAAAAATTATATTTAATTATGAGTTTATATCATCTTGATTCTTTTTCCATCAGACATTAGAAAACCTTAAAGTTTTAGGCTTTTAAATTTACGCATAAAAGATTTGATTTTCTGAATATCTTTTTTCCCTGGCTCAGATTCCAAACTACTACATAAATCAATAGAATGAGGCAAAGCTTGCATTTCTTTTAATTTATAAATAATATTTTCAAGATTGTCTTCTTTTAAGGCTCCTGCCAAAATAAGTGGCAATTTGGTATTTTGTTTAATAGTTCTAAAATCGTCTAAACAAATTGTTTCGTGCGAGCCAGATCCATCAATTAATAAGCCTTGCAAAATATTTTCGTCAATATTGTTAATTAGATTTTGTAAATTAAATTCCCCACGCAAACGAAAAGCCCGAATAATTGGTAAATTAACTTGTTCTCTCAAAGACTTTAAATAAACTTTGTCTTCGCTTTTGCCATGAATTTGAATGGCTGATAAATGGAAGCTTTTACAAATATTAATAATTTCTGCTTGGCTTTGATCGGCAAAAACGCCAACTCTTTCAACAAAAGGTGGAAGTTTATTTATTAAATTAGCTTGGTCAAGTTTTAGGTAACGAGGGCTACTTGGCACAAAAATAAAACCTAAAGCATTCACGCCCTCATCAATGCAAGCTAAAGCTGAATTCAAATCTGTCAAGCCGCAAATTTTAATCCTCATTCAAAATTCCCAAATAGTCTAATTCACGGTATTTTTCACCAAAGTCAAGCCCATAGCCAATCACAAACTTATCCTCAATTTCAAAACCATAAAAATCCGGGTCAATCTCAACTGCACGACGGGAAGGCTTACTTAATAAACTAGCTAATTTTAATGATTTTGGATTAAATTGATCTTGAATATACTGTTTTAAAAAACTAGCCGTTTTTCCGGTGTCCACGATGTCTTCGACAATTAAAATATGTTTATTGACAATATTATTGGGTAAAGCTAAGTCGGGTATATTTAAAATCCCATTTGATTTAGTGCTATCTCCATAGCTCGCAATCCTGACAAATTCAAGCTGAGTAGGTAATTTTAAAGCCCGGATTAAATCAGCTGTAAAAATAAAAGCTCCTTTTAAAACACCGATCACAATGATATTTTCGTTCTGTTCCAAATTATTTTGGCTTAAATAAAAGTTTTTAACTTCTTCGGCTAATTCGGCAACTCGGTTTGCAATTTGGCTTTTGGAAATAAAAACCGTTGGTAATGTGGCCTTGAGTGAGTATAAATTAGACAATTTGAGTTTTTTTATTAGTAATTATGTAATTTTACAATTTTTCAGCAAAAACTTTATGCTAGAATTTCTTATCATTATTTTGTTTTGAAATTATTATGAAAGCTAATATTCACCCAAACCTTAAACTCGCTAAAGTTATTTGTACCGGCTGCGGAAACGAATTTGAAACTCTTTCCATCAAAGAAAGCATAACCGTAAACGTTTGCAGCAATTGCCATCCTTTTTTTACTGGCACCAAAAAGATTTTAGACAGTGAAGGACGTGTTGAGAGATTTGAAAGACGTTATAAATTAGCTCAAGAGCAAAAAGAAAAGAAAGAACAACAGAAAAAACAAGAACAAGAAAAGCAACAAAAGAAAAAAGAACTTTTCGAAAAAGCTAAAAAATAAATTAAAACTAAAAATATGCGTCCCTCTTACGATGTAATTGTAATTGGCTGTGGTCATGCAGGCTCTGAAGCTGCGGCGGCTTCTGCCAATTTGGGTTGCAAAACACTTTTAGTGGGTTTAAACCTTGATTCAATTGCTTGGATGCCCTGTAATCCGGCTATTGGTGGGCCTGCTAAGTCTCATTTGGTTAAAGAAATTGATGCTTTGGGTGGAATAATGGGTTTGGCCGCTGATGCTACTTACTTGCAGCTCAAAACTTTAAATCTTTCTCGTGGCTCAGCAGTTCATTCACTTCGTGCTCAATCGGATAAGCATGAATATTCACAATGGGTTAGAAATTATTTGCAAAGCCTACCAAATTTGAGTTTTTACCAAGCTATGATCACCAAAATTATAGTCGAAAAAGAACAAGTAATTGGGGTAAAAACCTCCTTAGGCGAGGAAATTAAAGCCAAATCAGTTATTATTACGAGCGGAACTTTTTTGCAAGGCAAAGTTTTTACGGGTAAACAATCTCATTCAGCCGGCCGAGCAAGTGAGCCAGCCGCTATCGGTTTGACTGCTAGCTTAAAACAATATGGCTTTGAATTAGGTAGGCTAAAAACCGGGACACCAGCTCGAATTGATAAACGCACTATTAATTTTGATGTTTTAGAAGAATATCCAGCGGATCATAAATTAAGCTTTTTTTCTTTTTTACCAAATCGTCCAATTCGTGAGCAAATATCTTGTTATGCGACACGTACCACTTCTTTAACTCATCAAATTATAAAAGACAATTTATTTGAATCCCCGATGTATTCAGGTTTAATTGAAGGAGTGGGGCCACGTTATTGTCCGTCTATTGAAGATAAAGTGGTGCGTTTTGCCGATAAAGAGTCGCATTTATTATTCCTAGAGCCTGAAGGGAAGCATACTAATGAAATTTATTTACAAGGCTGTTCGACTAGTTTGCCGGTAAATATTCAGTGGCAAATTGTTAATTCATTGCCGGGGCTGGAAAAAGCCGAAATTATTAGGCCCGCTTATGCGGTAGAGTATGACTTTTTGAGACCAATACAATTTAAACACAGCCTAGAGTCTAAGCTTATACAAGGTTTATTCGCAGCGGGTCAGTTGCTTGGAACTAGCGGTTATGAAGAAGCAGCTTCCCAGGGCTTTATGGCAGGAATTAATGCCGCAAAATATACGCAAAATCAAGAAGCTTTAATTTTAAAACGCTCTGAAAGTTATATTGGAACTTTATTGGATGACTTGGTGATTAAAGAAATTACGGAACCTTACCGCATGATGACTTCCCGTTCAGAATATCGCTTACATTTAAGACAAGATAATGCTGATAGACGTTTAACCCCGATTGGAAGAGAAGTTGGCTTGGTAAATGATGATAGATGGAAATGTTTTGAAGAAAAACTAAATAAATTTGAAAGTGGCCTAGAATTTTTAAAAAGCAAAAGAATTAAAGCCGATGAAAAAACAAATTACTTATTGAAAGAAGCCGGACAGAGTATTTTAAAAAAAGACCAAGCTTTAACTTTAGCCGAAATTTTGAGTAGGCCAAGTTCTAATTTTGATTTAATTAAAAAGCTGGAGCCGAATTTACCTGAGAACTTTTTGGAATTTGAAATTGAAACTGAAATTAAATATGCAGGCTATGTTACTCGCCAAGACAGCCAAGTAGAAAAGTTAAATACTTTGGATAATAAACAAATTCCAATTTCTTTTGACTATCAAAAATTAAATCATATTTCATCTGAAGCACGTGAAAAGCTAACTCGCATAAAACCGCAAACTATTGGGCAAGCCTCTAAAATTGACGGTGTTAGAAGTGCAGATATAAATGTTTTATTAATTAGTTTGGCTTGTAATATCAAAACGAATTAAGTAATATAATTAGATAGTTGAGATTTCTCTCTCAGAGGTAAAGCCTAAAAATCCCATCCCCTAGCCCCTAAAGGGCTTATGACCCCACGATTTATTGAGCACGAGCCAAAAAGCTAAAATTGGTTTTGCAGAACCCCGGGTTATTGAAGAGACTATTTAAAGAAATTACGAAAAGAAAAAGCTTGAGACAGCTGTACTGGAATTTGGGAATTATTTTGATTAAAAGACAAGTTTGCTTCTGGAGCTTGATTTTGAGGCTGATTAAAGGTTTGCAATTGATTACTTAAGGCTTGCGGAGATTGATTATATATTTGCCCAGTCGAAAAAGATTGATTGGACGAATTACTATTTATTTGGTTATCTGGAAAAGGAATTTGTAATTCTAAAATATAACCATTTTTTTTAACGGGTACCGTTTTTTGAATATTAGGCTTGGAATGCATAAAATAGAAATCCGAAATTTGCTTATACTCATTAATAAACCCCCATCAATATTTATAATTTAGGCAAAGCCATATTAATAAACCCTAAAAGGCTAATCCCTAGTGGAAAAATTCGGAAGTAAAAACTTGAGTTGTAAGTTTGCTCCTCACTCTCTCTTTTAATTTGCTAAGAGAACTATGGGTTTATGACTTCCATTGGACTACCATCTGCATTTTTTAAGCCAGCTACCAAAGGGTTAATTAATTTTCTATTATACTCCTCAATTTCTTGAGTCCTTTCCTTAGAAGTCAAGCTCATAACTCTTTCTTGTTCATCTATTTCTCGTAATATTCTCGCTCTTGCTGAATGACATAAAATTGAATAATCCAAGTGAGACCTATTACAAATAAGATTACTGGACAATTAGCATAAAAGATGGCAGTTGAATAGATAAAGCCAAAACAAAGTTTAACAAATAAACTATTTTCCATCATTAAATTTTACTTTCTCAAGCCAGCTAAAATGCCACTGAGACCACCTTTTTTCTTAGCTTCGGTTTTAGGCGGTACAAATAAAGCTCCGCTATCAATTCCAATTGCCACTTCAGTTAAAGCTTCCGCTATCATTGATTTTGGACTATGCTCAGAAATGGCCTCACCAGCTTGAGCCGCATTACTGCAGGCAACATAATCATTTGGTACATAAAAAGAAATTGGATTCTGTAAAGCCTGCTCCAAATCTTTAGTTTTAAACATACCTGACTGGCAATCATAGCGGTTAACCAGAATTCGGATTTTTGCATTATCAATGCCCATTTCTTTAATCATTTTCAAATACAATCTAGTGTCCCGGATTGAAGTTATATCAATGGTGGTAGTTAATAGAATTTGGTCAGCTTTGTCTAGGCAAGCTAAAAGTCTTTCATCAAATGAATGGGTGGCCAAATCGATAATTGTATAATCAAAACATTCGGTAAATAATTCAATTGCACGGGATAAAGGCTCAAATTCAAGTTTTTCCAAACCTTCGGTTCCTGGATCTGTCCCGATAATGGCCAAATTAGGATTTATAAAAGCACAACTACTGAATATATATGAACTTTCCATTTTATTAACCGACTTGCAAATTTGATTAATAGTAAAAGTTGTATCGGCGTCCAGCAACATAGAACAGTGATTTGACTGATTAGCTAAATCTAAAAGCAAAGTTTTTTTCTGAATGGAAGGGTGATCAGAAAGCCCAAAACCCAAATTAGCCGCAATTGTACTAACTCCCGTGCCACCTTTATAGCTAGAAATTAAAACAACTCGCCCTTTTGGCCCACTATGCGAAGATTTAGACTTAGAAACCCCAACTCCACCAACTCCTAATTTTTTGACAATTCCAATTAATTCATCTTGATTTAAAGGTAAAGATAATAAGTCAGAGACGCCACGTTTGACCAATTGAATTAAAAGTTCTGATTCTTTTTCATGAATAATAGCGATTATTTTAGCTAATTCATTTGAAGAACGTGCATAGTCAATAATTTGAAAGGAAGCATTTGGATTAACGGGTGAAATTTCTACAATAATCAGGCTAATACTTAAATCTTTCAAAAACAAACCTGAATCCTTATAAGGACAAGGTATTAAATTTTGAGGATCAACCCCAGCTGACATTAATGAACTAACAATATTATTTTGTAAATCAAAATTTTCTAATATAACTAAGCTCTTCATTTTTTATATTGCCCTCTGGCTAATTCACTGATTGAAAAGAAGATAAATATATCCCCTATAGACTGAGTTTTATATACCCTTGTACTACCCAAAGTTTTTCAGCTGAATAATTTATTCAAGATATTTAGGGATTTAACTAATTTTTTCGTGGATAAATTCTTTAATTTTAGTTCAAGTCTTTCATTAATTCTATTTAATTACTTTTGTCGCGTATTAGAATATTGTTAATATTAATGGCTTAGAGCTAAATTCAATAATATTATGATTTATACAGTTACTTTAAATCCTTCTCTGGACAGAGTAATTTGGGTTGATGAAATAAAACCTGACGATTCAATCAGAATTAAAGCTGAAAAACATTATGCTGGCGGAAAAGGCATTGACGCTTCCCGGGTAGTTAGGACTTTAGGCGGGGATACCACTGCAACTGGTTTTTTAGGATCATTTACTGGCCTTCACCTGGAAGGGCTTTTAATCAATGAAGGTGTTACTTGTGATTTTGTCAAAATTGCCAATGAAACCCGCTCCAATGTAATTATTTTTACGCAAAAATCGAAAGAACATATTGCATTTAATTCCAAAGGTCCCGAAATTACGCCTTATGATTTGGCGACCTTATTCAATAAAATTACCAATTTAGCTTCAAGGCCTTCTTTTGTGCTTATTGCCGGCTCAATTCCAAATAGTATTAATATTAATATTTACGCTCAATTAATTCATACCTTAAAAAGCAATGGCGTAAAGGTAGCTCTGGATGCTGATAATGAGCCGTTAAGCTTAGGAGTAAAAGCTAAGCCAAATTTAATTAAGCCTAATATTTATGAGTTTGCTCGTTTAATTGGCAAAAAAGTTGAAACTGATCAAGAAATTTTGGAAGCGGGCAAAGTTTTTATTGAAGATGGAATTGAAATTATTATTGTTTCGATGGGAGCAGCCGGTTTAATTGTATTTGATAAAGAAAAAGCTTATAAAATTATTCCGCCCAAAATAGAAGTTAATAGCACGATTGGTAGCGGAGATTCAGCCATGGCTGCATTTTTACTAGGCCTAGAGCAAGGAAAACCAATTGATGAGTGTGGTATTATGGCTGCCGCTGCTGGAGCTGGTACTGCTTTAACTCCGGGAGTAGATTTGGTAAGAAAAGAAGACTTTAATAGATTATTAAAAGAAGTTTCTTGCCAGCCAATTAGCTTATAGATTATTTTATTTATGGAGTCTGAAGGCTTAAATTTTATATTTGAAACTTGGCTCGGTTCTTTTATGTTGGTATTTGTCCGAGTTCTAGGTTTTACAGGCTTTGGACCAGTCTTTTCCCAAAATGTTATTAATTCACAAGTCCGTTATGCCATAACCCTTACTTTAACGCTAATTATTAGCTGCTTAATTCCTGCTCTCCCCAACTCTAAAGCTGATTATAATTATTTTGTTAGTTTACTGATGAACTTATTAGTTGGAGCATTTATTGCTTATTTAACACGTTTGGTTTTGGATATTGTCTCCGCTGCGGGAGATATTATGGATAATCAATTGGGTTTAAATGCGGCCAGTCAATTATTCAACGATCCCAAATCAAGTGGAGGAGTTCCTTCTTTTAGTGCTTTTTTAAGGACTTTAGGTATTGTAATATTTTTATACTGTGGAGCCATGGAAGCCACTATTATTACTTTAATTAAAAGTTTTGAAATTTTTCCGCTTTATGCTTGGAATTTTGCGGCCTTTGAGGTAAATATGCCCCAAGTCATTGAATTGACAGGTAAAATTTTTGTTTTGGGAATTGTGGGGGCTTCACCAGTTTTACTAATTATTTTATTTATGGATATTGTTTTAAATGTCATGAATCGGTCAGCTCCGCAAATTAACCCGTCAAGTTTAAGCTTTGCTTTAAAACCAGTGGTTGGTCTTTTAATTGTTATCTTAATTGCTCCTCTTTTACAAGCTCGCCTAGTGCAAATTTTCCTCGAAGGAGTTTCTATATTCAAGTGAAAATTAATACTTGAGCCGATTAAATCAACCTTAGTCTAGTTTGGAAATCTCGATAAAATAAAAACTAAATTGCTATTATTATTTTCATATTTTATTCACTCGTCAATCAAAATTGAATTTAAATTAATAAATTATGTTCGCTAAAAGTTTTTCTACTCGAAGTCTGAGAGGGGATGTACCCGTACAAGTTCCAATTTTACTTTTTGTTTATACGATAATTTTTCTGGTAGTTATTGAACTGGTAATGCTTTTCTTTTTACAATCGTCTCTAAATACTGCGGCTCAGCAAATTGCTATTTTAGCCGCCAATAATACCAAATTCCCCTTAACGGCTAATGGGCCAGCCACTCGATGTCAAGAAGCCGTTCAAAGTGTTGGGGGAGTTTTTCCGGGTTATTCTGCCCGTGTCAGAGCTGATTATATTGATGCGGTGGTTAATAATAATAAAACGGGGCCTTTAAGTAATTTTGATGAAATACCGGAAGAAGGGAATTTAAGAACCCGATTAATACAATTAGGTGCTAGAAGACCAGATGCTTTTTGGGGAGGTTCACCACCCGGCGGTCCTGGAAACCGAAGCTTTGGTGGATGTTATGCATTAAGAAATCCCTCCACTAATCAAATTGTTTTTCATACGGTTGTTCACTGTAGTGGGTGTTGGCCAGTATTTTTAAAAGGTTTTCATAAGTTTTCGGGTGATAATAATAGTTCTTTTACCTTAACAGGTTGGCTTGAAGGGCGTGGTTCGGCTCCAGCTTCGGCTAATGGTACAACTGATGCTTTGAATTTAAATAAATCTCTTCTATCTTCAGGACCTCGTCCGCTTGTTTGGTGTACCCAAGATGATTGTGAAGTCTCCGGTGGAGGTAATCAAAATCAATTAGTTGCTGGTAATGGTGTTTGCCGAGATTTTAATGCTTCTGGTAGTAGACCAAATGCTAATTCTACTAAAATTGGTAGTAAAGCCAGCAATTATGCGGTCGACGAAATGAATAAAACTGGGTCAGCTAATGGAGTTGCTCGCTTGCTGAATTGTGGAGATATTGATCCTTTAATTTTAGTTGGTGCCAGGTACGCTTCGATGGGAAATGACGCTTTTGGAAGAGTATTAAGAACTGGTGGTCGGAATGCTGATTCAGCTAGTGGTGACTTTTTAGGACAAACTGATAATTACGTTTTATTCAAACCCGCTTGTAATTCGGGGGCTGTACCAATGGATAAGGTAGTTGGAGATATTACTAATTTAAATGGTGCTTTAGGTCCTTGTATAATCCGGCAAGATTCGGAAGAAAGTGCAAATACCAGAATTGTTTGCCGTACCGACTCTGCACAAGTTGAGCCCTGGCTAGGTCCATATAAGGGAGGTCCAAGAACAGCTGCTCAAGAACACGCCTCTTCCAATAGTGCTAGTGTTTTTCCTTTTAATGGCAAGTCAATCGGTTCTGATTTAAGTAGTGCCAGCATTTTGGGCAGCACCACTAATTTAACTAGTCCATTAGATAATATAATTCCTTATCATGCCGTTTGTGATATTTGTAATCCAGGTAGCCCAAAATGCGGAATGTATGGGACTTGCCGCAATGAAGGCAATGTTTGGCCCCAAACTAAAGGTAATCCGCCGGAAGTGAAAAGCGCACATTTAGTACAAATTTGGACAAATACACCATTTTTCAATGTACAGCCCCAAAAAATACAAATAGAATGCCGCTACCGGAGAGATTGCAATGAAAAACATTGTTGTTTAGATGCCATGAAAGAAGGCATACTTGATGGTTACTGTTCGGCACGGGGAATTTTAGATGGAAATACTAGAACCGGCAAAAAATGTACTATTGGCTCTGAGCAAAAGGTAAACAAATGGACTTATAAAGGAGTTCCAAATTTTCAGGCCACCGATCATACTTCTCAGCATTTGTATAAAGCGGGCGGCTTTCCTCATTGCTCAACTGCTTCTGTCAGGCTTTGGAAAATCCATGCTGGGGAATGTTGTGCTCCTGACGTTGAATCTGCTGATTTGCCATGCGGAGATGAATTAGCACCTCAGGTTCAATTAAATTTACCAGCGATGAGCTGTGCGGCTGGCATGCGTGAATGTGGTGGTGGTAATCTGAATTCTCGCTATTGCCCAGGTAAACCACCTGAAATAGAAGGTAATTGTTTAAAAGCTGATGAAAATTATCCTATTGGTGGCGAAAACCCTGGTGGGCCAGCCGGTATGCCTGGTAGTGATTTAGCGGTAGCTCCTGCCATGCAACCTCCCCCAAATTCATATTGCAGTGGGACGGATATAACGGCCAAAACTACTCAATGTCCAGGTAATAGTTGGCAATGCAAGAGTAATAATACAAAAGTCGAAGAGAGAGATTACAATACAAATGGCTCAGTAACGTCTAGCACTCGCAAAAAGGTCACAGCCACGACTTCTGCTCGTAGTTGCGTTTTTTGCAGTCCGACTCCTTTAATTATTCTCTTTAATTCCGAAGAGCCAACTATAAGCTCTCAGAAAGCTTGTTTTTCTTTAAATCCTAATTATGCCAATAATTCTTATGCTTGGTTAAAAGGGTCTATGAATCAGGGTTTTATTGCTTATGATTTTAATAAAAATGGAATTATTGATAATGGGACTGAATTATTCGGAAATATAACTAAAGATCGTTTTTATGCCAGTGGTTATGCGGCTTTGCACTTTACAATTGATGAGAATAAAGATGGATTGCTGAATGGTGCTGAATTAGAAAATTTATTAATTTGGTTTGATTTGAATGAAGATGGACATAGCCAAGCTGCCGAGCTGAAAAAAGCTACTGATTTAGGAATTATCGAATTAGATGCTGGTTTATATTTGGCTCAGAGAGTAAAGAAAAAATTATTTGTCAAAGATGGTTCGGCTTTTGCCAGCTCTTACTCAGCGAAAGGCTATAAATTAAAAGATAAAAAAGGTATTATTAAGAAAGGTTTTACTTGGGATATTAATTTGCAAGGCTCTGAAAATCAAAAATGCCAAAGCCTCTTAAAAATTAGGCAAGCACAAATTATTAACAAAAAGAAAGGTTCTTAAAAGATGAAAACGAATAATTGGCAAAATAAAATATTAATTCCGGCTTTTACTTTTTTAGGAATTATAGTTTTGGCTTTGGGTTCATTTTATGAGCGAGCTGAAAAAACAAAATCTTCTTATCAAGGAATTTGGCAATATAAAGTTTCGGTCGAAAATTCCAAAATTTTTAATCCGGAAAGATTTTATACAAAGGCTTATCAAGAGGAATTGAAGAAAAAAACCTTAAAGCTAGAAAGACAATATAAATATGGAAATCATGATTTGAAGCTGAAAGATACTTTTTATACTGGTTATTTTCAATTAAACCCAAAAGAAAGTTTTGAAATGGCTGGAAATTATAATCCAAAGCCATTTGCCATGAATTTGGAGAAAATTAATTTTGATTTAGAAAAAGCCCAAGATAATGAAAAATACACTGAATTATTTTGGACAATTGATTTAGCAAAAAGAAAATTCAATTCAGAGCCGAGTTTTTGGATGGTGAGAGCTTTATACGATAAACAAAAAGATCAAATTAATGGTGCGACAGTTGTTTTAAATTGTGCCGACGGAGAAATTTGCCATGAGATGAATATTGCTCGCTGGACAGCCAAAAGAATTGCTAATCCTAACTTTTATAATCAGAAAAACTATTCCAAAAAAGCTTGGATATCGGAAATTTTAATGTTATTTGACCGTACTGGTAGCTTAAGTAATAAAATTTTGTCTGATGAAAATGATGAAAACTATTTAGACAGCCACGATAATTATGCTTCGCTATTAAATAACCCTTATAGCAAAGTAATTTCTTATTCAGCTGTTTTGCCTGCCAGAGCCTATAATAATGCTGGAAATCCGCTTTTAAATGAATTATGTGCCCCTAATTTTTGCGATATACGAAGAAGTTATTATAAATTTTCAGATAAGTCTGTTAGTGCTTGTCAAGAGGCTTTATCCGAAAGAAATAATTTGTGTTGTAATGGTAGTTCAGATAATGGAACTTGCCAATGTCACTCAGTTAATGATAGCGGAGATATAAATTCATTATGCTGTTGCCAAGCCAGTGTAACTTATACCAAAACCGAAATGATTGCCGAAGACAAATATATTGGAAACAATAAAGTTGGTACTGATTATTATCCGGGTGCCAATGTTAGCGGAAAATTTGAAAGTAAAGATGGTACTTTGACTCAGGATGAAACGGCAGCCATCGCAGCAGATCATAATAACACACCGATTGCAGCTGGCTTAACTCGTTTCGGACAAACTTTGCCAATGAGCTTAGTTCATTCTACAGCGGGAAGACGAATTGTTCCTTGCCCAGTGCCATATACTGCCTTCGAAATTATTTGCCCTTAAAAGTTTATTCGCAAGCTAAAATTATTAACAAAATTATGAAAACCCCTAAATTCACTTTAATATTAACTTCTTTAATAACTTTGGCTTTTTTGGCTCAGGATTTTTTATTTGGACAAACTTATTCAAATTTAATAGACTTTTTGCAAAATATTTCATTTTTAGGTTTGGGTGGCTTTTTGGGTACATTTTTATTTGGTAGCAAATTTAAGCAAAACCAAAACCCAGACTTAATAGATCCCAAGAAATTAGCCGCTGAAATTGCAAAAGACGAGAAAAAGCAGTTAGAGGAAAAAATTAAAACCCTTGAGGCTGCTCTTACCAGAGCTTTAAAATAATAGTTTTATGAATTCCCGTTTAATTGAAAGTTATAAGTTTTTAAGAGTAATTCTTTTAATTATTCTCGTTAGTTCAGCTTGTTCGTTTTTCTTGTGGTATCAAAAATTATTTCCTCCTCAATTTAAAGCGGGCGAAGAAAGTCCAATTCAAATTATCGCTACTAAAGAAGAAAAAATTTCTGATATTCAAGCTACTGACCGAGACAAAGAATTATTAAAAAGGAATATTGTTGAAGACTTTTTTAATAAACCTAAAATACTGCGTGATAATTCAGTCAATGAGATTTCTTTGCAGAATATTAACTATTTGGTGAATGCACTAGAAGATTTATTAAAAGCTCAGCAAAAAGGTTATTTGTCGCGTGACTCCATTTTTATTTCAATTCTTTTACCTGAAGAAGATATTGACTATATTATTGGGGGTAATAATTTCCAAAATTTGACTCAAAATCTGCCTGAGCAAGATATAAAAAGTTTTGCCGAAGAGCTTAGAAGTAAAAAATCAAGTGTAAATAAAATCAAAATTCTTTTACGTGATTTAAAAAATAAATTATCTAATTTAAGCAAAGAAGAAAAATTATATATTTATGAAAACAAAGTTTATATTTCTTCGGCAGAAAGCTGGCTAGAAGTAAAGCCTATTTTAATTCCTTTAGCTAAAAAACTTTTGAATTTGGGTTATTTAGGTTATTTAGACCAAGAAACTATTAATGTTATTTTGCCAAAAGAAAGTATTGAATTATCCGATGAGCAGCTGAAATTAATCGAAAAGATTTTGCAATTGAGCCTTAAACCAAATTTGAAATTACAATTTGACAGCTTGACTGAAACTGAGCAAAAAGCCTTATTAGAGATCAAACCGCTCTGGAAAATAGTCAAAGTGGGCTCAGTGATTATTGAAAAGGGTGAAATTTTAACCGAAAGCAAATTAGAAATGCTGGAAGAATTAAAGTTAAATGAAAGAAAATTAAATTTTAATATTTTCCGAAAAGCTCTCTGGAGCAGCTTATTATTGGCCTTAGGTCTTTGCCTTTTTATTCAAGTTGAAAAATACACATTAAGTTTTAGACAAATGCTTTTATTAGGCTTTTTAATGATTGGAGCATCAGCTTTTATTGGTTTTACAGCTTATAAACAGCCAGCTTTAATACCTTTAGCGGCTATTGCCATGACAGTGGGTTTATTTTTCAAGCCTTCGATTGGCTTTGTGGCGGGTACTTTATTTGGGATTTTGTGTATGCAAGCTTTAAACATAAGCATAATTGCTTTAATTCCTTCATTCGTTGGAGTTATTGTAAGCACTGTTTTAGGCGAAAAAGCTAATAACCGGGCTGATTTAGCTTATGCAGGTATTTGGTTAGCTCTTTCTCAGATGGGAAGTTTTGCTTTTTTAAAATTATTAAGTTCTAATTCAGGAAGTTTATATTTTGATAGTTTTTCGACGCGCGAGTTTTTTCTGCAAGGCTTTGATGGTTTAATAACTGGTCTTTTAGTGTCGAGCATTATGCCTTATTTAGAATCATTTTTTGCGGTAATTACTCGTTTTAGATTGCTTGAATTGTCTGATCCAAACCAACCTCTTTTAAAGCGTTTACACGAGGAAGCTCCTGGAACTTATGAACATACTTTGGTAGTAGCAGATTTAGCACAAAATGCCGCCTTGAAAATTGATGCTGACGATGAATTAGTAAGAGTTGGGATTTTATATCATGATATTGGCAAATTATATAATCCTCAAATATTTATTGAAAACCAATTTGGGGGAGCTAATCCGCATGAAACTATGACCCCAGAACAAAGTGCTAAAGCAATTATTAATCATGTCCCAAAAGGATTAGAAATAGCCCAAAAATACGGTTTGCCTGACACAATTCAAGCTTTTATTCCGGCTCATCAAGGTAATTCCCGAGCCGGCCATTTTTATTTAAAGGCTTGTCAGCAAAACCCCGATTTAAAAAGTGATAATGCTTTCCGGTATCCAGGCCCTAAGCCTCAATCGAAAGAAACAGGAATAGCCATGTTAGCTGACACCGTAGAAGCCACCATTAGAAGCTTAAAAACTACTGACAAAATACTAGTGAAAGAAACTATTACCAACCTTATTAACTCAAGAGTTCAAGATAATCAGCTAAATGAATCAAACCTCAAGCAAAAAGATTTGGATTTAATTGCTGAGTCTTTTTATGAAAGTTGGAAAAATAAAAACCATGAAAGAGTTCGTTATATAAGTGATTTGAAAAAGAATTAAATATTATTACTTTAGCTTACTTAAAGAATCAGCTTTAACCATTCCTCCCCGTACTTCACTGATTGAATGAGTAAAGTAAAAAGCATTATTATCAATCTCTTCGATAATAGATTTTATTTTAGAAATTTCCAGGCGAGTAATAACACAAAATAAAATATTTTTATCCTCGTTCGAAAAGCCACCTTCGCCTTTGTAAACTGTAACTCCTCTTTCAGTTTGCTCAAAAATAGCTTGTCTTATTTCGGCAAATTTATTAGAAATAATTATAATCCCGGTAAATTCTTCAATGCCGTGCAAAATAAAATCAATAGTTTTAGAAGCGGAAAAATAAGTCAGTATTGAATATAAAGCTGACTCAATACCCAGAGCAAAAATACTAGCTAAAAAAATCACTAAATTTAAAATTAAAATAAGATCTCCGACCGTAGCGGGTGTTTTACGGCTGAGAATTAAAGCTAATATTTCGGTGCCATCTAAAACTGAATTTGCCCGAATGGATAAGCCAATGCCAGCTCCTAAAAAGAAACCTCCAAAAACGGAAGCTAATAATTTGTCTTGCGTAACAATTGGGTATTCAACCAATAAAAGGCAAACTGATAAAATTAAAATTGAAATTGAGCTAATTAAAGCAAACTTTTTGCCAATGCTTTTATAGCCCAAATACAAAAACGGAGCATTTATTAAAACAATTAAAAACGAAAGCTTTATATTAAAAACATTAGACAAAAGCATTGAAATACCGGTAATTCCACCATCAATAAAGTGATTCGGTAGCAGAAAGCCTTTAATTCCTAGGCTGGCTGAGAAAATACCTAAAGCCAAAAAAATAATTTGTTTCACTTTATCCATTATAAATTTGGTATCCAAAAAGTAAAGCTTCGTTTTCTCATAACTTCATTCATTTTATTAATTATACAGTTACCTATGGAAACGTTTTCGATATGATTTATTTAAAATTGTTTGCAGAGATAATAGCAATTAACCAAAAAACTATGAAAATATGAAAAAATGTGCAAACTTTACTTCAAAATGGTTTAAGTGTCAAAGATTTCTTCCCACTTTCCTTTTTTTACTGTGTGGTTATTTTCCCGTGCAAGCTCAAATTACTAATGTAATCAATGGTTATATTGGCAATACCTTTAATGGTGGCAATAATAAATGGGTGCAAAATTATGCCGTAGAATTGGATGTTGCCTCTGATGGCACCATGATTACAGCCAGTGAATGGGATGAAGCTGGCCGGTGCGTAGGCGTTTTTAAGGATGGACAACCGATTGCCTACCTTAAACAATTTAATGGAGCTGGCGGTCACAAATGCTGGGGTTATGGAACGGCTACAAGAGCAACAGCCGTTGATAATACTTATTTATATGTAAATAACTGTGAGGGGCATACTCAGCGTTACAATCGGGCGAATAGTTATTCCTATATAGACGCTACCGATACAGGGATTGCCGAGGGTATGACTTGTTCTGGTAATTTCTTATATATGATTACACCTAAAGGTCTGGTACAAAAACGCAGTGTATCCAACCTTGCTTCTGTCTCTTTATCATTTGTAGTTACTGGTGGTTATGATCTAGCGGTAGATAGTGGTGGTAATATTTGGGTATTAACAACCAATAATGAAGTTCTTAAATATTCGGGTGCAGGGGTTAATACTGGAGTAAAAATAGCGGCACAAAGCGGCTGGCAACCTTCTGCAGTTAACTATGATGCTTTCAATAATTTGTTGCTTGTTCCTGATAATGGGTCTCGTAGGCAGGTTATTAAGTTTAATACATCAGGTATCCAAGTTGGTACTTTTGGAGACCGTGGTGGAATTAGTGCAGGAACTAAAGGTATGGTAGGAGATTTGCGTTTTGGGAATATTTCTGGTTGTGGAACTGATGTCAAGGGTAATATCTATACTGCATTGAATGAAAATTGTGTCTCCTTAAAAAAATTCAATTCAGCAGGAGTTAAACAATGGGAGGTTTTAGGTACGATGTTCAGCGATATCGCAAGCGTTGATCCTGCTTCTGATGGCAATGATATTTACACTGTCAATGAACACCTCAAGTTTAATTACAGCACTCAGCAATGGTCACTTACATCTATGACTTGTGACCGCATAAATAATCCCAAAGATCCTAGAAATATTGTTACAGGAACAGAAATTACTACAGCCCTTATGCGTAGGGTGAATGGCCATCTTATTATGTTTCAAACAGGCATGTACGGAGATGGTTTTGATGTTTATAGATTTGACGGAGAAATAGCTGTTCATACTCAAGCTATATTTGGACTTGGCTGGTCAGCACTTCCTGATAAAAATGGAAACATTTGGTATGAATCAGAAGGCAGAATTAAAAAAATCCCTTTAACTGGTTTTTCGGGATCAAATCCTGTTTTCGGTGCCGCAATAGATGTAACTACCACGCTGCCTTCACCTATACTAGGAATAGAACGTTTAGAATATGATGTAGATACTGATGTGATGTACATTGGAGGATGGACTAAAAGTAATGAAAACACAGGTAATGATTGGGGATTAATAGGTAGCACTATTGCTCGTTATCCTAATTGGAGTATCGACAACCGTAAGGCCAGCAATACGGTAGTATTGACTAAAGATATAGATGGTTTTTATCCTAAAGCTATGTCAGTGGTGGGTGGTTATATTTTTGTTGGCGGATCGCGTGACAGAGGCAAATTATACGTCTACAATTCATCAAATTTATCAACCGTCGGTTTCATTGCTGCACCTACCAATATGGGTGAACTTGGATGGATAGATATGCCTTATGCTGTTCAGGCTTTTAAAAAATCGAGTGGTCAATATGTAATCTTAGTGGAAGACAATTCAAAGGGCAAGAATATAGTATATCAATGGTGTCCTACGGGTATGTGTGAGGAAGGACACAGTAAGGCTTTAGGTTTTGATTATATAATACAATTTATTAAAAGTTTAACAGCAATTAGCCCTATAAATTTGGTATCCAAAAAGTAAAACCAGTCTGAATTTTTTTCTTTAATCCTATAAGTTTTTTTCGGTGAATGAATAACCCAAATAAGTAAAATGCGGCAAATCTTTTGGACAGTTTGAAACCAGCCAAATTCATTCATTATCTGCCGGGCTTGCGGGTTTTTAAATTTCCCTCCCATTCCTTCTTTTTAACCTTTTTATAGTTCGAACTCACCTTAATGAAATCTAATATTCTCATCCATCAGGCTTTGTCTAATTTCAAATCAAATTTACAGGGTAAAGCTGGCAAAGATAGGGTATTTAGCCGAAAAGATTAACATAATAAAAGCATAAATAGGA
>JAAFJH010000034.1:0-2608 GCA_013298875.1 Synechococcales cyanobacterium bin2.concoct.b11b12b14.033
AGGAGGGGCCTAAAAAGACTTGGAATTGACTTACAGAAAAAACTTACATATCTTCTCCCAGAGATGTTTCTGTGTATTTTTATCTGTCGAACTCACGTTAAAGAATAAAAAAATCCCCAATTACAAAAAACTATTCCAATAAAAAACTGGAGAAAATATGCTCATCAAAGGCGATAGTTTGCAAATTTATTAAATTAAATATGTCATCTGAATCAGCTTTACAAAAAATACGATTTTTATTATTTGAAACTAGACGTTATGAATTAGCGACTGATTAATTTTGACTAAAATCTTCTAAAGTTCCTCCATTCCCATTATCATCAATTCCAATATCTGAGTGAAGATTAAGGATTTTTGTATCGTAGTTCTGGACAGTTGCTTCCAATTGTTGAAAAGCTTCTCTTAATTCTGGAGAAATATCTTGGCGATCTAAAACAGCTTCCACAAACATTTTCATGTCTCTAGCAAAATGTATGGCATTTAATGAAACTTCTGCCGATCTTTCAGACAGATGTCCTTGTTGATTTACTTGAAATAATAATTCTGCTAGTCTGTCTTCCACACCAAATCTTCGGCCTTTTTCTGCTATTACTGTTTCTTGGTATTCGGCAAGTTTTTCTTGGGAAAATGCATAAAGTTTCTGGATATTTGCATAAGCCCTTCCTAATTCTGAAAATTGTTTTTGTAATCCTGCAAAGTTCCTAGTTGCTTCTTCTGGTGAGGCTTGAAGTTGTTTTATTAATTCAATAAGATCCGATTGGGAAACTGCAAGTTCTTCTTGTAATTTAATATATTCTAAAAAGTCTACCGGAGATGGAACTCTACCCAAGGCTCGTGCTTCTTCCAATTTATTGATCTGTTCTTTTAATCTAGCAATTTCTTCCTTTGCTTCGCTTGGGAAATCAGCTTGAGGTAGAGGTTTTGGAGGATTTAGGCCATTTCCTGCCCAATTTCTCACAGCTCTGCTTACCTCCGCAAAAAACTTTCCACCTCTCTGTTCTTTAGAAGCAACACTTAAATGATTGGGTCTTGCTTTATTATTAGAAGCTAGGTTTGTTTTTGTTGAAGTTAAAAAAGTTTTTACTCTCGGGTAATGATTCACTTTCATTCTGTTTTATATTTTAATTTTATAAACTTTGTATTGATCTTAAAGCAGGCCAAGCAATTAGTTCTTACATTAAGAATATATTAATATTCATCTAAAATTCTTTTTTGTTTAAATCAGAATATAAAATTACACTAAACGGTAAAATATAAGAATTATAATTATTCATTATGTCATCTGAAGCCGCTTTACAAAAAATACGCTTTTTATTATTTGAAACTAAACGTTATGAATTAGCCATTAATGAAATTCAGCTTGAATTAAGCCAAAATCCAGATAATCATTTATTGTATGCTTATTTATCATTGGCACTTTCGGCTTTGGATAAACAAGATGAAGCTTTAATACAAGCCCAAAAAGCCGTCGAAATGGCTCCGGATGATGACTATGTTTATTTTGTTTTAGCTTCCGCTCATCTTGAGAAAAAACAATTAATTAAAGCCAAAGAAATCATTTTACAAGCTATACAAATAAATCCTTTTGGGGAAGTACATTTTCATGTTTTAGCTTCTATTTATCTAGCCCAAAATCAAATTGATAAATCTCTAGAAGCTTCTGAATATGCTTTGAGTTTGAATCCGGAAAATTTTCAGGCTTTGAATTATAAGGCGATTGCTTTAATACATAAAGGTGATTATAAAAGTGCAGAATATGCTTTGGCTTTAGCTCTGAAAGAGAATCCGGAAGGAGAATTTTCTTTAATAAGTTTTGGGCATTTATTACTTAAACAAAATAAAGCTAAACAAGCCATTGAAAAATTTGAACAGGCTTTAAGAATCAATCCAAATTCACAGTCAGCCCGAGAAGGCTTATTAGAAGCTTTTAAACATAAAAATTGGCTTTATGGAAGTTTGTCTTTTTTACTATCGCAAATGTCTAATTTTTTTAAATATCTGGCACAAAAAAAGTTTTTAAATATTATATTTGGTTTAATTATTGGTTTGATGATAATTAGTATTTTAATACCTAAACTTCTTCCATCAATTGTGTTGGTGGGGCTTTTCACTTTAAGCCGATTATTTTTACTTTTGCTAATTACAATAGCTTTGCTAGGTAAATTAATGGAATTTTATTTTTTATTTCGTGGGAAATACCGTTTGGCTTTTTCAGATGAGCAAATTAAAAGTAATAAAAATTTATTAGGAGCCAGTTTAATTTTTGGTTTAATTTTGTTTACTTGTTTTATGGCTCGCTCAGAGAAGATGGCAGGTTTATTGATTATTAATTATATTATTTTATTTATTACTTATAATTTTAGCTTAAAAGAAAGTATTCATAAAAACCTTAAACTATTCTTTCAGATATTGATTGGAACGGGATCTTTAGCAATTTTGGCGAGTATATTTATTAGTTTTTATTATAAAAATATTCCATTAGCCATTAGTATAAATTCTAACGTTTTTATAGTATTAGGCTTTATATCTTTTATCAGTTGGCTAATATTCTTTATACAAAAAAGTAGATCAAAATAAAAAATTTGAAATTATTCTGAATGAATTGAAT
>JAAFJH010000034.1:2618-20045 GCA_013298875.1 Synechococcales cyanobacterium bin2.concoct.b11b12b14.033
GAATGTTTATTTTTCCAGTCTTAGTCATCAGTCTGAGAAGCTTGCTCTTGATGAATAATATCCGTGAAAGCCTTAAAAGCCAAACCAATTGGTAATAGAAATAACATTTTTAGCCCAGCATCTCTGGCGACATTCCCAAGTTTTACTTCTCCATAAATATTTCTTTGAGCCGTTGTAAAACTCGGAATTCCCGCTATATATTTTGTCTTTAAAGCTACTACTTTGGCAAATGGATTATTAAAATTTTCTAGAGCAAAATTAGCCTGATTATCAAGATGGTCAGCTAAAGATATTTCTTTATTTTTAGACATTTCATTTAATTCTTTTATTTTATTTTCCGGCAGCTTTGCGGCAATGGCAAGATAAGAAGTAGCTTTACTAATATAAGTAGCAAAATCATTATCCGCTTTAAATTGACTAATTAAAAATATTTTTTTGCCAATTATCAAACTCAAAATTAAAAATAAAGAAATACTTTTGGCTAAAAAAGCACTCGGACTCCACGGAAAAATCTGGTGCTTACATTTATTATCATTTTTGGAATCATCGTCTTCGTCCGGTGAATTTAAAAGCTTGCAAACTGTTTTGTCAATAAAATGCTCAAGCTTAATAAATAAACTTCCTATCCCAATACCAGCTAAAGCCGAAAGAGGAATTAAGACAGCTTTAGGAAGCTTAATCTTTCCATGAGTCATTTCCCAAAAGGTATAAGATAATAAAGCTTTTTCTAAAATACCTTGTACAAAAATTTGTTTTAAGTTTTGCCAAAAATCATTATTATCTGAGCCTGAATTTGTATCAGCAGGTAAATTTGAGTTTTTATTATTTTTTAAAACTGGCTGAACAGCATTACTATTCCTGGAGTAATTAAAACTATTAACCGTCGTTTTAGGAATACTGTTAATTTGGCTTAAGACTTGCATTTGACCATATTAAAATTGGATTTTAAATTATTTGTATTAAATGAAAGAAACTACTAAAAGATTATAAAGATTATTTTGTTATATATACATTATTTCATTACATATTACTTTTTACAAGTTTTAGTTTTTAAAATAAAAATCCCCCGCCAAAGAATGTAATTAAACAAATTTAGCGAGGGAAAAATTTTTTATCTTTTATTTTTTATCTTCCACAACCACCTTTAGCAGCAGGAGCAGCTTCTCCATTAGCTAATTTGGTTTTGCATTCTTCAGGCTGTTTTTTAAACCCAGAACAAATAGCCGCTAATACATCATTAGGAGAACGATTTCCTTCATAATTTGTGCCATTAATTATAATAGTTGGAGAACCTTCGGCTTTGAATTTGGTTGAGGTTTCAACTTCTTTTGCCAGCAGAGCTTCGCCTTTATCTTTTAAGCAGCTTTCCACTTTAGCTGGATCAATTCCTAATTCTTTAGAAATTCCTTTGGAACAATTAGCTGCTTCAGGAGTACTAACGCTGCATTTTTCATTGAATTTAGCAATATAATCCCACCACTTATCATTATTATTTTCCCAAATACAAATTTGACGGACTCCTTCACGAGCTTCTTCCGCACCGTGCATTGAACAATATTTATTATTTTTATCCATGCAATTTTCAGGACCACCGCCATTATAATTAGGATAAATAATATATTGAGGTCTAAAATCAACTTTGTCGCCTAAAGCTTTAATAACCGGGGCAAAAACTTGCTCAGCCTGAAGTCCATAAGGGCAACCAGCCATCACAAACATTTTAACTTCGGGTTTGTCTTGTTTAGGAATATCTTTTAAAGCTTCTTTGGCTTTTTCAGCAGGCGCAGCAATGGGTTTGGCCATATCAAAAATGGGTGCCAAAGCTAAATATTTACCATCTTTAGTCACATAAACTTTAACTTTTTCAAGGTCTTTTTCTCCTTGTTTAATTTTCAAAGAAACAGCATAAGCTCCGTTTTCTAATTTAATATCTTGTACTTCAGATTGAATTCCTTCTTTTAAGATATTTTTAGTAACGTATTTTTGAGCTTTTTGACCAGCTGTATCTTTGCTGACCATTGTCGCTGTACAAGCACTTAATAGCATAATTGGAAAAAGTGCAAATAGAGTAAATTTTTTTAACATATTTTTTCAGCAAGTCATCCGTAAGAGTAAGCAATTAATATTTTGCCCTTTCTAAAGACAAATTGCTTAAAAAAATTTTTATAATTGTATTGGGAATAAAAAACTAACTGAAAATAAATTAATGTCTTCATCTTCTTACACAATTGTTTTTATTCTAATTGCTCTGGCTTTAGCCAATTTTTTGTGGGCTTTTTTATTACCTGCCAAAGGGGAAGATTTACCAGTTGTAAAGATGTTAACTGACTTAGAAAGAATAATTAAAAGAGCTGATGATTCTGAAGCGGGCAATTGGTCAATCCTTAGAAAACAAATTCAAAAACAAAGAATGGAATTATCGCTTTTACAGAGAAATTATGAATTTACCGGAGAACAAAAAGAAGTATTAAGTAAAATTTATGAAGCTTTATATTTATTAGTCCAAGGAAATTGGCTTTTATACGAAAAGAGTGATGAGCCAGAGAAAGTTAAAAATTGTTATCAAAAAGCTCTTTCAGATATTCAAACCATTTCCGATCATCAATTAAAATTTACTATTGAAACTGGTTCCGAAGAGTCAGATAAACGCATAATTGATATTAATAATTCAGTTGCCCAACTATATAATTTAATAAATGACCAAATTGTTTATCTTGAAGAAAATTATAATATTTGAATTAGTAAGACTGTGTTAAGATGTAGTTAAGGAAGAAAAGAAGAAAAACGAGCTTTATCTTGGCTTTATTGCTAGGATTTCAATTCGCCTCCTTAAAACTAAAAAATCTTTTAAAGCAAAAACATGGCCTTAATAATCCCATTTAAGAAAAAAGAATCTGAGCAAAATTCAGTTGAAAAATTAGATTCCCAAGATAATTCCGACGATAGCCCGGAACCGGAGTCAGACAGTTTAAATACAAAAGATAGCCGTAAAATTAGAATAATTGCCCAGAATGGGCAGCGTATAATTTCCATTAATAAATTTAAATTTCAGAAAGATAGTGAAATAAAAGGTTTAACTGAAAATCAAAAACTGCGTGAAGGTTTAGTAATTAAAATTCATAAATATAGACAAGAATTACTCAAGGAATATCAGCCAAATCCATTTTTAAGTTTTGATGAGCTGGAAGAAGAATTACTTGATATTTGTGCAGATTATGCAGATAGTATTTTAGACTCAAAAGAATCGGCTTTGTCATTACTGAATCAATATAATGAATTTAAAAAAGTTATTGATTTTAAACTTTCTTATTTAATTGATAATTCGAGTATAGTATAAATTTATCCAAATACCGTATTTGATAAGTGATTGAAAATCAAGAAAATTTAGAAAGCCATCTTACCGAATTAAGACAAAGAATAATATTTAGCTTAATTATTTGCTTAGGTGCTTTAATAGCTGCTTTTTATTTTTCGTCTGCTATAATTCTCCAGCTCGAAAAACTAGCTCCACACGGGGCAACTTTTTTTCAATTGAGGCCTGGGGAACTGTTTTTTGTACATTTAAAAACCGCTAGTTATGTGGCATTTTTATTAGCTTATCCATTTTTGCTAAGCCAGCTAAAAGCCTTTATGTGGCCAGGCTTAAAAAATCACGAAAAACATACCGGAAATATTATTGTTATTAGCAGTCCTTTTTTATTTGGTTTAGGAATTGCTTTTGCTTATTTTTTAGCTTTAAAACCAATGTTGAATTTTTTATTCGGTTTTGGCTTAGAAGCTGGTTTGGTAGAAGCTCATTATAGTTTAGATTATTTTATTTCATTTGTTTTAAGCATTTGTTTTATTCTGGGCTTAAGCTTTCAATTGCCAGTTTTAATTTTTATTTTGGCTATATTAAACCTTATTACTTCGGCACAATTAACTAAGCATTGGCAAATTATTTGTTTTGGAGTTTTTGCACTAGCAGCCATTATTACTCCAACGCCAGATCCTTTTAATATGATTTTGGTTGGATTAGCTTTAATTGGCCTTTACGGCTTAAGCATTTTTATAATTAAGCTTTTTGGAAAATAATTTCAACTACAAAATTTTAAGCTGTTTTTAAAAATACTTTTTCTAGGCGTCTTAAAGCTCGGAATAAAATATTTTCGTCTTTACCCAAAAGTGGCTCGACGAAAGCAGTTTTAATTGTGCCATCAAATGCTTTAACTATTCTTGTGATTGATGTTTCTTATAATTCTCTGCCTGCTCAAAAATTTCTACATAAACACCTCGTCCTTGTCAACTGGTGAATAACCAAATTCGTCAAGCAAGAGAATAAGTCCAACTTTTAAAGCTGATTTTATGTCCTCTCGTTTGTTCCAATCGGGGAATTTGGCTTGTCCTTCAACCAAATTTTTAACCGCTTTGGCTAATTCAATTAGCTTTGGTTCAGGGTAATTGAAATCGTACTTCACGCACAATTCTTTCAAGATGTCATAAAATGCCTTTTCTTCGAAGTCAATTCCTAAAGCGTCACCCGCTGAAAATTCTTTGTGTACTTCTAAAATTAAATTGGTGATTTGCTCTGCCATTTCTTCATACACTTCGCTTCGTAGAATGTCGTTTGCATCACGGTCATTGTAGCGTTCAACCAAGGCTTGCATTTTTTTGGTAAAGTCAATTCCTTTTACACGATTTACTTTTTTGATTTCTGCAATCACTTTAGCCAATAACTGTTGAAGCAATTTGATTTTAGTATTTGGTAATTTGATTTTGTCAATCTTCGCCAAATAATCTTCATCAAATAAATCTTGTTCGGTTTCTGCTTTGTCGCCGAGTTTGAAAATTTCTTCTACTCCTTCACTTTGCAATGCTTCTTTTATCATTTCCCGAACTTTGGCGTTCATCTGTGCTGTGTCAGGTGCATTGCCTTTGGTCAATTAAAAAACAATGGAGAACGTACAGCTAAATAAAAATGAGTGTAATCTCTTTCTAACTGCGTTAATTGTTCACTACCTGCACAAATGTCATAAGCTGCTTTTAATCGTTTAACTAAGCCCATAAAACGTGTTTCGAATTCTTTGGATTGTTGTGCAAATTCGGCCGCGAAATTCAAAGTATTTAATTGCTGAATGGTTGTGCCTTTAAAATATTTTGAATTGTCAAACGTGTGAAACAGTTTAGCCAAAAGGTCTAAATGATTTCTTACAATGATGATGGATTCAGCAATGTCTTCAAAATTGTCTTTGTCGCCTTCGCTGTATTGCTTCAAGGCCAAATTCATTTGTGTTTTGATACCCATATAATCGACTACCAAACCTTTGTTCTTTCCTTCAAACTTGCGGTTTACTTCAGCACACTTAGCGTAATAATCTTCAATCTCTTTTAGTTTGGAATTATTCAATATCACTTTAGCGGCTCGACCTTCGTACACAATGCGCACGGTGATTTCATCTCTTACCGATTCAGTCATGGTGTAGGCATCTACTACGGGATCAAACACATCAAGAGTTGCATCTATAGGCGTACCCGTGAAACCCACAAAGGTAGCATTAAAGAGTCATGCAGATACTTGGCAAAGCCATACGTTTTGGTAACGCCTTTTTCAGTCACTTTTATTTTTTGGTCAAGGTTTACCTGACTGCGGTGTGCTTCGTCCGAAATACAAATAACATTGGTTCTGTCGGTGAGTAAGAGTGTGTCTTCGGTAAACTTGTGAATGGTGGTTAAGAATACGCCACCACTCTGATGACCTTGTATCAATTCACGCAAATTGCATCGGCTCTCTACACTTACCACCGTATTGTCGCCAATGAACTTTTTGGCATTTGTAAACTGTCCCGAAAGTTGGTCGTCCAAATCGGTGCGGTCGGTAATCATAACGATGGTAGGGCTTTCAAAGTACTCGCTTTTCATGAGCAAACGAGCCAAGTAAAGCATCGTGAAGCTTTTGCCACAACCTGTGGCACCAAAATAAGTTCAACCTTTTCCATTGCCTTCGGGCTTTTGGGCTTTCTTGATATTGTCTTACAAGGCTCTTGCCGCATAATATTGCGGATAGCGACAAACAATTTTCTCGTTCTTTTTGGATGTATCTGGTATGTAAATAAAGTTGCGGATAATATCTCGTAATCGGTTTTGGTTGAGCATTCCCTGCATCAAAGTAAACATACTGTTTATACCATCTACATCTTTTGCCAAACCTGCTACTCTACGCCAAGCATAATAAAAATCGTAAGGAGCAAAGAACGAACCTGCTTTGTTGTTTACGCCATCGCTGATAACACAAAAAGCATTGTATTTAAAAAGTTCGGGAATATCTCTGCGGTAGCGTTTTGTTAATTGCTCAAAAGCATTAAATACAGTGGCTTCTTCACGAATGGCACTTTTAAATTCAAATACCACCAAGGGCAAGCCGTTGATATAAATAATGCCATCGGGGATGCGTTTTTCAGAACCTACAATTTCAAGCTGATTCACAAATTTATAGATGTTTTTGTTTTGCTCGGAATAATCGATCAGCTCAATGTGTATGTCTTTTTGGTTGCGGTCTTCTCTTTTAAGAATAAATCCATCACTAAGCCATTGCAAAATAGTTTTGTTGCTTTCGTATAAATCGCTGCTGGGTAATGTTTTTAGTTGAAGCACAATAGACTTGGCTTCGGTAAGGGTGAGTTGGTTGCTGGCGTATTTGTTAAGTAAATAGTTGATTAAATCCTCTTCTATAATTACTTCTTCCACGCTACGAACAATGGAATTGCCCAAATGATGCGGAAAATCTTCGCTTGCCAACAGCTCGGTAAAAGCCTTTTCTAATTTTTCTTCGGTGAATTTCATTCGTTAATTTCTTCTGATTTTTTTATTTCATCAATAAGCAAGTTTTGTAATTTGTCTTTTGGAAGTAAAAGCTGATAATCCGCAACACCAATCGGTTTATTAATATCTTGCAGGGCAATTTCTACATCTAAATGGTCTTTGTCTGCACAAAGAATAATGCCGATGGATTGGTTTTCGTTTTCGCCTTTTTCCAATTTATCAAGCAAGCTCAAATAGAAATTCATTTTACCTATATATTCTGCTTTGAAAACTCCTATTTTTAATTTAATAGCTACCAACGACCGCAAACCTCGATGAAAGAACAGCATATCTATAAAATACTCTTTGTTGTTGTATTCTAATCGGTGCTGATTACCAATAAAACTAAAGCCTTTACCAAGTTCCAATACAAAACAAACGCTTTGATTTTTTCTACCAATCGTTTCTCTAAATTCTGTTTCTTTGGTTTTTTCGGTAATTCCTAAAAAGCCAAGATTATACGTATCTTTAAATACTTCGTTGGCATAATCAGCATCAATCTCTGTAAGAGTTTCGCTAAAATTGTGCGATTTAATTTGCTTTTGGGCGTGGGCGTAACTGTCCATTTTTATGGCATTGAGTAACCAATCTCTACTCCAAGCTTTGGCTACTGCTTCATTGGCATAAAATTCAACCGCTTCAAGCGATTGTACTTTGTTAATTAATAGCAAATTATGCCCCCATGGCAAAACTGCTACAGCTTTTAGCAGTTTTGGATTTGCCAAACGATAACGCTCATAAAAGAGTTTCATATTCCATAAATTACGAGGCGACAAGCCCATATCAGGGAACTCTTTTTTCAGGTGGTAAGTGCTTGTTACCTTTTTAATATCATCATCAGAAAACTGGGTGTATTTTTTCTCAAATGGTTCGCCCAATTGTCGCAAATCCATAAACAGGATTTCTTTTTCACGTTCACGATAATTGCGTTTTTCCTCGCCTATACTTTTACTTTGTGCTTTTTTATTTTTATTCAAAATCCAAAGCGTAACGCTAATATCAGTGGTGTAAAACAAATTTCTAGGTAATACTAAGATGGCTTCCACCAAATTATTTTCAATTAATGTTCTGCGTATTTTATATTCTTCGCCACCGCCACTCAAAGCACCATTTGCCAAGATAAAACCAGCCACACCGTTTTCAGAAAGCTTGGAAACCATATTCAAAATCCAAGCATAATTGACATTACTTTTTGGTGGTGTATCATAACCACGCCAGCGGGGATCGTCTTTCAATTCATTTTCAGCTCGCCAGTCTTTTTGGTTAAAAGGTGGATTTGCCATAATGTAATCGGCGCTTTCAGGTCTTTATGTTGGTCATCGGCAAAAGTATTCGCCGCTTTTTCGCCCAAGTTGCCACTAATGCCCCGTATTGCAAGGTTCATTTTTGCAAGTTTGTAAGTGGTATTGGTGTATTCCTGTCCATAAATAGAAATTTCTTTTTTGTTTCCATGGTGGTTTTCAATAAACTTAATGGATTGCACAAACATACCACCAGCGGGGTCATAAATAATGCCTTTGTATGGCTCAATCATTTCAGCAATGAGGTTTACAATGCTTTTGGGCGTGTAAAATTCTCCCTTTCCTTTTCCTTCTGCCAAGGCAAACTTGCTTAAGAAATACTCATACACTCTGCCCACAATAATATCCTGTGCTTTGTCTTTGAGGGTATCAATATCGTTGATGGTATCGAGCAGGGAAGAAAGTTTGGTAATATCCAATCCCAAGCGAGAAAAGTAATTATCGGGCAAGGCACCTTTGAAGGCTTTGTTGTTTTTTTCGATTTTGTGCAGGGCGGTATCAATCTTCAAGGCAATATCGTTTTGCTTTGAGTTTTTGATGATATAGCTCCAACGGCTTATTTCATCTAAGAAAAACACATTGCTCTGGTTGTAAAACTCAGGCATTTCTATGTATTTTTATTGTCCTTTGTCAATCAGTGTTTGGCGGTGTTCTTCAAACTTATCGCTGGCGAATTTCAGGAATATGAGTCCGAGTACAACGTGTTTGTATTTAGCCGGGTCTACACTACCACGCAGTTTGTTTGCAGAATCCCAGAGAGTAACTTCTATTAGTGTTTCTTTTGCTTCTTTTTTTGCCATTAGTTGATTTTAAAATCATTCACTACTTTTTGCTCTTTTTTTATTATGTCGTTGTGCGTAAAGTTTAAAGTCAAAACACTTTTCAGTTTAAGAATTTTAATATTCAACGGCTTAAGCATTTTAATATTTAGGCTTTTTGGCAAATAATTTTAGCTACACAATTTTATGCTGTTTTTAAAAATACTTTTTCGAGACGTCTTAAAGCTCGGAATAAAATATTTTCTTGCTTACCCAAAAGTGGCTCGACGAAAGCAGTTTTAATTTTGACATTAATTCCACCCCAAATATCAGTCAAAACCCGGTCTCCGACAATACAAATCTTTTCAGGCGGTAAATTTAAATATTCAATGGCTTTTTTAAGGTTTTTGGTTCGTGGTTTTTGAGCTTTAATAATAAGTGGAATATTATATTTGTTTAAAGTAGCCTCAACACCGTCTAAATAAGATTCGTCTTTATTATTAGTAACAATTATAATTTTCAAACCTTTATCCAAAGCGGTTTCAATCCAATTTGATATTTCTTCCGAAAATTCACCACTATTTGGAAGCATAATTGTATTATCCAAATCAAGAATTAATCCGCCCACACCATCGACCAACAAATCATTAATATTCAACTTGAGAATTGTCCCAGCCGGCAAATAAGTACTTTCGAATCTAAGCATAATTTTATTAAATTAATTTTTTCAAAACTCAATCAGATTATTAACTGATTTATAGCAAATTAATTTTTTGTTTAGGGAATTATCTTTTTTATTCATAAAGTTAGATGAATTAAGGGATAGATCAAAACTTTCATTGGAATGAAAGTCTTTATTTACCTAAACTTTATTTAAAATTTTATGGCTTACACAATTTTAATTGCTGATGATGAACCTTCATTAAGACTATTAGTAAAAGCTAGTTTAGCTGTTCGTAAGCATACAATTATCGAAGTAGCCAATGGGCAAGATGCCTTAAACTTAGCCAGGCAAGTACAACCAGATTTAGTTTTATTAGATGTGATGATGCCTTTTTTAACTGGCTTTCAAGTCTGCGAAGAAATGAGAAAAGACCCAAAAACCGCTAAGATTCCCGTTATTATTTTAACTGCCAAAGGTGGCCAAGACGACCGGGAGTTGGCAAATTCAGTCGGAGCTTCTCATTTTTTGACTAAGCCTTTTCGTCCGCCAGAGCTTTTAGCTGCTGTTGATATGATTTTAAACCAAAGTATTCAAAAAGAAGCTTCTTTCCCTCAGCCACAAGCTGTTAATAATTTGAATAATAATCAAAATCCAGTTAATCAAATTCCTTTGTCTAATTTCAAATTAATTTAAAGATTAAGATTTTTATTTTGTACCGTTTTTCAGAAATTATAAATAAGTGTAAAATTAAGGCAATCAAAGCTTAAACTCGTTTTTTAATTTAAATGCCGGAATATTCATCTCAAGAGCAAACTCAGGATTCTAATTATAATTTTGGAAATATCGAAAAAAAATGGCAAACATTTTGGAAAGCCCAAAAACTTTTTGAGACTGATTTAGATAAATTAAATAAAAAAAAGAAATTTTACTCATTAGTTATGTTTCCATATCCAAGTGGCGATTTGCATATGGGTCATGCTCGGGTTTATACGATTTCAGACGTGATTTCTCGCTATAAAAGAATGACTGGCTATGAAGTTTTAAATCCGATGGGCTTTGATGCTTTTGGACTGCCGGCTGAAAATGCGGCTATTGAAAGAGGAATTCACCCCGCTGACTGGACCGAAAAAAATATTGAGCGCATGCGTGAACAATTAGTGAAAATGGGCACTAGCTATGATTGGAAGAGAGAAGTCGTTTCTTGTCGGCCAGAATATTATAAATGGACACAATATTTATTCTTAAAATTTTATGAAAAAGGTTTGGCTTATAAAAAAGAATCTCCAGTTAATTGGTGTAAAGATTGCGAAACTGTTTTGGCTAATGAACAAGTTGAAAATGGTTATTGCTGGCGACATTCTAATACTTTGGTGCAAAAAAAGAATTTGTCGCAGTGGTTTTTGAAAATTACTGATTATGCCGAAGAATTATTACAAGATTTGCAAAAGCTGACTAAATGGCCGGAACAAGTTAAAACTATGCAGGCAAATTGGATTGGAAAGTCGGAAGGAGCCGAAATTGATTTAAAAGTTGAAAATTCCGCTGAAACAATTACTGTTTATACCACTAGGCTAGATACGGTTTTTGGGGTAAGTTATTTAGTTTTGGCTCCCGAACATCCTTTAGTCAAAAAAATTGTAACCGAAAACCAAAAAGCTGAAATAGAAAATTATAAACAAAAAACTCAGCAATTAAGCGATATAGACCGTCAATCGGAAGATAGGGAAAAAACCGGTGCCTTTACAGGTTCTTATGCTATTGATCCTTATACTCAGACCAAAATACCAATTTGGATTGCCGATTATGTTTTAGCTAATTATGGAACTGGGGCAGTAATGGGAGTTCCGGCTCATGATTTGAGAGATTTTAAATTTGCTCAGAAATATAATTTACCGATTAAATGGGTAATTAGTAGCCAGAAATTAAATAAAAATATCAAAATTGAAAAATTAAAAGCCAGCGATAACTTAATTGAAGCAAAAAAAATTTTAGAAGAGTATTTTGATTTCCGAGAAAAAGCTGGCATTAAAGTTTCAGTGGCTAATAAGCCTTTTGAAGAGCTGATTGAAGAATTTTTAGCTGACAGAAATGGCTTTTGGTTATTTAAATTAAATGAAAAAGTAATTGGCTGTGTGGCGGTGCATAAAATTGAAAATAATGACTTAGCTTGTGAAATGAAAAGACTTTTTATCAAGCCGGAATATCAAAGGAATGGTTATGCAAAAACCTTCTTAGAATTCATTGAGAGGTGGGCTGTTGAAAATAATTATACGGAAATATTTTTAGACTCTCATCAGATTTTGGAAACAGCCATCAAAATGTATATAAAGCTGGGCTATCACGAAATCAAAGCTTATAATCACAATCCAGACGCCAATATTTGGATGAAAAAGAAATTAAATGCTTTAGTTCAATATGGTTATTTAATAAATTCGGATGGTTTTAATGGTTTATCCTCAGAGGAAGCTAAAACCAAGCTAATTGAATATGGTTTTTCAAATAATTTAACTTTTATTAATGACCTAGAAAAACCGGAATATAAAAAAATTGCCCAAGATTTATTAACTGAATATGTTTCGTCTTTATTAGAGCAAGGCGTTGACCAAGAATTAGTTAATAAATATTTAAAAGATGAAATTGCTGATGGTAATCATTTAACTTGGTTAGAAAAAGAATTTGCGGGTGATAAAAAAGCTTTTTTCATTGTGCAAGAAAAAATTAGCCATAAATTTATTGGATGTATTGGAATTAGACCCCTGAATGAGAAAGCTGGTGAATTAAAGAGATTATTTCTAAAAAAAGAATTTAGAGGTAAATCTTATGCTCAAGAAATTATGGATTATAGTCAGTATTGGCTTTTGAATAATTCATTCAGTGAGGTTTTTCTAGATTGTCATCATAAACAATTAGCGGCGATAAATTTGTATAAAAAGTCTGGTTTTCAGCTCACTGAAAGATACAATAATAATGCTGATGATACTTTTTTCAAAAAGATTTTAGCTGAAAATAATATTCCTAGTTTAAAAAATAGTTTTGCCCGAAAAAAAATACAATATCGTCTGCGTGATTGGCTAATTAGTCGGCAGCGTTATTGGGGAACTCCAATTCCTTTAGCTTATAAAGAAAATGGTGAAATTGTAACTATTCCCGAAGCGGATTTGCCAGTTAAATTACCAGTCAATTCTAAAGATTTAAAACTGGCGAGTAATGATGATTGGAAATACTTTACCGATAAAAAAACGGGTGAACAATTAATTCGTGAAACCGATACCATGGATACTTTTATTTGTTCGAGCTGGTATTTTTTACGCTTTGCTGATGCCTTAAACCAAGATAAACCTTTTGATTTGGATTTAGTAAACAAATTATTACCAATTGACCAATATGTAGGCGGTATTGAGCATGCAATTTTGCATTTACTTTATGCTCGATTTTTCACTAAAGCCCTCAGAGATATTGGTTTACTATCTTTTGATGAGCCTTTTGAACGTTTACTTAGCCAAGGAATGGTTACAATGTATTCAGCCAAGGAAGGCAAAACGGTTAAAATGTCTAAATCAAAAGGAAATGTGGTCGGCATTGATGAGTTTGTTTATGAATATGGAGCGGATTCTGCCAGATTATTTATGCTTTTTGCAGGCTCACCCTCTGATGAAATTGAATGGTCAGTTGAAGGAGCCAAAGGACAATTAAGATTTTTGAATCGTATTTGGCGAATTTGTACGGGCAGTTTTGAAGGCTCCACACCAATTAGTTTAAATATTGATAAAATTGATTTAACAGTTTCAGAGTTGCCTTTGGCAAAAGCTTCGAGTGAAAATAAAATTGGTTTAGCAGAAAAAACTTTATTAAAGCAAATTCATCGCACTATTAAGTCTGTTAGCGAAGATTTACATGAAGAGCGTTATTCTTTTAATACAGCTATTGCTCGTATGACTGAATTAGTGAATGAAATGTATAAATATTTGCAGTCGGAAGATTTTAAATTATTGAATGAAAAGAGTGATTATACAGTTTTAAGCTTTGCAATTAATTCATTACTTAGGCTTTTATATCCTTTTGCACCGCATATTAGTGCGGAGTTATGGGAAAAACTGAGTAAAAATAGAAGTAATTTGCACGAACAAAATTGGCCTAGCTTTGACCCAGCCGCTATTTTAGATAATGATTTTGAACTGGTAATTCAAATTAATGGTAAAAGAATAGATGCAATTACTTGTGCCAAAAGCTTATCCAAAGAAGAACTTGAAAAATTAGCTTTAAATAATTCAAAATTACAAACCAAATTAAAAGATCAAACTATCAAGAAAACAATCGTAGTGCCAAGCCGCCTAATAAACTTTGTTGTCTGAGAACAAATTGTCGGAATATTTGGGATTTATATTTAACCTAAACTCGCACGGATTATTGCTTTTCAACTTCTGAATCGCAGATTGACACAGATAACATGCATTTCATAGATATTTATTTATAATTTTTCCAACCCAAGTTAAAGTCTCTTAAAGATGAAAGACAAAAATAAAATATCCTAAAATTCGTTGAATCCTGACAATCCTAATTCAGACAATTAAGGCTTTAAAGATATTCCTTTTACCTCATTTTCTTCAAAGACGTTTAAGTATTTGTGCTGCAATTTCCGCACTCCTAGTCAGCAAGCGGGTTTGTAACTTTATCAACAGGTTTCCATATTCACAACTTGCCTTTTTGAAGTGTTTGCAATGATAACTTGAAGAATTAATGGGTTTTATTTTCTGAGAATTATCGTTTAAAATACAATTTTATTTTATCCAGTATTTAATTTTGACCGAGACTTTTGCTATTGCCCTTCAATTTTTAGGTACTAATTTTTACGGTTCACAAAAGCAAGCTCCACCAATCCGTACTGTACAAGGCGAATTAGAAAAAGCTTTAAGTATTTTATTTAAAACTAATATACAGTGTGTCTTTGCGAGCCGGGTTGATACTGGTGTCCATGCAAAAGCTATGATTGGACATTTTCGCCTTAATCCTCAAGATACGCCACAAGACATTCAAAACCCTGATTTAGAAAGTAAGTTTTGCTTACATTTAAATGGGATTTTACCCAATGATATTTCGGTTTTAGGACTAAAACAAGCACCCAATAATTTTCATGCACTTAAAGATGCTATTAGTCGAACTTATATTTATAAACTGAGAATTGGCCGCCAAAGAAATCCTTTAGATGAAAGTCAGATTGCTCATTTTCATAATCCTAAAAGTTTAAGCCTTGAAAGTTTAAATGAATTATGTGCCGATTTAATTGGACAAAAAGATTTTTTGGGTTTGTCTAATAAAAGTGCTTATAGCGAAAAAAATCCGATTTGTCATATTACTGATTGTTTTTGGCAGCGACACGAGAGCGATTCAGGTTTATTTATCTTTGAAATTACAGCCAATCGTTTTTTATATAATATGATTCGTATAATTATCGGTACACAAATTGCAGTTACAAATGGTAAACTAAATCCCGACACATTAAAAAATGCTTTAAAGTATAAAGATAATAGCTTTACCGCTCCCAAAGCTCCAGCTAAAGGTCTTTGCTTAAAAGTTATAAAATATCCATTTCCTTTATTTGACCAATAATTCAAATGTCCGAAGAATCATCAGAAATAAATAAAAAAGAATTAAATAATAGAACTAAATTCGTGAATGCTCAAACTGCAAAGCGTAATTGGTATTTAATTGACGCCAAAGGCAAAAATTTAGGCCGTTTGTGCTGCGAAATTGCACGCATACTAAGAGGCAAAAGAAAACCAGATTATACCCCTCATTGGGATAATGGCGACTTCGTAATTGTTACTAATGCCAAAGAGATTGTATATACTGGCAAAAGAAAAGGTAAGCAAACAATTTACCGCAGATATACTGGCTACCCAGGCGGATTAAGAGAAGAACCGTTAGAAGATTTATTAAAACGTATGCCTGAAAAAGTAATTTTCAAAGTAGTAAAAGGAATGATGCCAAAAAATACTACTTTGGGCGATGCTCAGATGACAAAGCTTAAAATTTATGGTGGGGCTGAACATCCTCATTCTGCTCAGAATCCAACTTTAATTGAAAATATACCTGCAATTTAATTACCAAACTAAAAAGGAAAAAATAAATGTCTGCTCAATATAATGCTACTGGAAGAAGAAAAAGATCTATTGCTCGAGTCTTTTTACGCTCAGGAAATGGAAAAATAAGTGTTAATGGACGTGAATTGAAAGAATATTTTTGTGAACGTGGTTTATGGTTAGAAAGAGTTTTAGAGCCGTTAAACAGAGTTGGAATTGATAAAAACTTTGATATTTTAATTACAGTCAAAGGTGGCGGAATTAAAGGTCAGGCAGACGCAATTAGACTTGGTATTGCTAGAGCTTTAGTATTATTAGATGAAGCAAACAAAACCACTTTAAAAGCTTTTGGTTTATTAACCAGAGACGCCCGAGAAGTTGAACGGAAGCATTATTATTGCCGTAAAGCTCGTAAAATGCCTCAATACTCCAAACGTTAATTTAAAACTAATTTGGTCGCATTTGTGGCTGGTTTTAATTTCTACTATTATTTAGCAATTTCCCCGAAGCTGAGGTTTTCATTAATTCCCCAGTCTGAAGGCGATTTTGCTTTTAGGTCTAAATTATAAGCTTGGCTCAACAATAATTTCTACATCGCTACGATTTGACCGATTGAGAGGTTTTGCAGGAGTTTTAATAGCAGTAATTGGCCCGTTTAAAGCATCTAATGGTGGAATATAATTTTTTCTAAGCGGAAAGCCTTCCCATTCATCAGGGTTTAAAATCCTTTTCAAATTTGGATGATTACTAAAAACAATACCCTGCAAATCCCAAATTTCTCTTTCATACCAATTAGCAATCGCAAACAAATTACAAATCGACGGAATTGATGGATTTTCTCTGGATAAATTAACTTTTAAATAAATCATTGAATAAGGTTCCAGACTTTGGAGCTGGTAAATTATTTGAAAAACTTCTTTATATTCAATTGCATTAATTAAAACTAAAACTTCGTATTTTAAATCATTTTTCAAATGGCTCATCAAAAGCTCTAATTGGCTTAAATCTTCAAGTAAAATACATTCATCTTTACTATTTGCTAAATTAGGTTGCGGAAAACATTTGAATTTCTCTTTGATCTTTAGCCCAATAGTTTGCCATTTTACTTTGGAAATATTGGGAGCTGAATTAGGGATAGTAGCTGGTTTGGCGGCTGGATTTGAATCTTCACTCATGAGTTTTATAAAGTTTTAAGTAAAATCAGTAAATAATAATATTAAATTATATTCTTTTCGGAGCTTTTTATACTTTAGGCTTTTCGGTAAAAAATAAAAGAATTAGAAATTACACTTTAAAATTAATATTTTTCGAACAGTTTTATACTTAAAATATTATGGCTTTGTCTGGTCTGATTAGAAGCTTAAGTTATGGAATTATATTTATTTTAATTTTAGTCTTTTGCTATCAGTCAGAGCCTTTGATTCAATTAATTTTGTTATTGGAATGAAAATAAATAAGATTTTGGATTTTCAGATTTATACTAAAGTCGTTTTTCGTAATAATTACAACTTCTAAAATGTAAATCTTGTCTATCTTTTAATCTTCTAAATCCTGATTCATGGAGCGGAAAAACTAGACATAAATATCGGTGAAGTATATTCTCTCTACATTAGTTTATGATTCCGACAATATTAGGGCTTTAAAGGGGTGCCTTTTGCCTTCAATAGTTCTTCGAGTTTATCAATGGTTTTTTCTGGAAAATCTTTGTATTTTAACGTGAGTTCGACGGATGAAAAAGTTAAAAAGCTTGAATAGAAGGTAGGTTTGAAAGATTAAGAGAAGGCTTT
>JAAFJH010000035.1 GCA_013298875.1 Synechococcales cyanobacterium bin2.concoct.b11b12b14.033
GACCAAGTATAAAGTTCACCCAAATTTAATCGCCCAAATAAAAGAGAAAAAGATTCCTAATTTTAAAGTTTTAATTCCGGAAAGGAAAGACCATAAAATTTACTGTGCAATTGCTGGATTTGCAATTCCTGAAGAAGTAGCTGAAGAAGCAAAAGAAGAAGGTTTTTTTGTACTTAGACAATCTGGCCATAATATGGTTATTGAGAGCGGTAAAATTAAAACTTATTAAGAAAATAGAGTTAAGTAATAAAATTTTGAAATCTTGATTCAGCTATAATTAATTCAAATCGGAAATTAAATTTTTAATATATAAAAAAGAATGAATTTAAAAGAAATTGTACATAATGCTATTTATAAAGCAGCCGATTTGAACTCTCAGATTCCAGACGTAGACCAAATAGCTGACTTTTTATATTCTGAATTAAAATTAAGTTCCAGTAATATAAATTCTGAATTATTTAAAATTAAATTTCTCGAACATTTAGGTCAAAAAGCTCTTTTATCTTCGGCCTTTTTTGATCAAGTAATTGACTTTTTCACCAATTTGAATTCTTACTTAAAAACGCCATTTTTAATTGCTTCCTGGACACAAGGAAATGTATTTTTGCAAACTCAAAAGGCTCAAACTTTTCAGGCTCAATTAAACCCAATCAATTTGGCTCAGCCTTCTATTTATGCTTCTACTGAAAAATTAAATATTTTGGAGAATTTGGCTCAGGACTTGCAAAAACAAAATTGTGATTTAATTTGCTTAATTGATGACCGTTTAAGCAATATAATTCAAGCCAGCGAAATATTAAAAAAACAAGAAGCAGTTAATATAATTTTTATTCATAAAATCAGACCAGATAAAAAAATAGTTGCTCGTCTAGAGGAAAAACAAAAAAATATTCATTTACGTGAAATCGTTGAATGGCCTGAATTAATAAATATTTTAAATGAATTTCCCGCCCGCAAAATTGGTTTTATTTTAGATAAAGACGGTATTATTTATAATTCTACTAATTATCGCAAAGCTCTTGAAAGCTCATTAATAGACTTCTGTCAGAATTATTTACAATTATAAAATAAAGTATAAATAAATTATGTTTGACTATAATATTTTGATTAAACTTTTATGTTATTTAATTCCTTTACTGATTTTGTGGGCGATTTCATATTTATTAAAACAAAAAAAACTAGGTAATTCTTTATTTATTGGATCAAAAAGCAATTTCACAAAAGTACGTGAAAGCTTGCACCTAAGCCAAAGCCACAGTTTATATTTAATACAAATTGGGCAAGATCAATTAATTTTATTATCCGTTTCGCCCGGTGGCAGCCAAATTTTGCAAAACTATAAAAATGATGATTTAAAACCAATTCCTCCTGAAAATAATTAATATAGTTTAATCTTTTAAATATTATTTCATTTTAAGCTCAAGGAAAAACTAATGGCTCCTATCATATTTATTGTCATTTTAATTATTTTCATTGTAATTATTCTCTCCAAGGGCGTCCGCATTGTAAATCAGCAACAAGTTATGATTATTGAAAAGCTTGGTCGCTACGATAGAACTTTAAATAGCGGTTTAAATATTATTATGCCTGTCCTCGAAACCCCCCGTGCCTTCGTCTGGAAAACTAATCGGGGTGCTTTTTATTCTCCCACCATTGATTTGCGTGAATCAGTTTTTGATTTTCCGAGCCAAAAAGTAATTACAAAAGACAATATTGTTTTAGAAATTAATGCCATCATTTATTTGCAAATTACTGATCCAGTCAAAGCTATTTATGAAATTGCTAATTTGCCAGAAGCGGTGGAAAAATTAACCCAAACCAGCTTAAGAAATGTTATTGGAGATCTTGACCTAGATGGAACTTTGACCAGTCGGGATCATATAAATACTCAGTTGAAAATTATTTTGGATGAAGCGAGTAATAAATGGGGCTTAAAAGTTAACCGGGTTGAAATTCAAGATATTATTCCGCCCAAAGATATTATTGCCTCGATGGAAAAACAAATGCGTGCCGAAAGAGACCGCCGGGCAGCTATTTTGGAAGCAGACGCCACCAGGGAAAGAGCAGTTCGTACTTCAGACGGAGAAAGACAAGCCCAAATTCAAAGAGCGGAAGGAGAAAAACAATCCAGAATTTTGGAAGCGGAAGGTATAGCTCAGGCTCGTTTAGCGATTGCCAAGGCCGAAGCTGAATCGATTTCAGTTTTAGTTAATTCAGCCGGCAGCTCAGAGTCAGCTTTAAATTATTTGGTGGCCGTAAAATATATTGAAGCTTTTACCAAAATATCAGAAGGTCAGGCCAATACCGTTTTTATGCCTTATGAATCAAGTGCTTTGCTTAGTTCAGTCGGTGGCATTAAAGAATTATTGTCTAAAGTTAATTCCCAGTAAGTTTCTATAAGCTTTAGCTAAAAAGAAAATTTCTTCCCTGATAAACTTCCTACAAACTTAATTACTTGGAGTAGGAGTGGGTGCAGGAGTAGGGGTTGGAGGAGTAGGGGTTGGAGTTGGAGCTTTAATAATTTGTTCTTTGCTAGCACCACCATGAAAATCACGACGGCCAGGATAATTCTCTGGATACAGAGAAGCACGAATGTATCTTAGATTTATTTTCATGATATAGTTTCCTCTTTTTTACGAGAATTTAGACTATCACACAAAAGCTGGCAAATCAAAATTTTATTGCCTGAAAATGTTTGGAAGTTATAAATAATCTTAATCTTAAGTTGCAGTACTAATGCTTTGAAATTACTACTGAAATAGTAAATAATTAAAGATATACTAAATAATATTATCTGATTAATTTTTAAGATGAAAAATTTACTTTATCACTCTTTACCTGGCGAAAAGTCCACCGAATTACTTTTATTATTAAACAAACAAGCTGAAAAAATCTTTATTACAAATAATCAAATTTCGGTTGATTTTCCGGTTGCTAATGATTTAAACACTGAAGATCAAGAAAGTTTAATTATTGCTTTCCCCGATAATTTAAATTCTTCCGTTAATGAAGTTTTAGACCCATGCTTTGAGCAGATTCAAAAATTTGTGCAAGTACGCATGAAAAAACGTTTTGGCCAAATATTATGCTTAATTAATGCTGGGGTTAATGGCCTATTATATTCAAATAATTATAGTACTGCTTATTTGGCTGCTCAGGGCGGGCTTATTGGTTTAATTAAAACTGTTTCCAAAGAATATGCAAAAAGAGGTATTATTGCTAATGTATTATATATTGACTGGGACAATATGTCTTTGGCTGAAATTGCTTTAAGATCAAAACACATATTAACAGACAATACTAATTTAAAAGGTCAGGTTTTTGCTTTAGACGGAGGCAAATTCCTTTAAAGGTGGGCATTAAATAAATGATCGGTTTATGGGGACCACAAAATTTAATGAGTAAAAGTAATTCTGCCATTGATGCAGACTTTGCTGGCATTTTTTTCAAGCCAATTGCAGAGTATTTAAATAATCCGGACACCGCTGAAATTATGGTGAATGCCCATGATGACATTTGGGTTGAAGATAGTAATGGTTTGCATAAAGTCCCCGAAACATTTTCGCAAGATGCTTTGGTGTCAGCGGTTAATAGTTTGGCTCAATATGTAGGTCGTCCAATAATTGAAAATGTATTTGCGATTGATGCTCGTATGCCAGATGGTTCACGGGTTTGTATTGTATTACCGCCCGTTTCAGGAGAGGATCCTATTTTTGCCATTCGTAAATTCAAAGCTGTTGTTAGTGATTTAGAATTCTTGGTTAAAAGAAAAACCTTAACGACTGAAATGGTTGAATTCATCGAAGCTTGCGTTCATTTGAAAAAAAACATGATGGTTTCTGGGGGAACTAGCTCGGGTAAAACAACACTGTTAAACTTAATTGCGGCCAAAATCCCTGACCATGACCGTATTGTAACAATTGAAGATTCACGAGAATTACAATTAAAACAAGATCACGTTTTAAGCCTTGAAGCCAAGCCAGCTGACAAATATGGCAAAGGTGAGTTTTCAATTAGACAATGTTTAAAATCAACTTTGCGTCTTCGCCCAGACCGTATTGTGGTAGGGGAAATTCGTGCAGGGGAAGCTTTTGACCTTATTCAGGCTATGAATACCGGACATGGTGGTTGTATGGGTACAGTCCATGCTAATACACCAACTGACACTTTAAGACGTATGGAATCATTGGCTTTGATGGCTGATATTGATATGCCTTTGGTGGCTTTACGTTCTATGATTGCTAGTGCCTTGGATTTGATTATCTGTCCCGCTCGTTTATCGGATGGAAGCCGTCGTATTGTTCAAATTGCTGAAATTGGAGCTTTAACCGAAAAAGGTGATTATCAGACCTATGATATTATCCGCTACGTGAGTGCCCGCCTGAATAAGAATACACGTAAAATTGAAGGCTATTTTGAATTCACTGGCCATATACCAAGCTTTTACGATATGTTTGAAGCTGAAGGCCTGCATGTACCAATTGAATTTTTCCGTAAGCGTATTATGGGAGAAGTACCCGAAGATATGGTTGCGGGTTTAAGAGAAAAAGGCTTTGAAATTGACGCTAAAATTATTAAGCCAGACGGGGAAATTGTCGCTTTAGATAAGCCATTGCCAGCTTTAAAGCAAAATCCAGCACCTATTCAATCGGTACAAACTCATCCCGAAGAAATTCCACCTGAAAAAGAAACAATAATTGAAACTAGTATTCCTAAAATTCACAAAAACGAAGAAATTTCTGCTCCGGAATTAAAAGCAGCTAAATTGCAGATGCCAGTGCCATTAATAATACCCGTCCAAGAATCGGAAAATCAATTACCGCCTAAACCGCCAAATCAGGTTCCTGTGCAAAGCCATTTGGAACATAATAATGATTTACACCAAGATAATTTTATTGCTGGACAGTACGATTCAGACTTTGAAGAGGCACACAAATCAAAAACTGAACCAGAAACTAATTTCCAAAATCATAATTTAAATCAGCAAAATATTCATGCTCAGCCAGAAATCTTTGAGCAAAATCATAATAAATTTGATGAAAATCAAGATGAACAACATAAAATAAATATTCATCAACCGGAAGTAAAAGCGGAAGAAAATATTCATTCAACAACTCCTCATCTACAGCCAGAAAAAGACGAATATCAAACTAATACTAATTTTGATGATGACTTACCTCAAAATCATGATTATAATGATGGACAAGCTTCAAATCAACTTCAAAATGAAGAAACTGATCATCAAATAACTCATCAACCAGAATTAATTCAAACTTCTTTTGATCAGCAAAACGCTTACTCGCCAGTAGATGATTCTCAGCCGTATTTGCCATCAGCTCAACCAACACAAGAAACACAATCATTATCTCCGCAAAACACTTCTCCTCCAAGACCTAGCATTTTGGAAAGATTAAGCCGTATTAGCGGAAATTACAATTCAAATACCGAAGCTCCAATAGCCAACCCGGAAATTGTTAATAATTCAATTAATCATCATCAGCCTGAAAGTTTTGAGTCACATTCACCACAGCCAAGCCATGATTTTAATCAGCATCAATCTTTTCAACCGGAATCCCCGCAAAGTCAGCCAGTATTTCCAACACAATCACCAGCTCCTATTGATCAAGAATTAATTAATAGTAATAACTTTAGTGATAATAATACAATTCAAGAAAAACCTTTAAATCAACCAGCTCAAGATTTATTCGATGATTATCAATCGCCCTCTAAAGCAAATTATCAATTTGAAGATAATGAAGAAGATTTTAACTTGAATCCGCCTGCTCCGTCCAATTCAAATACTCAGCAATTCACTCCATCTAATACCCCTGACCAGAATAGAATACAAAGCCAAGAGCCAAATTTACCCCTACAACCATCAAGTCAAAATAATAGTTCAGCGATGCCTGAGGAAATTCTTAACGAACCTTCCCTTCAATCACCGAAGGAACAACCACAACCTGAAGCCAGTGGAAATTCACAAAATGCGGTAATTGCTGAAATTCTAAGAAGAATGAGAGAAAGCCGAGGAAATTAACTTAATTAAGCAGCTTTCTTTTTATTTTGCTCATATAAGCCTAAAGCTTCTAAAATAATAATATCAGGCATAATTCCAAATTCTTGGTGCAATTGATTTATTTTTCTTAGAGCATCTGGAGGGAAAAATCTGGTCATTCTTTCGACTACATCTGCTTGGCTATCATTAAATACTTTTTCGGCAGCTTCTTTTATAGTTTTTAAAGCATCAGGACTCAAACGCATTGAAACCATTTTTTTTGCTTGATCTTCGCCGTATTTGGGGCTAGGACCGGTTTTTTTGCGGGGTTTTTTTATAATAATAGAACTATTTTGAGATGCTGCTTGAGCATTAGGTTGTTCAGAAGATCTTTGGTCAGTAGTAAATTGAGACACTGTAGCTTTCCTTCCAGTTTTTAGGGTAAATAAATGCGTCTGAAAATCATTATCAAAAGCGTACTATAGATATTAGAGATACGCAATACTTTTTAAGCTAATTTCTTTCATTAAGTGAACTTATTTGACTATTCAAAGTCCAGTAATCCCAAATAACGCCAATGCCCAAGAAGCCGGCTGTTAATAAATAAAGAACAGCTTTTGTCCAATTACGCATATAAAAATAATGTCCGCCAAATATACCAGCAAAAGCCAGTAAAACCCAAGCAATATTATAATCTAATGTTCCTTCAGCATATTTTGAATCAGCTTCTGCATCCATTTGGGGAATTAAAAATAAATCGATAATCCATCCGATACCAAATAAACCGAAGGTAAACATATAAATTGTGGCTGAGACTGGCTTTCCATAATAAAAACGATGTGCTCCTAAAAAGCCAAATATCCAAAGAATATAACCAAAAAGCTTGCTGTGAGTATTATTCATTATTTATTTTTTTATCTTGACAGTTTTTAAGTATAACGAATTTAGACTAAGACGTTTGAAAACTTGATTTTAGTTTTAAATATCGTATTTTTCAGTTATTTTAGAACTTACGCAAAATTATATAATCAGCAATTTGATGCAAAGCCGGAAAGGAAATATTAATATTCAATAAAGCTTCTTTAGCTTCCGCTACTAATTCTTTGGCTTTCAGTTTGGAGGAAGGAATGCCCAATAATTTAGGATAAGTATTTTTATTTTGAGCCAAGTCTTTGCCCGCTGTTTTACCTAAAGTTACTGAGTCACTTTCTAGATCCAATAAATCATCAATAATTTGAAAAGCTAAACCAATATTTAAGGCATATTTTTCAAAGGCTTTTAATTGTATTATATTGGCTTCTGCCGCCAAAGCAGCGCTTATAATACTTGCCTTCAAAAATGCTCCTGTTTTTAATTTGTGTATATTTTCCAATATTTCTAATTTTTTAATCTCGATTCCAGTATAATTTAAATCCATCATTTGCCCGCCAGTCATGCCATAAGCTCCAATTGATTTGGTTATTTCACGGTTAATCTTTAATAATATTTCGGCTGGCAAGTCAGCTTGCAAACATAAATCTAAACCTTCAATTAAAAGAGCGTCTCCCGCTAATAAAGCCGTCGCTTCATCAAAAGCAATATGACAAGTTGGTTTTCCTCGCCTTGTATCATCATTATCCATACACGGCAAATCATCATGTATTAAGCTCATACTATGAATGCACTCCAAACCAGCGGCAATCGGCAAGGCTTTTTTCCAGCAATTAGGATTCAAAGCTTCAAAAACACTTAAACACAAAATTCCTCTTAGCCTTTTTCCACCATTAAGGCAACTATAAGCCATAGCTTTCCACAAATTATTAGCTAAAGGTTTTTCGGCCAAAGCTTCATTTAAAAATTCTTCAATTAAAATTTTCTTTTCGGTTAAAAAACTTTTTAATTCCAATTTATTTATCTCTGACTTTTAAATAATAATGGTAATTTTAAACCCTCCCAAAAAGTTTTAGGAAAGATAGTCTTTGAGGCTTTCATTCATTATATTTTTTAATTTTCGCAAAGCTTTAAACTCAATTTTACGAATTCGGTCGCGGGTAACATTTAATTTTTGGCTAGTTTCTTCAATCGAATAAAAGCGATCTTCTGAATTAAAGCCAAATCTCAATTCAATAATTTGCTTTTCTTCTCCTTCCAAAATCACCAAAAGCTTACTTAATTCTTGCTTTAAAGACTTTTGTTGCAATTCATATTCGGGCGTTTTCTCTTCTGAATCGGAAATAACATCACTTAAAGAGCCTTCATGTTCTTTATTCAGCGGAGATTCTAATGAAACAAGATCGGATTCCATTTCTTTCCAGCGGCTAATTTCTTGCAGTGAAAAATCTATCGATTGAGAAATTTCTTTTTCAGTTGGTGGGCGGCCGAATTCACTAGTTAATTTATCGACCATACGTTTTAATTTATTAATTTGGTCTAAAATATGCACGGGAATGCGAATGGCTTTTTGTTTTTCATTTAAGCAGCGTGTAATAGCTTGTTTAATCCACCAAGTTGCATAAGTCGAAAATCTATAGCCCATTGAATAATCATATTTGCGGGCAGCTCTCATTAAGCCAGTATTTCCCTCTTGAATTAGGTCGAGAAGCGGTATTGCATAGGATGAATATTTTTTAGCAATTGAAACGACCAAACGTAAATTAGCTTGTATTAAGCGATTATAGGATTTTTTTGAAATTATAATATCAGTGCCAGCAATGTCTTTGGCTAATTGAACTTCTTCTTCAGCGTTTAAAAGGGGGATTTTTCCAATTGTTTTTAAATAAAGTTGTACTGAATCATCCAGGGCTGTATATTTTTCAATTTGTTCAATTTCTTCGGGGTTAACTTCAAGTTCTTCAATTTCAATTATTTGCTCATCCAGGAGAATATCTTCAGCGAGGTCTTTAACTTTAACTTTTTTTAGGCGGGTCATTTATTTTTTTCAGCTAATTAATAAAAATTTATATAACCTTTATATGCCCTATCCCAAATAAGCCCCACTCGAATTTAGAAAATCCCCTTAAAAGAAAAAAGCCCTCCTCTCATTTTACGTTTAAGCAAATTAAGAAAAGAGCTTTTAAATTAATTAATCAAGGTGTTTTTTGATTTAATTATTTTGATTTAATTTTATTATTATTTTTTTTGTTGACTGAATTGGCCGAAGCTTTATTGATTATTTTACTTTGGACGGTTTTTCCGAGTAAAAGAGCTTTTTTATTATTTTGATTTTGTTGTGATTGGTTTTGATTTAATTTTGCGTTATTTTGATTTTGATTAACTGATTTTTTATTGTTTTGTTGCTCTTTAGACAAAGGAGATAATTTAGCAGCAGCTTTTTTCAAAGCGGAAACTAAAGGCTGGTTAGCTTTATTATCTTGCTTAATATTTTTAGTATTTTGTTGAGCGGCAACTTCTTTTAATTGTTGTTTGGCATTATTTTGTTTTGCATTTGCAACTACTTTAGAAGCTTGCTGTGATACTTGCTTAGAATTGTTGTTTTTAGCAGATTTAGCCTGAGCAGATAATTTATTATTATTTTGCTGATTAGCTGAGGGAGAAACTTGTTTTGATTGTGATTTTTGAATATTATTATTTTGTTTTGCCGAAGGACAAATTTCCAAAGCTACTTTAGAAGCAGAATTATTTTGGTCAATAACATAAATTTCATATTCATTTTTTAAACAATCAGCAGCCTTAATTAAAGAATTAATTTCAGAAATAGCTTTTTTTAAATTAGAATTTGCATTTAAGTTTTCGCTAATTTTTTCTAAATAATTAGAAATTGGTTTTTTAGCTGATTTTTGGGCGGATTTTTGTTTTTGTTGTGTACTCATTTTTTATTGTAATTTCTACCTATTAAAGGAATCTCTCCTTTTAAAATTTTGTATTCCCATATTGGAAAAGCTTATTAAGAAATACATCAAATGACTGACTTATGAATACCTTTAATTTAACTAATATCTTTAGATTCAAAGCCTAAAGAAGCTGAATTAATACAATATCTTAAACCGGTTGGCAATGGCCCATCTTCAAAAACATGCCCTAAGTGAGCATTACATTCACTGCAAACAACTTCATTCCTAATCATCCCATGGGATTTATCCTGATTTACGTTTAAAACATGTGATTCGATTGGCTGCCAGTAACTTGGCCATCCACTGCCGGAATCGTATTTATTTGATGAAGAGAATAAAACTTGCCCACAGCAAATACAGTTATAAATGCCTTTTTCTTTATGATTATAAAACTTTCCGCTAAAAGCAGCTTCAGTTCCTTTTTGCCTGGTTATATAAAACTGTTCGGGGTTTAATTTCTCTTTCCAGGCATCGTCATTATCAGGTAATTGTTTTTTCATTTTTTACTTTAAATTTTAATCAATAAATTTTTAATTGCCTGAAGTTTTTATTTTTTAGCGTTTTCTTAGCTTTATTTTTCTATCCGGTAAAATGTATTATTAATATTTATTTTTTTAGTTTTTAGTTTATGGATAATAAAATTAATCCTTTTCAGCCGCCAATTCAGCCTAATATACCTCCAGGCGGTGTACCTGCAAAACCAATAAAAACTCCTATGCCTCCTAAGGTCAATGATTTAAAGCAGACCGAAAATGAAGAAAACCCTGAAATTAATAATAGTTTTGGCGGGGAAGAAAATAATTCTTTAAATGGTTTATTTCAATTACCTCCTCATCAGGTGGTTAAGCGTTTAAGTTCAGCTTTACAAAAATATGCTAATGATCCGAAGTTGGAAAAACTTTTGCTTGAATTTAAAATTTCCCCGCATGGAAAACAGGCTATTGCTTTTTGTACTTTTGCTTGTCTGCAAGACTTGATTGGCCATAAGCTTAAATTGACACCCGACGAAGAAAAAAATATTTTAGAAGCCCTTAAGAATGAATATGAAAAAGACTCATCTAAAGAAGTGATTGACCCAGATGAAAGAAAGAAACGCAAAAAAGAAAGAAAGAAAAAAAACAAACCAAAAGTAAATGCCTTGTTAAGCCTAATTGATGAATGTATTTCTAAATTACCTTCCAAAAACTTAGACTCCGAAGGGTCTTCATTAAACATAAACACTTAGGGGTTTCTATCAAATTTAATGTTAAAAGAGTTTACTTATAAACAGAAAATCTGGAACGTTTTGATTGCTTTTTAAAATGGAATAGCGGAAATCAGGATATAAAATTAAAATCATAGTTAATCATTTAATCAGCGTAGTCCCAGTTCAAGACAATTACTTATTCGCTCTAGCCCAAGCCGATATTTGAGCAAACCCCCTAGGACCACTCAGGTCAGAAAGAAGATGTATGTCCATATAACCATACCCTTGTACATTGCCGTCTGGATCACCAAAATAATCAATGATGGTAATATATTTATTTGGCAGCCCAATATTACCTAAATTAATTTTCAAATCTTTCATGTATGGGTCTCCCCCAGCTTCAATTATTTGTAAAGTACCAGGAGTGTCTAATGGGGATAGACTGAACCCAAAATTAATAAAACTGCATGTAATGACTAGACGGTCGTCTTTTCCACCGATATCATGAATAATTACATTGTGAGGAGTAGTTTCCCCTTTCACAGAAGAGTAAATATATTCATCGCTACCTGCACCACCATACAACAAGTCTGTACCTCCAAGCCATGATTTATTTATACTCATAGGGTTATTTGCCTCACTGCTGGAAATAAAGAATTTATCATCTCCGCTTTCTGTCTTTGTAACATCATTACCTGCTGTAAATGGATTATTAGTGCATATTAAACCTGGTGCACAGCCCATGCCTAAAATTTGTCCAGCGTGAGACGGTTGAGTAGTAATATTTAAACTTGTAGTTGGGGAATAAGTTATTCCATTAAAGGCTTTGACATCAATTATATCGGCAGGTTTTCCATCACCAAAATTACGATAAGCGATTTGTTTATTTTGTAGTTGAGCTTGAGTGAATTGACCGTCTGATTGAGTCCAATAAGTTCCATTCCACTCCAAAATTTCGCCCTGAGGTACTACAAACCTACCATTTGACATAGAACCATTTGTAATTTCATAACTTATTGCACCAATGGCATTAAAATCAGATGTACTTAAAATTCTAAATTCAGCTTGTTCAACACTTATGGTATTAGTAGTAATGACTGGAGCCGGAGGAGCTGGAGGAATTGGTGGCGGTGGTGGAGTTATTACAATTGATGGTGGAACCGGCGGTGCTGGAGGAATTGGTGGTTTGGGTGGTGATGATGGAATTATTATTCCTTTTATAGTTGATGATGAACCACCGTTATCATTACTACAATTACATCTAAATATTCTTCTTAAATATTGCGGGCTAATACCATCTGCTGGCGTTGTATAAGATGATTTACATCTCCAACCATTTCCTTGCGTTGAGCAATCGGTCTCATCAATTGTATCTCCATTTTGCGGGCAGACTGGATAATTTTCATCAGAAGGAATTCTATTCTGAAAGTCTAAAACACATTTATTAGAAGATTTACTACAAATGAATAAATTGGAACTACCAGTTTTTTGTCCCGGATTCAGCGGTCTTTTGCAGCGATTATTTTCAATTTGACACTCTGAGCCACCAATGCTTCCATCAGGACAAGAAGAATAATTGGCATTCATGTCTACCTCACCCTGATAAGTCCATCTTAAGTCGCCATATCCACAATTACACCTAAATAATTTTTTGGTACTACTTGATTTTTGGCCAAATAGGGGATTTGTTTGTTTATAACCCAAGCAAGAATCTAATTGTTTTCCGCAAGGTGAGCCAGCAATTTGAGGTCCACCGGCAAAATCATTTCTTGCAAAACTATTACAAAAAGCCATTTGAGTATTGCTTCCATTCGGCACTTCATTGTTTACATCCCAAAAACAACCGGCTGTTGCAGAACTACTACCCGCCGAAGCTGAAGACGAGCCACTTCCACTAACACTAGAGCCAGTAGGCTGACAAGAACCACCACTAGAAGTGATAGTACTACCCGAACCAGTACCGCTTGAGCCAGTACCACCCGAACCAGAGCTAGACTTGTCGCAATTACACCTAAATATTCTTCTGAAATATTGTGAATTTGAGGGTTGGCTTATTACCGATGAAGCACAATTTTTGCCGTCTCCCATCGCTGAACAATCAGAATTATCAATAGTGTCTCCTTGTTGAGAGCAAGTTGGATGACTTTCGGTTGCGGGTACTCTATTTTGAAAATCTAAGACACAACCTTTAGTGGAGCTACCACAGATGAATAAACTGGCAGTATTTGATGAAGTGCCTGTCCTTTTGCATCGAGCATCTTTTTGTGTACAAGCGGTGCCGCCAATATTGCCAGTTGGGCAAGCGGGAGAACCATTGCTTAAAGCTACTTCTCCTTGATAATCCCATTTTAATTCTCCTGAACCGCACTTACAGCGATACAGTTTTTTAGTTGCTTGTCCAATAGATGGATTTGATTGTTGATAACCTAAACAAGAAGCTAAGGACTGACTACAGCCGGAACCATCAATTTGTGGCCCACCAATCGTATTGTTTTTAGCATAATCATTACAAAAACCCATTTGCGGATTACTTCCCTCTGGTACTTCATTGTTTACATCCCATTGGCAATTATTCCCGCCACCCGATCCATTCCCAGCACCTGATCCGCTGCCACTACCATATACCCAAACTGTATTAGGAGGACAAGCTCCCACTGGAGGAGTATTACTATTAGAGCATTTGCCACCTGAGCAAGTTGAACAGCCATCAGAAGCTCCACCACACTCAGTATTTTGAGAACAAGGTTTACCGCATTTATTATTAGAAGAGCATCTCCCACCCGAACAAGTTGAGCAACCATCAGAAGATTCAGCACAATCAGAAATTTGGGAACAAGGTTTACCACACTTATCATTGCTGCTACCACCAACCGATACTTCGCTACATTTTCCGGTTATTAAACAACAGGCATTGGCAACTCGGCCTTCAGCACGTCCAACTTTCATAAAGTGGTCAGCCCCACTAGTAAATTCACCTCTCTTAATAGCTGCGACTACCTCAGGATATTGTGTTAAATAAAAACCTTCATTAAAGTTTTTGTCTAAGCATATTGGCTCTTTTGATGGATCAGTACCTTCTATTTTAGTGGAAATTGGATTATTGCTACCTGCACCACTACTACTGCTACTTGAGGCACCACTACTAGGACTTGAATTATTAGGAGGGCTAGTTAAAGTACTTTCTATATTATTTATAATATCTTTTAAAGTGTTATTTTCCTTCAGAGAGGCTAATTCTTCGGGATCACAATTATATAAAATTGCAATGTTATCGCAGAGGAAGCCAAACTCTTCGTGGTAAAGGCCTTGAGTTCTTAAAGCGGCTATTTGTTGCGGAGTAAAACTTTGTTTAGGAATACCAGGCGAGTTAACTGGACAATTATTATTATCTTTAGGAACTCGCTCTACCGTTATATCTTCAGAGGATGAAATGCTTTTACCAACCGCCATTTTCATCACAACTACCCTAGCATTAATATTAAAATTACCAGTTTTTATAAAATCAATATTGTGTAAAAAAGGTAAACCACCTGCCATAATGGGATCCATACGTCCCGAAACATTTACATTGACACAAAAATCTTTGTTTTTATCAGCTTCTTCGTTACCTCCCAAGGCACAGCAAACTCCATAACCATAAGCAGATGATTCATAAGCCCACCTCAAAGACATAATTGGGCTACTTACTTTCCCCTCAGCCTCACAATTATTGGGCGGAGACATTTTATTCTTACTAAATCTTGACTCTCCGTGGGGTTTATAACATTGATGCTGCCTCACATCATTAACAGCCGAAGAATCAGTAATTCTTTTACTCCAAATATTAGATAATAAAACTTGCGAAGCTTCCGTATATTCAAGGCTTAATGCACCTGGTATTGAGGCTAATTTACCATTGACTGGAGTTGAAGTACTTGGAGAGTATAAACCAGCATATGTATAATCAATTGCTTGTACTCCATGTTCAGACATTTGATTATGGCGCAAGCGATGCATTCCTCGTGCATAAGTCATTCCCGCAGCTTCGGCTGCATGTTGAATACGCCCCAAACTTACCCATCTAATAAGCACCTCCAGGGAAATTACACCAGTTATTAAAGTTAGGCCAATAATGCCTAAAACCAACAGAAAAGTTACAAGACTACCTTTTTGGCTTCTCGCAGGCAAATTGTGGTTTAGATTCATTTTACTTTGCTTGAACCTCAAACGTATTGCTATTATCCTTAATCTTCCTCAGGCATAAGTTTTATAACTCGGGATAAGCTCCATAATTATCAGCATCTTTAATTTTTAGTTCGGACTTAATAAAGCTTGAAATTGCTGAAAAATTTGATTATTAGATTTTTGTAAAGATAAAGCTAAATTCAAACTGTTTCGTAAGTTTTTATACATATATGAATCATATTTTAAGTTTACATTACTTTTTTCAACATATTCAGAACGTACTTTAATACCTTCTGGAGCATTAATTCGCAGGCCGCTTTCTTCAGTTTCAATTTGATAGGCAGTATTACCCTTAGATATTAAACCATCCGGGTTAGGTACCGAAACTAATGAAATTTTATATAAAGGTACCCACAAACCTTTCCTCAAACCTTCAATGGTACCAGTTTTAGCTACTCTCACATCTTCATAACGATCTAAAATTAAGCCATTACTGCCACGAGTTAAATCAATAGGTACTAATGGCCCTTTTTGTACTGGTTCATTTTCTCCAATATCTTTTTCATCAGTTTCAATCGGAGATTCGCCTAATAAAACTGGTTCCGGAGAACTAAGCGGATCTTTAAACCTTCTAGCTTGCTTGGCTGGTCCGCGTCCAATTGCATTACCCATGACATAATAACCATCTTGGGTAGTTAAATAAGTTCTTTCTTCAAATGGTTGACCAATATAAGTATTCGCCGCTCTTTGTTTGCGGGTAAATTTAAAATCTCCCAACCTAGTTAAATAGTCTTTATCTTTATCTTTTACGACAAAAAAGCTTTGCGGATAGGTTCCGTCAATAGCCAGCTTAGTAACTGTTTCTCCTTTGATATATGTTGGTATACCTGCGGCAGAATTAGGTTGCATTTCACCTAGCACAACACCAAAACTACTTGGAGCTAATCTGCTTCTTTTATCTCGGTAGCCATAAGTATTAAAATTTAATAAATTATTTTGCTGTTCGGCTAATGCTTCATTAAAAGATAAACTACTGTTTAAAGCATCAATATAAGCATTAAACATAAAATTAAAACTATAAGCTAATCACATTTGTAATTTAATTATTCTCCTTCGATAAATTTTTATACTTATTTCTTTGAAATATTTGAAAAAACTAATATTAATAACCTAGAAAAATTTATTTACAATTTCTTCTCTAAGAATTAAAGTTTTTACTGTCTGAATCGCAGATTAGCACAGATAACGCTGATTTCACAGATATTTTATGTATAGTTTTTTCACAAAGGATTAAAGTTTCTCAAAGCGGAAAGACAAAGTCTAAAGTATCTGTGTCATCATTTAAATCTGCGTCCATCTGTGATTCAGACAGAAAGAATAAAGCGTTTAAAATTCAATCTTTTCTCGCCAAAATTTATTAATAAACCGATTTCAAAACGATAAGCTTTTAAGTAATTAATAATTTGAGTTTTATGAACTTCTTCCAGCTCGAAATTGCTTTTAATTCAACTAAAATTCTGCCTCCAACCAAAAAATCTACTCGTCTAGTACCAATTGACTTTTCATGATCTCGGTAGAAAATATTTTGCTCAACTTCTCTCTGAAATTCAAGGCCAATCATCTCCATTTCTAATCCTAAAGCTCTTTGATAAATAATTTCCTGAAATCCACAACCTAAAAAACTATGTACTTTCATAGCCGCACCAATAATTTTTTCGGTTATATCTTTATCTGGATAATTTTCTTTATTTGTCACTAGTTTCTTCGTTAAAGTTTAAGGTCTTTTTTGTCTGAATCGCAGATTAGCACAGATAACAAGGATTCCATAGATTTTTTACGTACAATTTTCCCGCTACAGTTTAAGTCTTTTTTCGCCTGAATCGCAGACTAGCACAGATAACACTGATTTCACAGATATTTTATTTATAATTTTCTCGCCAAATTTAAAGTTTCTCCAATCAAGGAAAGATAATATCTAAAGTATCTGTTTCATCATTTTCATCTGCGTCAATCTGTGATTCAGACAAAAAAACAGAATAATAAAATAGAGCTTGACTAAATACTGTATTAACTGAAATAATAAATGTTAAGAGAATAATAAAACTCAATTAAAAATTAATTTAAAAAACTAATATTATAAAACCGGAGCATTTAAACTTTATTATGCGTTTATCTTCAGCAAACTCAGCAAATCAAGTTGCCAGCACAGTTACCGCCAACTGCACCCCAGACCGTAAGAAGAAGACAGCAGGTTCAAGGAAGCAAATAAGTGCAATTGCAAATGGAAGCAATAAAATCGGAGGATTACCTAGGGTGCCTGTTAAATCAATGTCAGTCCGGTCTGGTACGCTTAGTGCGAAATTGTCTGAAAATGAGAGAAATGAATTCAATAGAATCATAGAGTCTTTTAATAATATTTACCCTGCTTTCACAAAACAATTTCACGATTATGCTGAATCCATACGAGAAGGCAGAACAGATATTGTTAGACCAGAATTGCCCAAAGGCGAGGAAAATGAAAATATCAAGGCAATAATTCTTGAGCTTAAAATTCTAAATGGTCAGCTTAATAAACTTGACAACGGAGCGGTAAGAAGAAAACAAGATATAAATGCACAAATAATTGAGAAGGAAAGAAAGCTTTATGATGAATTAAAAGTATGGGAAAGCAAAGTTAAACCTCAAGAAAAACTACCAGAAGCAGAACAGTTAGCGGTGGAAGTTGATGTAGTGCAAGAAGAAGCAAGTCCAGCTACGGAACAACCTACTATTTCAGGATCAGAAGCAGAACAGCCAGTGGTGGAAGCCGTTATAGTACCAGAAGCTATTCAAGAACAACCGGTAACTATTCCTATTGGTGATAAACAAGTTACAGCTACTCCTACCGAAGCTAATAAATATAAATTGACTTGGCCAGGTGATGGAGCTGATGGAGGAGTTATTGTTGAAATAAAAGGGGAAAACGACTTTTTAATAACTAATGCAAATGGTACTGATAGAAATGATCCAGGAGCCGATGAAAGTATAAAGCAAGCACTTGGAACTGTGGGCATCTCATATAAAGTTCCTGCATCTGAAACTGAGATTGAACCTGCTAAAGCTGTAGCTCCAATAACAATGGGGATAGTTAAACTTGTGGAACTCACAGCTTATGAGAAGGCTGCAAGAGAGCTTATTGCTGCTTATAAAGATATTAATAGAACAGAAGAATCTTTGACAGTCTTGAAAGAAGCAAAGGAAGCAGCTTTAACTGCCCTAAGAAGTTCCAATCAAATAGTTCCTTATCAAGATAGCTTATTAAAACAAGTCCAAGGAGTTATTCATCTTGCTGATATGGAAAGACGGTTAAAGTTAGCAGAAAAAGCTTTAAGAGCTGCTTTACAAGCTAATAATAGTAAGCCTGAAGGAGATAGAGTTATAGATAATAGTTTATTAAACGCAATTGATGTAGCAAAAGACAATGTTGACGGTGCTAAAAATGGGATAATGAATTCTTTAGGAACTGAAGAAACTGAGGTTTTAAATACATATTTAGATGCGATGGATGTTCTTGATCCTGCTTCAGATAAGGATACTTTTGCTAAGGCTTTTGAAGCTCGGGAAAAAGCTACGATATGGGCAGTGGGTAAACTAGAAGATACTAGAAAGAGAAATCCAATATTAGATGAATACTTATTTTATAAAATATTTTCCCCAGCAAGTAACCATAGAAACCTTATAGAACATCTTCATAAGCTTAATAATCAAATGAATGCTCAGCTAAACAAGCTTGAGAAAAGTAATTATACTAATGCTGATGATTCAGGCGAACTTAGAGATTTATTAAAAGAAATTCTAAGGCTACACAAAATTAGAGATGATCTATCCCATTCCCAGAAAGGTGTAACTCTTTTCAATGATTTTTTTGATATAGCTAAAAGCTTCTTAAAAAAAATAAATAGCGAGCCAGAATTAGCATTGCTAAAAGTTCAAATTGAACTCGCCGATGAAAAACAGGCTAGAGAAGCTTTAGAGAAGCAATTTGATATAGAACAAGAAAACTCTTTTGCTAGTATTATCAAAGAAGGAATTGAAGGTAATTTTACTACTGTAGCAGATGAATTAGATAAAGCTAATAATAGACTTGATGATTTAGGAAGAACTACAGCTGATGAATTGAGCAAAACTAGGACTGAATTAGGTAAAACTGAAACTAAAGTATCTGGATTGGAAACTGAATTA
>JAAFJH010000036.1 GCA_013298875.1 Synechococcales cyanobacterium bin2.concoct.b11b12b14.033
AAAAGTACGCCGCCGGCTATGAAATAGTAAATACTAAAACGAATTATAAAGATTTTTCAGTCAAGATTTTTTTGAGTAAGTTTTTTTATGATTTATTTAATTTATTCTCTGAAATTAAAATTATCCCTTTTGCTTCCGACTTTAGACTTTTAGACAGGAAAGTAATAGAAATTATCAAACAAAGCCCGTCTCAATCATCTTTTTTAAGAGGTTTTTTACCAACTTTAAATTTCAAACAAATTTACTTAGAATATATTCCGAATGAAAGATATGCGGGTGCTTCAAAATATTCTTTTATAAAAATGCTCAATTTAGCTCTCAAAGGCTTTGAATTATTCAGTAAAAAGTCTTTTTGTAATTTATTAACTTTCTTTGGTTTAGTATTGGTAAGTTTTGGTTTTTTAGGCATAATTTATTTTTTACTAAAATTACAGTTACCGATTCTTTTTAGCTTCAAATATTTTATTCCGCCAATAATGGTTTTATGCGGATTGCAATTAACTACTTTAAGTATAATAATTCGTCATCAAGAGCCGGTGCAAACAAATTATTTGATAAAGGAAATGAGTATTTAAAATGAATAATTGGAAAATAGCTTTAAGCTTTGATCTCGAAGAATTTGATACGCCGCTTGAGTATGGACAAAACTTGGATTTGCAAGAACAAATTGACTTTTCTGTGAAAGGTTGTAACGAAATATTGAAACTATTAGCAGAATTTGAGATTAAAGGCACCTTTTTTACGACGGCTTGCTTTGCAGAAAATGAAAAACAATTAGTTCAGCAAATATCTAAAAAGCATGAAATTGCTTCGCATAGTTTTTATCATTCTAGCTTTACAAAACCTGACTTGGCTGAATCAAAAAGAGTTTTGGAAGAAATAACTAATACTGAAATAAAAGGCTTTCGAATGCCACGTTTAATGACCCGAAAAAAGTGTAGTTTTGCCGATTTAAAATTAGCTGGCTATCAATATGATTCTTCGGTTAATCCAACTTTTATACCGGGGCGTTACAATAATTTAGATTTTTCAAGAACGGCTTTTAAAGATGAAAATGGGCTTTATATTATGCCAGTTTCGGTTACGCCATTTTTTAGATTTCCTTTGTTTTGGATTAGTTTTAAAAATTTGCCTTTGGCTTTTTATTTAAGCCTATCGGTTTTTACTTTGAAGAGAGATAATTATTTAATTCTCTATTTTCATCCTTGGGAATTCGCTGACTTGGCTAATATTAAAATACCAAATTATTTAAAAAACCCTTCGGGTGAAGCTTTAATTATAAAATTAAGAAAGTATATTAATTATTTTGTTAGCCAGAAAGCTCAATTTATTACTCATGCCGACTTAATGAACACTTTTTAATAAAATGAAATTCAATTTAAATTCTTGGCAAAAAAATTTTTTAATAGCTGTTTCTTGTGTTTGTTTGCAAATTTTGATTATTTTATTTTTAAATGGTTTTTTAATTAATAAAGTTCATGAAATCAGCGATTTGTGCATGTGGGATTGCGTCTGGTACACAGCCATCGCTGAAAATGGTTATATTAGTACAATTCCCCCTGAAAAGCAGAATCCGGCTAGTTCTAATGTGGCTTTTTTCCCGGCTTTTCCTTTAATGGGACATTTATTTCATTTAATTTTTCAATTACCGGTCAATATTTCTTTGGTTTTAATCAGTTATTTGGGGGCTTTAATCTTTTGGTTTTTATTAAGCTCTTTGTCAGATTATTTTGGTTTTTCTAAAAAAGTAAAGTTTGGAATATTAGCTAGTATTTTTGTTTATCCAGCTAGTTTTACCTTTAATGTAGGCTATACCGAATCATTTTTTTTAAGTGCTTTATTAGGTTTTATATGGGCAAGCTTGGTTAATTATAATACTGGGGCTTGGTTAGCTTGGGGTTTAACTGCTTTTGCAGGCTTTATGGCTGGTAGTTTAAGGTCTACTGGTTTATTTATGGGTGCCCTACCGATAATATATACAATTATTGATTTTTGTAAAAATAAAACTTTAGCTTTCAGTCAGGTTCTTAAACAATTTAGTTTAGTGTTTTTATGTTGTTTAGGAACAATTTTATTTTTTGCTTTTTGCCAGTGGAAATTTGGCGTTTGGGATTTATACTTTCAAACTGTTAGGATTGGGTGGGGACATGGGGGGAATTTATTATTTGGATGTTTATTAGCTTTTAGCGTTTTTGGTTTAGGTTGGCTTAAGTATAAATTTTTAAAAATAATCAGCTTAGAGAAAGGCTTACAAATTTTATTAATAATTTTTAGTATAGTATTGCTAGTTAATTTGGTTTTTACGCCTTTTAGTCATCGAACAATTGGTTTGCTGTGTTTTGCTAGTACTTTTGCTTTGTATGCCCTTTTATTGCCGGCTGAATATATTACTTTTAAAAATACGGGACATTTCCCGGTAAAACGTAGTGTTTTTTATTTTGCTAGCTGGTTAATATTTGTTTTTTATTGCTCAGCTTTTTTTCGGGGTTTAGGCTTACATATTCCTCCTAGCATTATGAGATACATATTTGTTATTTATATTTTATTTCTCTTTATTTTGGCTGACCTAAAAGTTAAATTACCCCTTCCGAAAAATATAAACTTAATATTATTTGGATTCATTTTAATAATGCTCTTCACCGAACAATTATTAATTGCTTATAATTTCATGGAAAAGCATAAAGTTTTTTAAATTAAAGAAACTAAAGCGGAATTGGCAAGACAAAAATGAACAGTCAAAAAAATATTTTATTTCTGGGTGGTAATGGCTTTATTGGCCGAAATGCGATTGCAGAAATACAAAAACTTAATAAGTACAAAATCTTTGTTTTAACCCGACAAATACCTTTAAAATCGTCTCCAAATGAGTTAATTGAATTTGTGCAAGGTGATATTTTAAATATAGAATCGCTGAAAAATGTTTTAAAAACCCAAAAAATTAATATTATTATTCAAAGTGTGCAGTTTAAGGGTCATCCAGTCGAAAGGCCATGGCTTGGTAAAGAATATACTTATCACGGCTTAGACGCTGCTGGCACTGAAAATTTAATGCAAGCTATTTCTGAAACTCAGCAGGCTGAAAATATTGAACAAATTATTTATTTAAGTGGTGCCGGAGCAGGGCAAGCAAATAGTAATTATTCTTGGACTCAAGCTAAGCACAGAGCGGAAAAAGCTATTATTGATAGTAAAATAAATTATACAATTTTAAGACCATCTTGGGTTTATGGAAAAGGCGACCAGTCTATGAGTAAATTTGTGCTTTTTGCCAAATATTTGCCTTTTTTCCCATTAATTGGGAATGGCTCAGCACCTGTTAATCCAATTTGGGTAGAAGACTTAGCCAAAATCATTGCTAATAGTTTGGAATCAAAAGTAGCTCTTAATCAAATTATTAATATTGGATCTTTGCCCGAGTTAAATATGAAGGAAGTGGCCAAAATTGTTTTGCAAGCGGTCAATGGAAAAGTTAATAAACCAATAATTCCTCATCCAAAACCTTTAATGAAGTTGATTGGTACCTTTGCTCAGTTTTTAAGTTTTTCACCTCTATCACCCAATTCCGTTGAGTTTTTAACGATGGATATTAGGCTAAAAGATTTAAAAGAAGAAATTTTGGACTGTAGAATTCATTCATTAGAAAAAGGTTTAAGTTTAAGTGGTTTAATTTAAAAAAATATAGAGATAAACCTAAATTAATTATTTTACTATTGTGTATATAATAATTTAACTGATTTGTATTATTTTGTTCTTTATTATTAAAGTAAGGTTATGAAAAAATGATTAGAAATTTTCCTTTGCTAAATATACAAGAAAAAACTAAAGATTTATTTCAATTCATTGAAAAGTCTCTGATTGACCTTAATTATAATAAATTACAAACAAGTTATACAGAATTTGAAAATACTTTAATTTTAGAGATTTCGGATGATTTTCATTTTTTAAAGTTTGCACTTGAAGACGACCTAGACTTTATTCAAATTTCTTATACTGGCCAAGACATTAATCCTTTACCAGCCGGAAATACTGCTTCAGACGGAAGCTTTGATTGTTTAATTGACAAACTGTATCTGGAAAACGATCAGTGGTTTTACAGTCAGTTAAAAAATAATATTAATTCAAGCCCAAATCCTTTTATTTTTAATGAGGAATTTTTGGTAAATAATTTGCTAAAAAAACTATTTCATTAATTTAAACAACATAACTTTCAACCAGTTTTCTTCCTGCTTCTGATAAACCTTCCGTGCCAGAAGAAGCTGAGGAAGTTAATCCACTGCTATTTTGCAAACCAGAAGCAACTGTTGGATTAAAAGAACTTGCTTGACCTGCTGCATTACGACTACCGGCTCCAAAACCACCAATTAAACCACCAGCTATTTGTTCGCCTTTCCCAACAACTGAATCTGTGATCATTCCAGCACCTATGGTAGCAACAGTAGTCAAGGCAAGAGCTCCAAAAGCAGGTAATGCAAAAGGTAAGATTGGTAGAACCAAAGGTAAAGCTAAGCTGACTAAAGCGGTAGCTGCTCCTCCTATTGCTACATTACGCAAAATTGGATAAACCATTTTGAAAGGATTTCCTTCATCATAGCCTTTTTTTATATCTCCAAAGGAGGCAGCAATAGAAATTACCCAACCTAAAGGCCCAGCTCCCTTAATAGACTTGAAAGCTTCGGTACCAAAAGTTTTAGCTGTTTGTTTTGCTCCGGCTTTTAAACCTTCCGTAGCGAAAGCATTTTTAATAATGGATTTATTCTGAAAAGCTGTATCAATAAAACCCAATTCGGCTGAAGGCTTATGCGGAGAATCAAAAGTATCCATCAGCCAATCACCAATATATGGAACTTTACGAACTATACCTTTTAGGTTTTGAAAAGTATCAAAAGAAGCTTCTCCTTGCTCAACTCCTTTGGCTAAAGTAATAAAATTAAAAGCTTGTCTCATTGGCTTTAAAGCTTTATCAAAAAGTTTTCCAAATAATTTAGCTGGTTGTTTTTTTAAAACTTCGGCTTGTACTTTAATGTCGTTAAGTTGTAAAAGATTTAAATCGTCTAAAATAACTGCTCCATTTTTAACTTTTAAACCAAGCTCTGCGGCAAAACTAAGTAAAGCTGGATTGTTTTCAACTAGGTCTGGAGTAAAAGTAAGTTTTAAAAGTTCTTTGTCAATGTTTTCTAGTGGTGCTTGTAAAAAATTAATAATTGGCTTTAATTCTTCTTTTCCAAATTTCAAGCTGACTGACTCAGCTCCTTCTCCTAAAACATGAGTAAATTCTGGTAAGTCTAAGTTATGAATATCTAAATCACCAATAGTTTGAATATTTTTAGTGGCTTTTTCTAAATTTGTGGTGAAAGATTTTGTTAGTTCTGGTAAACGATTTGGTGTGGTGGGTGCAGCATCAAACCATTTTCTGGGATCAAAATAATCTCCAATATTTTTAGGTGGCGGGGCAACTTCTTCGACTTGGTTAAATAATTTTTCTCTCGCTGTCATAGCTACTTCTGAGCTAGGATTAAGTAAATTCTTATAAAGCCAACTACTTGGATCAAAAGTATTAAAAGATGGTGTTGCTACGTTCATGGTTTTATACCTTTATTTATTAAGAAATCTCACCCTTCAAATATGAATAAAAACAAAAAGGGTGAGTATTAAAAGGAGAGTAAATAACAAGAAAATTAATCGAAACAGGAAATTGGTTTTCCTACTTAAATAAAGCTCTTTTGGTGCAGAATTATATATAAAATAAAATATATTTAATCATTCGATTTTGTTTTATAGTTTTGTAGTAAATATAAGTAAATGGCAAATATTGCAGGAAAAAATTAAATGGGCGAAGTTAAAGTATTTATTGAATTAGAAAATGCTGCTGATCGAGTAAACGCAATTGATAATCTGATTTCAAAAGACAAAATTAGGCAATATGGAACCGAAGGCTTAGTTGATACTGGTGCGGTAATGCTAATGTTACCGCAAGAGGTGGTTGAAATACTTGGCTTGAAAATAATTAGAACTGCGATTGTAACTTATGCAGACGACCGAAAAGAAGAAGTTAAAGTTGCTAGCCCAGTAACGATCAGGATTAAAGATAGATTTATGACAACCGATTGTTTAGTCGGTAAACCGCTCAGCGAGCCATTAATTGGGCAAGTGGTTTTAGAAACTTTAGATTTAATTGTCGATTGCACTAAAAGGACTTTAACTCCCAGACCAGAATCACCAATTTATCCTTTATTAAAGTGTAAAATTTTAAGAAATAAAATAATTTAATTAAATAATGTCTTTCCAAGATTTAAAAACATTTATCAAAGAACTTGAAAAAGCTGATGAATTGGTAAGAATCAAAGTTGAAGTTTCGGCTGAGTTAGAAATTGCTGAAATTACTGACCGAGTGAGTAAACAACAAAATTGTAAAAATAAAGCTTTATTATTTGAAAATGTTAAAGATTATAAAATGCCAGTCTTAATCAATTCTTTCGGCTCCGAAAAAAGAATGAATATGGCTTTGGGTGTTAATTCTTTCGATGAAATTGCTAATCGAATAACTGAAATGCTTAATCTGAAAGTTCCAGATACTTTATTTGGCAAATTATCTTTTTTACCTAAGCTGGCTCAAATTGCTAGTTTTCCACCTCGTTTAATTTCATCCGCCGCCCCTTGTCAAGAAGTAGTAATTACTGATCCGTCTTCTGAAATGTTGGATAAAATACCAATTTTAAAGTGCTGGCCCGCTGATGGAGGAGCATTTGTAACTTTACCTTTAGTTTTTACCAAAGATCCAAAAACCGGCATTCGCAATATTGGTATGTATCGACTGCAGAAATACACTAATAATTCAACCGGCTTTCACGTTCATTGGCATCACGGAGCGGCTGAGCATTATCAAAAAGCCAAAAATAATAATTCATCAAATTCGGAAAACAATTCAGTTAATTCTATTAATGAGCCTGAAAGACATGGCACCAAGATTGGAGAACGTTTTGGTGGTTTGCGAAAAATACCAGTTGCGGTTGCGATTGGAGCGGATCCAGCTTTGGTTTATGCGGCCACGGCTCCTTTGCCACCTAATATTGATGAAACTATTTTTGCTGGTTTTTTGCGTAAAAAGCCCGTTGAATTAGTAAAATGTAAAACAATAGACTTGGAAGTCCCAGCCAATGCAGAAATCATTTTGGAAGGTTATGTCGATTTAGACGAATTAGCTTGGGAAGGGCCTTTTGGAGATCATACAGGTTTTTATTCTTTGGCTGGGGATTTTCCGGTTTTCCGACTGACCGCCATGACGCATCGCAAAGACCCAGTTTATATGACAACTATTGTTGGGAAGCCACCACAGGAAGATTATTATTTGGGAAAAGCGACGGAGAGAATCTTTTTGCCTTTATTAAAAATTATTATGCCCGAAGTTTTGGATATAAATTTACCGATGGCTGGCACTTTTCATAATTGTGTAATTTTAAAAATCCATAAAAAATATCCTGGACATGGCAAAAAAATTATTAATGGCGTTTGGGGTTCTGGGCAAATGTCTTTAAGTAAATTTGTAATTGTGCTTGATTCAGACGTCAATATTCATGATTTAAATGAAGTCGCTTTTAAAGTTTTCTCGAATGTAGATCCAGTCAGAGACACTGTTTTCACTGAAGGTCCACTTGATATTTTAGATCATGCTTCTTCTAGGATGGGAATTGGCGGAAAAATGGGCATTGATGCAACTATTAAATGGAAAGGAGAAGGCTTTGAAAGAGATTGGCCAAATGAAATATTGATGTCCCAAAATATTAAAGATTTGGTAAATTCAAAGTGGCATGCCTTGGGTCTTTAATTTTTAATATGCTTTTAGCTGAGATTTACCGTCCGGATAATTATCTTGAATCAAAGCATTTTGGCCATTTATTTTATTTGCAAAATGACGAATTGTTTTGTACCGAAAATTTAGAAAATAAAAATATTAATATTTGTTTGCGTTCATTGGCTAAGCCTTTTCAATTATTAACTTGTTTAAATTTGGGGCTTGAACTTAATAATTTTAAAGAAATTGCAATTTGTACAGCTTCTCATTCCGCTTGGAAAGAACATATAGAAATACTACAAACTTTATTAAACCGCTTTAAAATTGATATTTCTGATTTGCAATGTGGTATCCACTCACCTTTAGATGCATTAAACGCTGACAAAACTGCTGATTTAATTTTGCAAAATAATTGTGCCGGCAAACATGTGGCGATTGTCGCGGTTTGTAAGCAACAAAACTGGCCTTTAAATTATTTAGAAATAAATCATCCATTCAATTTGGCGGTTTTAGAAACTTTGAGTCAGCTTTGCCAAATTCCTAGTCATCAAATTTCATTAAGCTTAGATGGATGCGGTTTGCCAGCTTATACAATACCCGTTTTTAATTTATTAATGGGATTTTCACAATTTAACTTAAATTCACAGAACCCAAATATTAAATTAATTACCCAAGCAATGCTCCATGAAAGCTTTTTTGTCAGTGGGCCAAATCGCCCTGATTATGAATTAACCCAAGCTTTTTATCCTAATATTATTGCTAAATCTGGGGCGGGAGGAATTAGTATTATTAATATACTTGATTATAAACCTAGAACTATTCAAACTGTTTTATTAAAAAGCTATGACTCAGACCAGAAAATAAGAGCTTTAATTTTAAAAAACTTTTTGCTTAATTTTTGCAATTTACCTTTTGAATCGAATAATAATATTTTTGAGCCTTTTTTATTTAATTTGCATAATCAAAAAATAGCTGAAATTAAAATATATTAAAAAACCTCTTCGGGCTGCTCAATTGGTACTCCAATAGCCGTAATGTATAAAATAATATTATTTTCACCAATTCCCAAAGATTCATTGGCCATATCATCAAAAAAGCCACCAATTCCGCTAGCACCCAAGCCCAATTTTATAGCGGCCAAGTTAATTTTTTGTCCAATAAAACCTGCGTCCAAATGTAAATAACGATAAACCCTTTCTCCATAAATTTTAACTGCTTTACCCAAATCGCAAGTATGAAACAATAAAACCGAAGCGTCCCGCCCCATTTCTTGGCCTAAACATAAATAATGAGCTTCATCTTTTAATTCTTTAAAACGTATTTGCTTTATACTTTGTCCTTCCGGCTCATACAAATAGCAACCACAGTCCAAGCCTTCAACATTATTAATAATCAAATAACTCTTTAATAGCTCTGGAACAAAAGTTAAGGGTTTGTCATCAAAGCTAAGGCCTTTATAAATGCTTGGATTATAAGCAAACTGCAAAATTTGACCCAATTGTTTTTTGGTAATTTGCATATCTGAATCGAATTTACGAGCGGATCTTCTCTTCAAGATACTAGTCATTAAAGAGCATTTTTCCCATTCAATTGGCGGAAAATCCAGCTTTTCGCTTTCTAAAAAACATTGAAAATTAGCATCCTGAGATTCATCTGCATACTCTTTGAGCATTTTATCAACTAATTTCCCTGTTGCTTCAGGTATATTTTGATTTATTTCAGAAAAATGATGCAAAGCATTTATTCTTTTACCTTTAGGTACAGAAGCTGTTTGTGGCTGAACAGATGAGGCTAAAGCAATTGGATTATCAAGCAAATTAATTGTTTTTGTAGTTCTTTGATTTATTTTAGGCAAAGCCACGACCATTAAGGAATATTCATTATCAAATATCAAAGCATCATTTAAATAGTGATCATTAAAACCACCCAAACAATAAGCTTACGGCCAAATAAATAAGCAATTAATTCAATATTTCCCCAAATATGCCCAGCATCCAATAAAACTCTTCTATAAGCTCTGTCTCCATATCGCCAAGCACTTCTTTCAAATATGCCACTAATAATTATAATTAAATCTGTTTCTGTAACGGCCGGATGATTAAAACAAGCTTTTTGAAGACTATTATATGGAGTCTTGCCCTCTATCAGCTGGCATAAAGAATGAGTTTTTACTTGATAATTAAATAAACCACTTCCTATTTCTGGATGATAATCGGAGCTTATAATATACAATTCATTTGGGTAAAGTCCTCCCGCTGAAGGAGCTGCACGCATTAATAATGGATTCGGTGGATATGGAACAATAGCGGTAATTCCATTTGCAAAGTACAATAGTCTGGATAATTCAGCTAAAGGTTTTTCTTCCTCAGTCCAGCAATTCGACTTTTTGAGAGGAGTATTAGAAAAAGGATTAGTACTTAAAGGTAAATAACTTGATAAATCTATTTGTTTATTATTTAATTTATATTCTTTAAAAGGATTAGGCTGAGAGTCCCAATCTAAAGAGATGGATTGTTGTTTTAAGTTTTCAGGGGAATACTTAGTTTCTTGGTGGTAAAAATGAGCAAATGATAGAGCCAAGGATCCCATGTTTGATAATAAAAAGTAAAATGCAGCTACTATAAAGACTAACTAATTTAATTTGAATTGTATATTTTTATTTTTTACTTTAACCAAATTTAATTCTGAGGCAGAAAAAAAATTAAAGGTTTTTTCATTTATAATGACCATTAATTATATTAAGTTAAGTGGATATTTCAATATATGATGGGAAAAGATAATTCTAGAGCTTTTAAAAAGGCTGTAATTACAGGCACACGTTTTATACAAAAACACAATCCTTTACTTAAAAAAGCCAACTCAGATATTGTAAATATTTCCAATTCGGTTGAAGTAATAGTAGCCGTTGATATAATGGGAGGAGATTATGCTCCACTTGAAATTATTAAAGGGTCAGTTAGAGCAGCCCGGGAATTTGGTATTAAAGTTCAATTAGTGGGTCCGCCAGACCGCATTTCACGCGAATTAGGAAAATATAATCTTGAAGGCTTATCAATTCAAATCGTGGAAGCTAATGAATTCATTTCTATGGAAGATAAAGATCCCGTCAAATCAATTCGTTCACGGAATAATAATACTTCTATTGTGGTGGCTACTAATCAGGTTGCTTCCGGACAAGCTCATGCAGTTGTTAGTGCTGGTAGTACCGGAGCTGCAGCGGCCGCTGCTTTTTTTTATTTAGGGCGTATTTCCGGTATTGAAAGACCAGGTATTGCGGCTTTAATTCCAACTTCTAAAGGGCAAATGGTTTTAATTGATGCAGGAGCCAATGCCGAGTCAACACCTTTAAGAATGGCTCAGCATGCTATTATGGGAAGCTTATTTGCTGCTAAAATTTTAAATTTGGAATTGCCACGAGTTGGCTTGCTTAATATTGGTGAAGAGCCTGGTAAAGGAAATCAATTGACCAAAGATGCTTTTATGCTTTTAAATCAAATTCAATCGATTAATTTTGTCGGAAATGTGGAAGGCCGCACTTTAGCCGAACATTATTGTGATGTTTTGGTGTCAGATGGTTTTGTCGGTAATATATTTTTAAAAACCCTTGAAGGTGCAATTAAAATGTCTTTTCAAATGTTATATCAAGAGCTAACCCAAAGTATAGATTTGAAAATTGGAGCCGCTATTTGTAAGCCCGGTTTTAAAAAGCTTAAAGGAGACCGCCTAAACCCAGCGAAATATGGGGGAGCCGTTTTGCTAGGAGTTAATGGAGTAGTAGTAATTGCACATGGTAATTCTAATGATTTTGCTATAATGAATGCTATCAAACTGGCGGCTGATACAGCTAGATCGGGTATTATTAATGAAATTAAAGAAAATTTAAAAAAAGCTGACTTACCTAACTTATCGACAGTAGCTTTCAATAAAATGAAAGAATTTTCACCATTTAACCGATCAGCACCCTTGGAAGATGAAGAAAATGAATAAAGTTTGAAATGCAAATTAAATTAAAAACTGGTAATTTAAATATAAAAATAAATGAAACTAGCGACTGGAAGCTTAAAGAGTTATGTGATTTTGCAGCCAGAAATAATCCGAAGCGAGGTTTTTTATTTTTAAGTAAAGTATTGGGCAAACATTATCCTTGTACTCCAGCTGATATATTAAAAGTACATAATTATTTAGCCAATACTTTAATTAATTCGAATATTATTATTAATGCTAAAACTACTTTATTTATTAGTATGGCCGAAACTGCTATTGGTCTTGGGCAAGGCATTTATGAAAGTTTTATTGAAAAAACAAATAGCTTAAATAATTTATTTATTCACACTACCAGATACTTTCTGGATAATTATAAATTTATACTTTTTGAAGAAGAGCATAGCCATGCACCCGAGCTATTTTTATATTATCCAGTTCAACCTTTATTACAAAAACAGTTTGTAGAAGCTAAATATTTAGTTTTAATAGACGATGAAATTAGTACTGGTAAAACTTTTGTTAATTTGATTCAGGCTTATATTAAAGTAAATCCAGGCTTAGAAAAAGTTTATATACTTAGTATTCTTAATTTTTTAACTGAAGAAAAACAAAACGAAATAATTAATACTTTTAAAAGCTTAGAAATTAACTTTATACATTGTTTAAGAGCTAGTTTTGACTTTGAACCTAATACCAATTATATATTTGAAAGTAGTAAAATTACCCGAAATATTAAAACAGACCGTAAATCAAATTTATTATTAAATAGTGGTCGCTTAGGAATTAATGAGGCTTTGAATTATGATTTTAGTGAAATTTTTAATTATCTAAAAAAAGATAAATCAATATTAGTTTTGGGTACCGGTGAATTTATGCATTTGCCTTTTAAGTTGGCTTTAGAATTAGAAAAATCAAATTATAAGATTAAAGTGCAATCAACCACCCGTTCACCAATTTTACTGGGTAATGCTATTCAAAGTACTTTAAATTTTACCGATAATTACAATGAAGGAATTGATAATTTTTTATATAATGTTTCCGAAAATCAATATAATCAAATTCTACTGTGCTATGAAACGCCAACAGGTGATGGTTTAGCTTACTTGACTAAAACTTTAAATACCATTTTAAATATTCAATTTACTCCCGAAAAAATTGTGATAAAACAGGAAAGCAAATAGTTTTATTCAAATTTTAAGCATCAAGGTCAAGTGTAGATTCATAGTCTTGAAGTGCCGAAGGGTCTGATTGTGGTTGAACAGGGCTTGCATTTAAGCCAAAACGCAGACTTTGCAAAGAACCAATAACTCCTCCAAGCACCCCTAAAGCTGGCCCTGCTGCTTGTGCATATTTGGCTATTTTGCCATCAACCGGAAAAAATCCAGCTACACCACCAAATACAGAACTTAAAATATCAATAATTGATAAACCACTATGCAAATTTCCGTAAGCTGAGCTGGAATATAAACTTTCGGGTGCTTTTAAAGGTGCCATTTTATTTAATAAAAGAGAAGTAGCAGCATGGGCACTTTCTGTCGCAGTAGCAATGGCTTGATAATTTACTGCACTAGAATTAGTAACATTATTAAGATTGGGGCCAATTTGTAAACCGCTAATTAATGAATCGAATTCAGTTCCATTTGTGCCAGCAAGAGAAGTAGTGTTACCGGTTAAGCCACTTAAGCCTTGCAAACCATTCTGCCCAGATAATCCATTAATTCCCGATAAATTTGACATTTGATATTTCCTAAATTTAAATTATTAGCCAATTGAACTTGTTATGCTTCTTATATATTCCCTCTCGGAGCTGGTCATTAACTGAACTATACGAGCTAAAGTGGTGATTTTTTTGTTCGCATCGCTAAATCGATACATTTCAAGAGGTATATCAACATTAGAACTTTCGAGTGTGCCTTGTCTGACTTTAGTTTGAGCATCTTGGCCTAAGCAAACTGGAAAAGCCTTGCCGGCGTCTTCATGGGGGGAATAAACTAAACCATTAAAATTCAATTTATCACTGGCTGGATAGTTTACCACTCTCAAAGAGCCTAATTTAGTTTTCAAATCATTAGAATCAATTCCTTTAATGGTACCGTCAAGCTCTATGGAAAATTTTTGAAAAACTGAATCAACTTTTATTTTTGGAAAGACTAAATATTTCCCTGAACTTAAAAAACCGTCTTTATTAACTCCCAAAGTCAGATTTCGATTTAAAACTGTGTCGCCATTTTCATCTTGCAAAACAAAAAAACCTTGCCCTTCGAGAGAAATATCTTTAGGGTTTTGAGTAATCGAAAGTTTGCCGGGCTGTAATAATTTTTGACTTTTTTCCGCTAATTCGGGCGACTGATCAGTAAGTATTTCCCCAAATTGCAGGGGTCTTTCTGCTTTATAACCAAAGGTATTTAAATTATTTATATTTTTAGTTACTAAACCTAAGTCATAAAACGCTTTTTCGGTTTGTCCTTTAATATCTTGAATTAAACCTGTATATAACATAAAATCAGCCATTATTAAAAACTCGTCTAATTTATTTAAACCTCATTTAATCAAGTCTTTGCACAATCTAAACTATTTAAATGATTTCTTAAAAACAAAAAATTTATAAATAAAAAGAAAGTTTTGACAAATTAATTGATCTACATATAAATTTGAGAGAAAGTTTCTAATATATAAAACTATGAGTTTTCAAAATAATTCGCCCGTTGGTGCTATAGCAGTAGCCGTAATTCTCGGTTTATCCGCTATTGTTTGTGCTAATTTAGTCAAATCTGGTATGCAAAATAGCCAGTCTCAATTCGAGTTTAAACAGGAAGGGCCAGTCTTTTTACGCTTTAATAAAAATAAAGGTGATATTTGTTATACGGGGCTTGGGCCAAATGGTAAATTTGTAACTGACTCTTGGCTTTGCATGGATGGAGATAAAATAAAAGAAGCAGAAATCATGATTAATAGTCCTTTCCAAGCTGGTAATTCCGAAAATTCCCCCAATAAAGCAGGTAGTTCAAATAATAAAAAAAGCGGTTCAGCTGATAAAAAGCCAAAAAAAGAAGGAAAATAATTAATAATAATGAGTAGTTTTCAAAGCTTAAATAAAGCAGAAATAGGAGTCTTTGGCGGTTCTGGTTTTTATAAATTTTTAGATAATGTCGAAGAAATAACCATTGAAACTCCTTTTGGCTCTCCTAGTGATAAATATTTTGTTGGTAATATTGGAGATAAAAAAGTAGCTTTTCTTCCTCGTCACGGACGTAATCATTCTATTCCACCTCAAAAAATCAATTATCAAGCCAATGTTTGGGGCATGAAACAATTAGGTGTGCAGCGGATTATTTCGCCTTGTGCAGTTGGAAGCCTCCAAAAAGAAATTGCCCCGGGTAGTTTTATGATTTTGGATCAATATGTTGACCGTACGAATAGTCGAATTGATACTTTTTATAATGGTCCAATTGCAACGCATGTCAGTGCGGCTGAGCCTTATTCGGAAGAAATGCGTAAGCTGGCCATTGAAGTCGCTGAAGGTTTAAAAATTCCTTTTCATAAACAAGGCACTGTTGTGGTAATACAGGGACCACGCTTTAGCAGTAAGTCTGAATCGATTTGGTTTAGCAAAATGGGTTGGGAAACCATCAATATGACACAGTATCCAGAAGTACATTTGGCAAAAGAGCTTGAGCTTGAAGTTTTGGGTATTGCTTTGGTAACTGATTATGATTGTGGTTTAGTAGGTGACGTGGAACCTGTAACGCATGAACAAGTTATGAAAGTCTTTGAAGCTAATTTAAGTAATTTAAGAGAATTTCTTTTTGCTTTAATTCAAAAACTACCTAGCTCAGATTCAGCTTGGAAAGGGAAAATCATTAGTTCATCTAGGTTTTTGTAATTTTTAAATTATTAAGAATTATTGAACTTTTCCTTGACACATTCTTAATCTAAAGATTTAATTAAATAAATTAATAGCTTTGCATTGAGGTAAAATATGCCATTAGACACTTGGTCAATAGTCTTGTCTCTTACATTATCAGTTTTTGCATTTTTAGTATTTTTGCTAGGAAGTAAAAAACTGGAATTGGTTTTAATTGAGAAAAAAGTTTCTCCGGCCTCAAAAGAGGCTTTAGATGTGTTAATTAAAAACTTTTTGTCTTTTGGTGATATTCCCTCCAAGTCTAAATTAATCTCGGTGATGACAAGTTTGGCTCGTAAGTATCAAATTCAGCTGTTGACACATATGTCCATTCATAATGTTATTGATAATTTAATTTATTATGTTATTTCAAATGATTTGCTTGATCCGTATAAGAAAAAAGAAATTAGTGATAATTTAATTCGTTTAAAGCAAGAACCAATCAGTTCAGAAGATTATTTGCAAATGTTAGCTGAAAATGAAGAAGCTCATTCCTGGAAACAAAAGTTAGCTTATTCCCAATTAGCACAAATTTTAATTGGCTCTTCGGTTTTAATTATTATTCTGGGCATTACGATTACACAATTTAGGAATTACTTAAACAATCAAGTTTTTTACTTAATGAATTGGTTTTTAGTTTCGGCCATTGGCTTTAGCGTACTGGTAGCTTTTCAGTCTTTAATTACGATTTTTGCTCATTTAGCTCAACAAAATACTAGTAGTAAAAATAATTTATCCCATGAAATTAGTAATAATTCTTCAATTCCACTTTTAAATACTAATAATTCAAGCAATATCAATGCTAATCAGGTTCTTGAGAATAATACTCAAAAATTACGCAGAAATTCGGTCAGTCAACAGCCTTTAATTACGCAGAAAAATGGTGCTGCTAATCCTAATAAAATGATGGAATTGGAAATTGATTCGCTGAAAACTTTAAATAATAATCAAAGTCCAATAGTAAATAACAAAAAGACTACTGCAAATAATTCTTTCAATTCACCAATCGAAGATAATGCTCCCAACTCAGTTTTTGAAAGTATTTAAGTGTTTCCTCTAAAAAATACTGAAACAAAAAAACTAAAAGAATAATTAATTGATTAAATTAGAAAATAATGTCGGTTAATAAAAAAAATTTTTAGTTTTTACATAAGATAACTTGCAATGATAGAATAAAGTCTAAATTAAATACTCTCTTTCCCCAAAATATTGAATCGTGAAGAAGAAAAAAAGAAAATTAGAAATCAATTTGCAAGATATTAATCCTTTAAATGTTGATTTCTTGAGAAAATTCCTCAGTGGAGAAGGTAAAGCAGCACGTATAGTTCCGGCTTATGTTTATGGACTTCCTTCCCCAATGCAAAGGAAAGTAGCTACCGCCATTAAAAGAGCACGTCAATTAAATTTAATCTAAAATTATTAAGGATCAAAAATGATAAAGTCAAAATTATTAAAAAGTAAATCTGGACGTATTTGTCAGCTATCCGGCAAAAAGGCGACTAAAGGCTGGAAATATTCATTTTTACGTTCTCACTATAACCCAACTACTAAAAGAAGATTTGAAGTTAACCTACAAACAGTTAGAACCTTCAATGAAAATGGCACTCCCATCAAAATCAAAGTAGCGACTTCCGTAATTAAAAAGAATCCGGAAATTAAACTGGGGATTGTTAATTGTGTAAAAAAACATAAAAGATTAAAAGGTAAGCAGAAAAAAGAATTAATGCTTTCTTTAGGTCTCTCTGAAGAGGTTTAATTTTATTATTGCCTGATTGCTAAACTTTATGATAATTTTATTCAGGCAATAGTTTTATGGATCGATAGCTCAGCGGTAGAGCACGGGACTCATAATCCCTTGGTCGTAGGTTCGATCCCTACTCGATCCAATTTATTCTGAATCATAAAACATTCATTAATTTTACCATAAACCAAGAAAGTTATTGGATTAAACAGTATTTTCTATTTCTTCGACTTCTATTTCACAAAAAAGATTGGCTAAAACTGGGTCAAAGTGGCTTCCGGCACAACGCTTAATTTCTTGTATAGCTTCTTCATGAGTTCTTTGATAAGGAGGATATGGCCTAAAACTAGTAATTGCATCATAAGCGTCGGTAAGGCTAATAATACGGCCAGTAATTGGTATGTCAAGCCCTTTTAAGCTATGAGGGTAACCATTGCCGTCCCACCGCTCATGATGATACTTGACCGGGGCAATAAAAGGTTGCAAATGCGGATAATCTTTTAATAACTCACAGCCATAGTTAACATGTCCTTTAATTAATTCATATTCTTCTTGGGTTAAGCGACCCGGCTTATTTAAAATATTTTCAGGAATATAAATTTTTCCCACATCATGTATCCAGCCACCATATAAACATTCTAATCTTTCTTTCCAGTCTAGGTCAGCTTTTTTGGCTAATAAGGCTCCTAATCTTCCCACGCGTCCCAAATGCAAACCAGTCGGTAGATTATGGCTAGAAGTAGCTTTTATTAAGGAATGTATTTCTTCTAAGCAAGTTAAAATCTGCGGCAAAAAGACCTCTTTGACAGGTACTTCTTCCAAAATTTCATTTAATAGTTTTTGGCTACCTACATGATACCAAGAGGCAGGCAAAGTACTATCTTTACTTAAATCAATTAATATCTTGGACACAAAGCTTATAGACAAAGTATTTAATAAGTTTATTTACCCAATTACCCCTATCAAATTTCAGGTAAAAGCCCTATTTACACTTCACCTTTAATCCAGCCGCCGCCCATAATATAATTGTCAGATAAATCATAAATGACTGCTGCTTGCCCTGGAGTAATTCCGCTAATTTCTTCGAGGAATTTCACTTCAAATTGCCCAGAAACAGGTTGATTATCAGCATGAAGAGGCTTTATTTCTGCTAAAACTGGCCGAGAATTATAACGTATTTTTACAAGTCCTTTAAAAACTTGATCAGCTGCCGGTAAAGTTTGCCAATTTGCATATTCAGCTATTAAGCCAATGGCTTGCAAATATTCCTTTTCACCAGCATAAACGATATTATTCAGAGCATCAATTTTAATTATGTAAAGCGGTTCTTGATTGGATAAACCTATACCCTTCCTTTGACCGATTGTAAAGAAATGAGTTCCCGAATGTTGGCCTAAAATTTCATTAGTTTTAATATGTTTAATTTGTCCAGTTTTTTCACCGATATTTTTTTGCAAAAAGTCTTTCGTTTTATTTGGCACAAAGCAAATATCTTGGCTATCTTCTTTATTCCAATTTTCCAAGCCCAATTCATTTGCCAATTCCCGGATTTCAGCTTTTTCAAAATTGGCTAATGGAAAAACGGTAGATTTTAACTGCTCTTGATTTAAACCCCATAACATATAAGATTGGTCTTTGTTTTGATCTTTTGACCGCCCAATACAGTATTCACCGCTCTCATTTTGCATAAGCCTGGCATAGTGGCCACTGGCCAAATAATATGAATTTTGCTCTTTAGCCTTTTGCAATAAAGAACCCCATTTAATTTCAGTATTGCATGGCATACAAGGCACGGGAGTACGCCCATTTTGATATGAACT
>JAAFJH010000037.1 GCA_013298875.1 Synechococcales cyanobacterium bin2.concoct.b11b12b14.033
ATACCGGACTCAATACTATGACTGGAGGGAGAATAAAGCAAATTCAAAAGTATGTGGAGAATGAAACATTCTTTTTAACTTATGGCGATGGTCTTTGCAATGTTAATATAAATAATCTCTTGTCTTAAGTCCTTTGGCAATATGAGAAGTTGCACCAATTATTGCAATATACTTTTTTCTGCTTTTCAAATTCATCGTTCTTGAAAAATATCATGTACTAATGAATATAAAAATATGAAATACTTTTGATACTTACTTATGTTAAGTTTTAGACTATCACACTATAAAATTTTTTGTTATCCAAACGAATATGAGAATATGATAAGTGCCTAGTTTAAACATCGACATGAAGTAAATAAGAATGAGACTTACGGAGAATGAAAGAGAGCTTATTAAAAAAGCCTTTTTTGAAACCTTCCAAGATGGGAAAATATATCTTTTTGGAAGTCGTGTTGATGATACTCAAAGAGGTGGCGATATAGACTTATATCTTTGCCCCGCTCAGAAACATGAAAACGAAAGAGAGCTTAGAAGAAAATTTTTGATAAAATTAGATGAATATATCGGTGAACAAAAGATAGATGCCGTGATGGCAAAAGATCAAAATAGGCTGATAGACAAAGAAGCCTTAAGAACAGGAATAGAGCTATGAAAGATTTGAAAAATACTTTTATTGAGAAGTTACATGAGTGTAATCAACATAAAAATAGACTTTTAGCTGCCAAAAAGAATTTAGAAAAATATATGCCAATGAACAAAAATAAATATAGAGAGTTCAATGATATAAATATGGGATTTGTTGACCAGATGATATTTCGTTTTTCTAAACTTCAAGACACTATGGGAGAAAAATTGTTTCCATCTTTATTAGAACTTATGGGTGAAGAGGTTAAAAGCAAACCATTTATTGATAGGCTTAATAGAATTGAAGAGCTTCATATATTATACAAACAGGAGTGGATGGATTTGAGGAAAGATAGAAATGAAATTGCCCACGAATATAGTTTTAATCAGGATGAAGTACTTGATGGTATAAATTTAATTTTTAATAGTTCAAGTAAGCTTATCTCAATTTATGATACTTTTTATGACTACTGTAAGAACAGATTTGAATTTGTCAGAAATAATGAGGTACTTAAATGATTTTTAAAATCAAAATGGGAAGCATTGAAAGGAATATGAGTATATTATTGTACTGCACCTAAATTAGTAATTAAATAATCAATATTACAAGTATAACTTCCAAATAAAATACCTTCTTTATTTACTTTATTAGCTAACCAAAAACCTAAAGGTATATATAGTAAAATTATTAGTAAGTAATATAAATTGTTCTTATTGGTCATTTTTTGAGTAATTATTTAAATTTAGCAGGCTCACAATATTTGTTAATTTTGCAATGATCAGCATCGGAATATAACTAAAATTAACTAAATTAAGAGACAGGTATTTTAACATGACTTTTGATAAACTTTTATTATTATTTTTCCTAATTACTGAAAGATAGTTGATTAACAAATCAAGAAAAATAATAATATTTAAACTATGAAATTACCGGCTGAAATAAAAAATAAAATCATTGAAGCTTTAAAACCACTTGACCCAGAAAAGGTAATTTTGTTTGGTAGTTATGCGTATGGTAATCTTTGGTTTGGTGCAAGGCCTCAATCTCTCTTCTCGGATTCATTAGGTATTACTTTATCTTATTTCTGGTGTATGGTAGGTAGTATTTTGTTTTTAGTTTTTCTTTGGATTACCAGATTCCGCGTCTATCCTGAATTCTGGTCTTTTCCATTATTTATATTAGTTTTGTCTCCCCTCATCTACTTTGAGCATCGATATTCGCATCCTTTCTTTTTCCTCATTGTTCCTATTACAAGCGTTTATGTAATTGAGTACTTTATTTCTAAATATAAAAAAGATGAAATTTCTATAGGGGTTATTTGATGTTGGTAAATACTTCTAATGCTAAAGCTAATCAAATGATTTCTAGTCTGACGGCTTTTAGATTTATAACCGCTTTATTTGTTTTCTTGTTTCATTGTAATATACATTTTGGCTGGGTAATTGGTATCAGTATTGTTGATAAATTTATCCGCAACGGTGCTGTTTTTATGACTGGTTTCTTTGTTCTGTCTGGTTTTTTAATGGCGTATAATTATGGGAATCAGGATTTCTCAAAAAGGGAAAATATAGTTGATTTTTATCTTAAACGTGTCGCTAGAATATATCCTGTTTATATAATTTCACATATTGTTTATTTCTTAATATTTTTTCACCGCTTTCTGTTCAAAGATGTTATTAGAAGCCTATTTAATAATTTAGTATTGGTACAAGGATTCTTTCCAACTATGTTTAATATAGGTATAAATGGAGGTAGCTGGTCATTAACAGTTGAAATGTTTTTGTATTTTCTCTTTCCTTTCATTGTCTTACTTCTTGGTAATGAAATATTTAAGTCGAATATTCAAATCAAACATTTAAATCAAATTCCATTGATTGTAACAATAGCTTTTGTTTTAGGCTTTGTAACAAGTCTCAATTTACTTATACACCAAGATGGAGATTACATATATGCCAATCCTGTTTTTAGAATTTCTGATTTTTTGTATGGCATTGGATTTTACATAATTAGACAAAACTTTCATTTAGCTAAAAAACTTGAGTACATTTTACATTTTATAATTCTAATAGTTTTATTCTTCTTAACAGTATTACTAGGAAATTCGGACTCTGTCTACATGAAAGGGCAGTTATTCATAGCTCCCATATTTGCAATTTGGATTGTTTTAGTATTTTATTCAAAATCATGGTTTTATAATAATAAGGTACTAGCTTATCTAGGAGAAATCAGTTACTCATTTTATTTGTGGCAGTTCATTGTTATTGAATTAGGAAAAAAGCTTGTTAAGCATCATTTCGATGGCAATCTTGTGATGATTAGTATGTTGTGTTTAAATATTCTTGTTTCGGCAATGTCTTATCACTTCTTGGAAAAGAGGTGCAAAAACTGGATTTCAAATAAAATAAAGAGACATTCCAATAGCTCCTTTAGCAATAATCTTTGAGATACAATAATTGATAAGAATTAAATGAAACTTAACATGAAAAGTACTAAAATAATAAACTTCGATATTAAAGGAGATGAAAGAGGCTCTCTTGCTGCAATAGAACAATTAAAAGATATTCCATTTGAGATTAAGCGAGTTTATTATATCTTTGATACTCAAGAAAATTTCGTGAGAGGTAAACATGCCCATACTCAATTAGAACAAGTTTTGATTTGTGTCTCTGGTAACTGCAAAGTTAAGCTTGATAACGGAAAAGAGCAAGAAATTATTGAATTAAAAGGTAGAAATCAGGGTTTATTTATTGGAATTATGATTTGGAGAGAAATGTACGATTTTTCAAAAGACTGTGTTTTATTAGTTTTAGCTAGTGAATATTATGATGAAAAAGAATATATCAGAGATTATAATGAGTTCTTGAAAGAAGTGAAATAGCCTAAAAGCTTATAAGTATAATAAATTCATAAGCGAATATTTAAATTATGAAATTACCAGATGAGATAAAAAATCAAATTATAGAAGCTTTAAAACCACTTGACCCAGAAAAGGTAATTTTGTTTGGTAGTTATGCTTCTGGTAATCCTCATAAAGATAGCGATATTGATTTGTACATTATTACTAAAGATGATTTTATGCCGCAAAGCTTTAAAGAAAAAAGTGAAATTTATTTACGATATGCAAGAAAATTATATGAGCTAGAAAAGTTATTTCCAATTGATTTAATAGTTCATACTAAGAAAATGAATTATAAACTTATTGAAATGAATAGCGTTTTTACGAGGGAATTTTTTGAAAGAGGAATTATTCTTTTATGAATGAGTTAACTAGACAGTGGTTTTTATACATCGACGATGATATGTCAACAGCTAAAGTACTTTTAAATTTTGTATATTACTTCTCGTTATCCTATCGAATTAGGTTTATTACCAGACGGAAAACCTTCATTGGAAGAAGCAAAAGAGTTTTATGATTTTGCACAGAAAATTTATGAATAAGTAAAAAGCATATTAGAACAAAAGAGTAATATTTAAACTATGAAAATAATTAAAGGCAAAAATATACAATTACGCTTAGCAGAAACTTCTGATGCAGATTTTATACTCTCGCTTAGATCAGATGATAATTTAAATAAACATCTCTCCGTTGTAGAAAATGACCTACAAAAGCAAATTGAATGGCTTGAAAAGTATAAACAAAGAGAAGCTCAAAAAGAAGAATACTATTTTATAATTGAATCTTTTGAGAGAGAGAAATATGGCACGGTGAGATTATATGATTTTAAAGGTGATAGTTTCTGCTGGGGAAGCTGGATCATAAAATCAAATAGACCTTCAGGTACAACACTAGAGTCTTTTATATTATCAATTGGATTTGGATTGGAGGAATTGAATTTTTCGAAAGCCCGCTGGGACGTTAGAAAAGAAAATTTTAAAGCGATTGAACTATATAAATTTTATGGAGCAAAAATCGTTAATGAAGATGAATTGAATTATTATTTTGACTATAAAAAAGAAAATTATGAAACCCTAAAAGTTAAGTACAAAAAATTCTTTGCCTAGAGGATTAAGCTAAGAATTATTATGTATTCTTTTCTTAGGCCTTTTTATAATTTCTGGTAATTGATATTTAATTAATACTAAAATCTTCTGCGGATTGAACCAAATTAGGATTATAGCAAGTATCATTTTTTATAATATGTTCCCATTTTTGTTGCATGTACTGAACTTCTTCTTGAAATCGAGCTTTCTTTTCTGGAGTGGTTTCAGCACCTCTACTCTTTGATTCATGATGATAAAGTTGAACATGCGGCAAATATACATTTCTAAATCCACTTTCTAAAAGCTTAAAACAAAAATCCACATCATTAAAAGCCACGGCTAAATCTTCTTCAAAACCACTTACCTTCTCAAAAACTTCTTTTCTGCACATCAAGCAAGCAGCCGTAACCGCAGAATAATTATTCACTGTTTGCAAAGCACCAAAATAGCCCATATCAGTTTTTGAAAAATGTTTATGGCCATGGCCGGCTAAACCACCAACGCAGACTACACCCGCATGTTGAACTGTATTGTCTGGGTATAATAATAAAGCTCCTACAGCACCAATAAAATCTTTTTGACAATACTCCATCATTGCTTCCATCCAATCATTACTTATTACTTCAGTATCATTATTTAGAAATAAAAGAAAATCGCCTTCTGCTTTACTAACTGCATAGTTATTAAGTTTAGAGTAATTAAAAGGAATATCATAAGTATAAATTTTCAATTTTTCAGGATATTTTTTCTTCCATTCATCAAATAATTCAAAAGTTTTGTGTTCTTGGCTTCCATTATCAATTATTAATACTTCATAATTTGGATAAGTACTTATCGTAAAAACTGATTGTAAGCATCTCTCCAAAATGTCACTAAAATCCCGAGTAGGTATAATTATACTAACTTTTTTATAGTCTGTAATTTCAAATCTAACTATTTGATGATTAGTACTAATGGGTACAATATTTCCTTTTTCATTTCTTCGTTCCAGAGCAGCTTTCAATACTTTTTCAGTATTTTTTGTATATTCTTCTAAATGAGTATTTCTTTGATAATAAAGTACTTTGCAAACATGGAATATATTATTTGTTAATTCACTAGTTCGGAGAGCTAAATCATAATCTTGGCTATCTTCTAGGTCAGTTCTCAAATCACCAATTTTGTTTAAGATTTCTTTTTTATAAGCGGTTAAATAATTTACATATGCTCTTGATAATAGTGATTCAGGACAAAAATCGGGCTTGAAAAACAAATTGATTACTTTATTGTTTTTATCAATAATTCCTTGATCAGAATAAATCATTTCAGCTTCAGGACTTTTATTTAATATACTTACTATTTCAAATAAAGCATCAGGGCTAAAAATATCATGATGATTTAAGAATATAATATAATCACCTTGTGAAAGGCTCAGTAATGAATTAGAAGCTTCAGAAATATTTTGATTTTGCAAGCTAAATATAGTTTTAATTTTTTTATTATAAGGGTAGTATTTTTTTAATATACTTTGAATAAGTTTTTTATCAGAATTATCAATAAGTACACAAAGTTCCCAATTTCCATAAACTTGCTCGAAAACAGATTGAAAGCATTGTTCTATGAATTCGGGAGAACTGTTATTAATAATCGGTAAAATAATACTAATTAAAGGTTTATGATTAAACTTGCTTTGTAGTTTTTTTAAACTATTAATAATTGCTTTACTTGGATAATTTTTAAGCAACCACTTCTGTACTCCCCAATTATCACTTAGCAATAAATCGTTTTTAATTAGCCTATATCCAATCTCTCGGTAAATGTAAATTCTCTCTATAAAAGAAGAAATATTGTAATACTTATTGCAGATAAGTCTCCTTAATACACCTCGACCTAGTCCACCACATCCTTCTTGTTTATATGTCCACTTGATTTTCTGTAATGATTTAATTATATTTTCTAATTGAGGAAAGTTAAGCGTAAGTTTCGATCCCAAATTAAAAGAGAATGAGTTTTTTATTGAAAGCAATTCATTTTCTCGTTCTTTCAGAATTAAGTCTGTACCAAGAAAGTCCCAAGCTGTTAAAAAAGAAGTAAATGATTTATTTGTAAAATTATATTTTTCTTTCAATATTTCGCTCGTTTTTTCGTAAGAAAGAAGTTTGAATATTTTTTCTATTCCAATTAATTTAGTACCGTTTCTCAAAAAGTTATTTAAGTTCAAATATATAAATGCCTTCTCGCATTCAAATTCTTCCGCTGAGAAGTTTTTTTTAATTAATTTATCTTGAAATGCTTCCCTAAATAAGTCTATTGGCATTTCATCAAAAAAAGTTTGGAATATTAAGTACTGTTCATTAGCTAGCCGTACTGAAGAACCTTCTGAAAGACTTAAATTAGTATTATTAGCTCTTACTCTATATTTGACTAATGGTTTTTGAATAGTATAAAACTTATTTTTTTTTATCAATCTAATCCATAAATCATAGTCTTGCAATTGCAATAAACAAGGATTGAAAGTATTAGCTTCGTTTAATACATGTCTTTTGATAAGAGCAGACGGTGCATTAAGATAATTACCTATCTCAAAAAAATATCTAATTATTTCTGCTTGCTTTTTCCCCGGCTTATTAAAAATATTATTTAGTGGGTGATCTAAAAGAAGATCTGAATTATCATCAATAATATCTACATAAGAAAAACAAATATTCATATTTTCCTTAATCAATATACTTAACTGCTCCTCTAGCCTATTTGTATAAGAAATATCGTCTCCAGACATTAAGGCTATATAGTCTCCTTTTGATTCTTTAAGTCCATTATTAAATGCAATACTTGGTCCAGTATTTGCTTGGTTTATATACTTTACTTTTTTATTTTCTAAATAAGGTTGTATTTTTTCTTCGGTCTTATCGGTCGAGCCATCATTAATAATAATGAGTTCTAAATTCTCGTAAGTTTGATTTGTGATACTATCTATTGACTCTGTAATATATTTTTCATGATTATAAGTGGTCATTAAAACACTTATTAATGGCTGACTCATGGATTGATAGGTTAAGTTAGAAGAATCGTATTTTAACATAATTTTTGATAAACTCTTATTTAAACACAGTTGAAGTACTTAAAATCCCAACTTATTAGTTAAAACATAATTATAAATAATATGAAAATACCTTTTTTAGATTTAGCCGAAATTAATAAGCAATATCAAGTTGAAATACAAAAAACTATTAATACTGTACTTGAAAATGGCTGGTATATTCTTGGGCAAGAACTTCAATCATTTGAAAAAGAATTTGCTGCTTACTGTGAAACTAAATATTGTATTGGAGTTGCTAACGGTTTAGATGCTTTAATTTTAATTTTGAGAGCATATGAATACTGTATTAACGATGAAATTATTGTGCCATCAAATACTTATATAGCTTCTATTTTGGCTATTTCCGCAGTGGGTGCTATTCCGGTTTTAGTTGAGCCTGATTTAAATACTTATAATATTGATCCAACCAAAATTGAGGAAAAAATTACTAAAAATACTAAAGCAATTATGGTTGTTCACTTGTACGGTCAGACGGCTGAAATGAAGTCCATTAATGAATTAGCCAAAAAGTATAATTTAAAAGTAATTGAAGATTCAGCTCAAGCTCATGGAGCAATATATGATAATAAAAAAGTTGGGAATTTAGGAAATGCAAGCGGCTTTAGCTTTTACCCTGGTAAGAATTTAGGTGCTTTGGGAGATGGTGGAGCTATTACAACTAATGATGACGAGTTGGCTGAAAAATTAATGGCTTTAAGAAATTACGGTTCAAAGAAGAAGTATGAAAATATATATAAAGGTATGAATAGTCGTCTGGACGAAATACAAGCAGCCCTCCTCAGGGTTAAACTAAAGTATTTGGATAAAGATAATAATCGTCGAAAAGAAATAGCTAAGTTTTACTTAGGTAATATAAAAAATGAAAATATAATATTGCCCACTAGACCTCAAGAAAGCTCCCATGTTTGGCATTTATTTGTGATTAGAACTAAGCAAAGAAATCAACTTCAAAAGTATTTAGCTGATAATGGCATACAAACCGTCATTCACTATCCAATTCCTCCTCATAAACAACAAGCTTATAAAGAATGGAATCATTTAAGTTTTCCAATTTCAGAGCAAATTCACGAGCAAGTTTTAAGCTTACCTATTAGCCCTATAATGAGCCAAGAACAAGTAAGCTATATCGTAGATAATATTAATAATTTCAATTAACATTAGTATGAACTAACTGCCCTTCAATGCGGCAAGTGGGAATTGTGCTATCCTTTTGACTTGAGTGTAAGCTATTGAGGAAAAATATTTCATAGCTGATTTTATGCTTTGGTAAAGCTGTCAGCGTATCACTCTTTATTTATCAGAGAGCTACTAAGAAAAGACAGAAAATGAGTATTAAATTAGAATAAGAATTATAAATGAACAAATTGCCATTGTTTTAGTAACTTATAATCCAAACATTGAATTTTTCACCAAGCAAATTGACTCTATCAAGAGAAAAGAAATTCTTGAATAAGATGATCAAAAGATAAAGTTAATGAATTAGCAATTTAGGCTTAAGTTTATTTACTGCAGAGGGACTTAACCTTAGATACTGCAACATTAGGATTGTCGGGATTCACTATTACTTTTCTTAAAGAGGGGTACAAAACCAAATCTAAATCTTCCATTGGTATTGCTCCTAATAATATCTCATCTCCTAGAACTAAAGCTCCGACAAAACAATTACGATTTTCAAAAGTAAGTTTTATTGGCCCAACATAAGGAACACTTTGCCTGCTACCATCAGCTATTATAACCTCTCTTTTTTCAATTTCCTCTAAGTCAAGTTGAATTGCGATATGTTTAGGTATGCATAAATGTATTGCCCCAGTATCAGCTAATGCTCTACTTTGAATCACCAATTGTTTGCTAGGATTACTTAAAACGATTTCTGTATAGATTAAACCCATAAATTAAATTTTTCTTTATAATTATGATAAAGCTCTGTCAGGGGAAGAATTATATCATTTTCAAACAAATAAAAATAAATTATGTTAGATAAAAAAGAGATTCTTGATAAGAGATTTGCAAAAATAAATAGACATTATAAGCAATAAGAATTATGAATGAACAAATTGCCATTATTTTAGCAACTTATAATCCAAACATTGAATTTTTCACTAAACAAATTGACTCTATCAAAAAACAAACTTACCAAAATTGGACATGTATTGTAATTGATGATTGCTCTAGCCCAAACAAAGCTCAGGAAATTAAAAATTTAATACAAGAGGATAAACGTTTTTTGTTTTTTCAAAATGAAATTAATTTGGGTTCTTATTATACTTTTGAACAAGGTTTATTAAAATTATCTTCTTTAGAAGAGGCAGCAGAATTAATTTGCTTTTCGGATCAAGATGATATTTGGTTGCCAGAAAAATTAGAAATATTAGCCGAAGAATTTAATGATTCAGAAATTAGTTGTATTCATTCTGACCTTTCTTTAATAGACGAAAAGGATAATTTAATTCATGAATCTTGCTGGCTATATGAAAAAAGAAGTCCCGAAATTTATGAACCAATACTTTTAATTTTAAGAAATACAATTACGGGCTGTTCTATGATGTTTAGAAGAAGGGTATTGGCTAAAGCCCTGCCTTTACCGGAGCAGCAAATAAGAAATTCTTTTCATCATGATTTATGGATTGGTTTAATTAGCTCACAATACGGAAGGATAAAAGCTCTAAATAAACCTCTCGTTTTATATCGACAACATGCAAATAATGTGGTTGGAGCTTCCAAAGTAGATAATGGTAAGTTTTATCTTTTTTCTTTAGTAAAAAAACTCTTTCTTAAAGTAAAAACATTCAAGGATATTAAAAATTCTCTTACTTATAGTATTGAAATAGCTCAAACTAATTTAAATTTAAGAATATATCTCTCTAAAATATTTTTTGATAAAGTACAATCCAAAATTTTTATTTCTCAGTTGGCTTTTCATAATTACCCAGATTTTGGTATTAGTTTATTCCTTTTTGGTATTTATGCTTTTTCTAAAAATTATTATAATCTATTAATACCTTGGCTAATAATTGCTAAAATCATTAAAAGCACCCAACAAATAATTGGTTTATTTAGTTTAAGTCCAAAAAAAGAGTAAAGGGTTCGGACATTAAGGAGAATGAATAAATATGGCAAAGAAATTAGAAGGTAAAATTTCAATCGATTCAACCAAAGTCTACAAAAGGCTAATTGGCATTAAGTCGAAGGCTAGTCGTGAATTAAAACGATAATTTTCTTTAATTTCTTTGTAAATTGTACGGATTGAATTTATATCAATTTGTTTATGTTTAATTAAAATATGCCAACGAAATAATTTATTTAACTTCTCGTAGGGGCAGGGAGCGGGACCCAAAAGCTCAATTGTAATTTCTAAATTTTTGGCTTCGACTATAATCCAATCTTTTAACTTTTCCATTTCTTTTTCAACGGTAGTGTCGCTTTCATTCGAGAGTATAAAACGAGTTAATTCACAAAAAGGAGTATAATTATAGGCTTTTCTTTGTTCAATTTCCCAATCATAAAAAGCTTCATAATCCTGATTGGCCGCAAATTTTATAATTTCATGTTCGGGAATATAAGTTTGAAAAATAATATTACTATCTTTGTCATGCCTGCCTGCTCGGCCAGCTGCTTGGGTTAATAGCTGAAAAGACCTTTCGGCTGCGGTATAATCTGGCAAATAAAGCCCGGCTTCTGAATGCACGACTCCAACAACACTGACACGGGGTAAATCAATACCTTTGGCGACTAATTGAGTACCAACTAAAAATTGAGATTTCTTTTCCGCTTCGGGTGAAATTAATTGATTCCATATTTCTTGTACTCCTTCACGTCTGCTCGAAATATCTCTGTCCAAACGCAAAATTTCAGCCGCTGGAAAATTCCTTTTTAATTCAGCTTCTAGTTTTTGAGTACCCAAACCACTTTCTTTAATCTTAAGGCTTTGGCAAGCTGGGCAGACAGTTAACTTGGCTTGTCGAAAATTACAATGATGGCAATGCAATGCATTATCGGTCAAATGGTAAATCATTGGCACTGAGCAGTTCTTGCAAAAAGCTACATAGCCACAATCACGACAAAAAATATAACTAGAATGCCCGCGTTTATTGAGTAATAAAATTGCTTGTTCTTTATTTAAAATACATTTGTCTAAAGCTTGTCTCAGAGAACGAGAAAAAATACTTTTATTACCATTTTGTAATTCTATTCGCATATCAATAATTTGTACTTTTGGCAAAGGCTTATTATTAAAACGGTTTTTTATACTTAATAATTTATGATTTTCTTTAGCAAAAAAATAGTTTTTTATACTTGGAGTTGCACTTCCACTCAGTAATAAAGCATTGTTTAATTTGGCTCTCTGCAAGGCAATTTGCTTGGTATCATAAAAAGGTTTAAAGCCACTTTTATACGAAGAATCATGTTCCTCATCAATAATAATTAAACCTAAATTACTAACTGGTGCAAAAATAGCTGATCTAGCTCCAATGATTAAACGAGCGGAATTATTTAAACATTCATTCCAGGCCAAAATACGCTCACCAGCAGCTAGATTGCTATGCCAAATACTAACTTGGTCGGGCGGAAAATGTTTATAAACTCTTTCTAAAAGTTGTACTGTTAAAGCAATTTCGGGTACTAAATAAATTACTTGTTTTTCTTTTTTTAAAACTTCCCTAATTAATGAAAAATAAATTTCGGTTTTCCCAGAGCCAGTTATGCCGTGTAATAAATAATCATCAAATTGTTCTTGGTCTAAAATTATTTTTAAATTATCAAATATTTCTTGTTGCTGAGTATTTAAATTTATAATATTTAATTTATTATTTTTTATTATATTTTGCTTTTTAAGAGCTGGTTTTACGGCTTTTTTGATTTGAGTTTGAACTATAATTAAATTTTTGCTAATTAAACTTTTAATAGTTTGCCGAAAAGTTGTATCTTTGCTTTGTTGCCTTAAAAAGCTGAAAGCCAAGTTTTTTTGTACTGAATTTAATAATAAATTTAAAAGTTTTTCTTCTTTCGAGGTAATTTTTATTTTTAATTCAATTAAATCTTCTAAGCTTTCAATTTGTATAAAAACCCGCTCCTGAAAAGAACCAAGTAAACCAATTGGTAAAATACCTTTTAGAGTTTGCCAAAAACTACAAATATAAAAATTACTAATCCAAAGCAATAAATCTAAATATTCTGGTTCAAAAATACTTTCTTTTAAAATTTCACTAATATATTTTAATTCATAATCTTGACTTAATTCTTCCGGTGAGCTTAAAACTAAATTTACAATTAAACCTCGCATCAATTGTTTACCAAAAGGCATTAAAGCTAAACTACCAATTTTAGTTTTACTTTCTAAATGATTTGGTAAAATATATTCAAAAAGCTGTTCTTGCAAAGTCGGATTAGATGAATCAAGTAAAGCTTGAGCAATAATAATTTCTTTATTTTCTTCTTTCATTCTTTCAAAACTAAATTATCATCCTTCAACTCAATTTTTAAAAATTCACCTTTGGCTAAACCAATATTATCGCCTTTAGATATGATAGCTTTCGTTGATCCACTAAGTAAAGTGATAAATATGGGTAATCCTAAAGTTGCGACCGAAACAATTTGCCCAGTATCAGTTGATAATAGTTTTTTAGTAGGAGCAAAAGCTTTCTTTTTAAAACCAGTTTGCGGATCTAAAACTCCTTCCTGATTAATTTTTCCGCTTGCAAAGCTTATTGTGGCATTAATTGGCAATAAATTTCCGCTCAAAGTAGTTAAATAACTCAATTCTAAAAATAATCTTCCAGCTTTGCTCATACGGCTAGGTATTTGTACTTTTACCACTCGCCCATTAACCCAACTACCTTTTGGTATCAAAATTTCTTTCTTATCTTCTGTATAAACTGATTCAGCCACTCTGGCCAAAAATAAATCTCCAATTTTACTAAAGCTAGCATCTACTCCTTTTTCCACAATTAAGTTTAAAATAGTACCTTTTAAAATAGTATTTGATGAGCTTTCCAACTTAAAAGAACTATTATCTTCCGCTCTGACAGGTAGAAATCCAAAATTAAAAATGGTAATAATAAATAAAACAAATAAAAATTTTTGGCTTCTCATAAAGTTAATTATAAGTAATTTTTAAAAAATATTCGCTAAAATAATTGAATCTTCTCTTTTTGGGCCAGTACTAAGAATTGCAACCGGAGTTTCAATAATTTGGCTAAGTAAATTTATATAATTTTTAGCTTTTTCGGGCAATTTGTCCCAATCTCTCACTCCATGAGTATTCTCTTTCCAACCCTCGACCGATTGAAAAACTGGCTCAAAATCCCTTAAGTAATCTGCCGCTGCATATGGTAAGTCTTGCACAATTTCACCGGTTCCTTTATGCATATAAGCCACACAAATGAATATCTCATCAAAAGCATCTAGTGTGTCAATTTTGGTAAAAGCAATATAATCTAAAGAATTGACTTTAACCGCATAGCGAGCTAAAACTGTGTCAAACCAACCTACTCTTCTCATACGGCCAGTAGTAGTACCAAATTCAGCCCACTGAGTGCCATCTTGGCGTAATTTAACTGCCTCGACAGACTTTTCTTCTAGCTCAGACGGAAAGGGTCCATCACCCACACGCGTGGAAAAACACTTGAAAACCCCTAGAGCTTTATCAATGGAAGTTGGCCCCATACCAGAACCGACGCATGCCCCGCCTGAAACTGGAGTTGAGCTAGTTACGTATGGATAAGTCCCAAAAGTAATGTCTAATAAAGTGCCTTGAGCACCTTCAAACAAAATATTTTTGCCAGATTTCCGACCTTTATGCAAATCATTGATCGTATCAGCTATATAAGGTTTTAAAATTTCTCCATAATTTAAATATTCGGCCAATACTTCTTCCAATTTATATTCGGGTAAATCATGAATTTGCCTAAGCGTCTGATTTTGCTTGGGTAATATCTTTGTGAGTTTATTTTCCAGATAATTACGGTTTAATAAATCATAAATTTGCACACCGCTTCTTTTGGCTTTTTCAGTATAAGTTGGGCCAATTCCACGCCCAGTTGAGCCTACTGTATCGGTTGCTTTATCAATTGCAATATGCCAAGGCATGGTAACGCTAGCCAATGGCGATATTTTTAGGCCATTTAAATTAATATTTTTGTTTTTTAAATCTTCAATTTCTTTAATTAAAAAACTTGGTTCAATAACGGTTCCAGGACCGATAATACAAATTTTGCCTTCAAATAAAATCCCCGAAGGAATTAAATGAAACTTAAATAAGCCAGCTTCAGTCGATACCGTATGGCCAGCATTTGCTCCGCCCTGATAACGAATAATGAAATCAGCTTGGTTGGAAAGCAAATCAGTAATTTTGGCTTTGCCTTCATCGCCCCACTGACCACCTGAAATAACAATACTAGGCATTTTATAATTTTTTTAACAGGTTTAAATTTATAACTAAAAAAACTAAAAAGCAATTTTTCTGAGTTTTTTGGTTAATTAGTATAAACTTACAGAAATAAAACAGGGGTGCTTAATTTAGCTGAGAGTCTTAATTGTAAAAGACAACCCTTTAAACCTGATCTGGGTAATTCCAGCGGAGGGAGGAGACCTTTAAGTGATTATTCCAAAAGTTCCACGTCAATATTCCAGCGTCAGCAGCCAAATAGCATTTTCGGGCAAAACTATACATAATTCAGGTTCAATAAAGAAAACTTCCGCTAGTCAGACTACGGATAAACTTACTTGGCAGAAAAAATTAATAAATCAGGCTCTTACTTCTAATTTTTTAATTTTTCCTTTTTTAGTCTCAACTATTGGTGATTTCATTAGTTTATTTTTTAATGCCAAAGCAAATTTACAAAATAATGAGTTGCAAGCTTTTCCTTTATTTTGCCAAGAATTGTCTAATAAAATTTGTAATTTATTCCTTTATTGGAGTGTTTTGTTCACGGTTCAAAAAACTATTTCTCATTCGTCCGAAGGTTTTGTGCAAAAATACGGCTCTCATTTACCAAAAAATGAACAGAAAATGGCTTTATTACGTTTAAGTGAAATTGCGTGCTTGCCATTTGGCTTGATTGTAAACGACTTATTAAAGCCTTGGATTTCATCTTTATTAACCAAATTCTTTTTAAGTTTAGGCACAGAGCAGTTTAGTTTTTTAGGTTTTAATAAAAAGCCATGCACAGACGCCAAAGCCAACGACAATTAAAAAATGATTGCACTTAATAATTATTTATGGTAAATTTTTTAGAAATGTTATTTTGTTTTTAAGTCAGAGTTTATAAAAATGTTTGCATTCATAAAACACAGCGGAAAGCAGTTCAAAGTATCTGAAGGTTGCACTATTATTGTCGATAAAATTTCCGCTGAAAAAGGCGAAGTAATAGACATTAATGAAGTTACTTTAATCGTTGAAGAAAATTTATCTATTCAAGTGAATCCAAAAGCTAAAGTTATTTGTGAAGTGCTTGACCAAAAAAGAGGCAAGAAAATCTTAGTTCTCAAACAACGTCCTAAAAAAGGTTATCGCCGTAAAAAAGGCCATAGACAAGACTATACAAAATTATTAGTTAAACAAATTCAAAGTTTATAAAAGCTTCCCTCAAAAGCGAAAGAAGTGTCCCGCTGATTTAAAAATAAATTAAAGTTCAAAGTTATTTATCAACTAATGGGCTTTCCTAAATGTTTTTAAGTTTAATTTTTTTGATGGTGTTGGTAGTATTGTAAATTTAGCTGGGAACTCTCTTAATCATGACTTTTTGATTCAGGGTCGCAATCTGATTTAAGGGCTTTGAAAAATGATTTTAATATAGTTGGACAAGGCATATATAATGCTTTAGATAAAATAAAAGTTAGTGCCGGCTCAAAATCAAAAGGAAGAAAATAAGTGAGCTTAGAGAATGAAATAATATCTTATCAGTAAGAAAGTCCTTCTAATTTAGAAGAAGAAAAAACTTGAAGATCCGAGTGAATTATAAATTTTTAGCTTTAAGATGATGGTCTGAGCAGTAAGTTTCAACTAGAAATACTTTAATAAAATTAATTGGAGCTAACCGGATTCGAACCGGTGACCTCTTCAATGCCATTGAAGCGCGCTACCAACTGCGCTATAGCCCCGTTGCAAAAAACGAAACTTAATAATAACAAATTTTTATACTTTTGTGTTTATGTTTTGGCTTTATTATTATGATATAATGGCTTTTCATATTGACTGAACCTGTGAAAAGCTTTGGATTTAGCGACTTTAAACCAACAACAAATCGATGCTGTTTTGTTAAATGAAGGACCCTTTTTAGTTTTGGCCGGAGCTGGTAGCGGAAAAACCAGAGTATTAACACATCGGATTAGGCATTTACTTGAATCTCGGGAAACTAATCCGCATGAAATTATGGCTGTAACTTTTACAAATAAAGCCGCCCGTGAAATGAAAAGCCGTTTATTAAAATCAAGCCAGTCTGGTAAAGCGATTGAGCAAGTTTGGATTGGAACTTTTCATGGTTTATGTAATCGTCTTTTAAGACAAGAAATTGATAATTTTGAATTATTGAATGCCCAAGAAAAAGCCTTAAAATGGTCTAAAAACTTTGTAATTTCCGATTCAGCTGAAACTTTAACCTCAATTAAAGCGACTTTAAGTTCTTTAAATTTAGACGAAAAAATTTATCCACCTAAGCAAATCCAAAGTTTAATTAGTAATTTAAAAAATCAATCTTTAACCGCCTACGATTTTGCCCGTAAAGCTAGTAATCCGCAAGAGAAAAAATTAGCTGAAATTTATTTTAAATATCAAGATAAGCTTCAGCAGAGTAATGCATTGGACTTTGATGATTTATTACTTTTTACTTTACAACTTTTTCAAAAGAATCCAGAGCGTCGTTTGCATTATCACAAAAGGTTTTCGCACATTTTAGTCGATGAATTTCAGGATACTAATCAAACACAATATGATTTATTAAAGTCTCTTTTAGTTAGCCCGGAAGGCCGGAATGCTACCAATTGGAATAATCGTAGTTTTTGTGCAGTCGGCGATATTGACCAGTCTATTTATTCATGGAGAGGGGCAAATTACAAATTAGCTTTAAATTTTCAAAAAGACTTTCCGGAAGCTCAATTGATTAAACTAGAATTTAATTATCGATCAACCGAACCAATTTTAATCGCAGCCAATGCGGTCATTCAAAATAATTCGCAGCGTATTGATAAAAGTTTAATTGGCACTCGAGGTAAAGGTGAAAAAATAATTTGTTTTGAAGCTGCTGATGAAATGGAAGAAGCTAATTATATTGCCAGCGAAATCAAAAGATTAAAAGATAAAGGCGTAAAACAGAAAGAAATAGCCGTTTTATACCGTACTAATGCCCAAAGTCGGGCTATTGAAGAAGGCTTAATTAAAAACCGTATTGCTTATCATATTATTGGCGGAATGCGTTTTTATGACCGTTTAGAAATCAAAGATTTATTAGCTTATTTGCGTTTAATTTTCAACCCGAAAGATGCAAATGCTTTAAAAAGAATTATTAATACTCCCAGACGAGGAATTGGAGCTTCAACTATTGCTCAAATAGAAGAAAAAGCTGATTCAATGGGTTTAAGTTTGTATGAAGCTTTGGCGGATTTGGTTGATAGTAAAGTTTTGGGACCCAAGATTGTCCAGTCAGCACATGATTTTATAAATTTAATTAATAGTTTAATTGAAAGGATAGATAAATTAGCCATACCCGACTTAATTAGAGTGGTAATAGAAGAAAGTGGTTATTTATTTGCCCTCGAAGCCACTGATAATGAAGATACGGAAAGTCGCATTGAAAATATTCATGAATTAGTGAATGTCGCTCAGCAATTCCATGAAGAAAGTGAAGATAAAAGTTTAGGTGCATTTTTAGCCCAAGTTTCTTTGGTGGGTGATGTCGAAAAAGATACTGAAGAAGACGATGCAATTACTTTATTGACGGTTCATTCGGCCAAAGGACTTGAATATAAATCTGTCTTTTTAACTGGTCTCGAAGAAGGAATTTTTCCTCATTCACGGGCTTTAGGCAGCACTCCAATTGCTCATGAAGAATTGGAAGAAGAAAGACGTTTAATGTATGTGGCCATTACGAGAGCCGAAGACAAACTTTATATCACTTATGCACGCAGACGTCGTTTGTGGGGTCAAAGGGAATATTCGGAGCCGAGTCGCTTTTTAGAAGAAATGCCCAAAGATCATTTAACTGGTTATTGGGGTTCGTCTGCCACTAGAAGCGAAAATAAAAGTTCTAGTAATTCTGGCTATGGTTTGAAAGAGTTAAAAGTAAATGGATCGAGTTCTAATAATTTAAAAGCTCCAGCTTACGAATCGAGACCGTCTGTCAGTAAAGTTACAAAGCCAGAAATCAAATTTAATATGGGCGACAAAGTGAATCATAAAACCTTTGGAGTCGGTACAATTTTAAGCTTATTTGGTAATAAGTC
>JAAFJH010000038.1 GCA_013298875.1 Synechococcales cyanobacterium bin2.concoct.b11b12b14.033
GGATTACAACAACTAATCGATAAATATTTAGTAAAAGACAGAATCCACAATAAAGTATTTGAAACTCCACAATTTGCCTTTATATTAATTGCCATGACTGTCTTTGCGGATTATAAATCGAATAGACTAACTCATATAAAAATTCTGTACGATATGTTATCGCAACACAAAATATCTTTACCGACTCCCATCATTGCAGGTATCAGGACTTCGAGTAAACAATTTAGTAGTTGTACGTTGATAGAAATAGCAGATTCTTTAGATTCATTATTTACTGGTAATACTGCTGTGGGACAATATGTAGCTAAAAGAGCCGGCATTGGGATAAATTTAGGTAGTATTAGGGCATTAGGGTCTAAAGTTAGAAATGGGGAAATTGTACACACAGGAGTAATTCCTTTTCTTAAAATGTTTCAATCTACTTTATTATCTTGTAGTCAGGGAGGAATCAGGAAAGGTAGTGCGACAGTTTACTTTCCTTGGTGGCATAAAGAGATAGAAGATATATTGGTATTGAAAAATAATAAAGGAACTGATGATAATAGAGTAAATAAAATAGACTATGCGATTCAATTTGAAAAGCTTTTTTATACTAGATTTATAAAGAATGAAAATATATCTCTTTTCTCCTCTTCAGATGTTCCGGGACTGTATGATGTGTTTGGTACTGCCCAATTTGAAGCTCTATATAAAAAGTATGAGCAAGACAAAACAATACCTAGAAAAACAGTAAAAGCAAGAGAGCTTATGGATAAATTCTCGGAAGAAAGAATTGGAACTGGTAGAATGTATGTTCATAATATAGATCATACAAATACTAATAGTCCTTTTATCCAAAGATTAACTATGTCAAATTTATGTGTCGCACCAGAAACAAAACTTTTAACTTCTAAAGGCTATAAACAAATTCAAACATTAGAGGGGCAAGAAGTAGAAGTTTGGAACGGTAAAAATCTCTCAAAAACAAAGGTAGAGAAAACTGGCACAAATCAAAAACTTATACATCTTGAATTTAGTAATGGACAATCATTGGATTGCACACCTTATCATAAGTTTTACACTCAAACAGGTTACTCAGGCTGTAGAGGTAAAGATAAACCAATTATAGAGGAAAAAAGAGCTATAGATTTGAAACCTAATGACAAAATAATTAAATATAGTTATCCTACTATTGAGTTTGAAAATATAGATTTTAAGAGTCCTTATACTCAAGGATTTTTTAGTGGAGATGGATGTACATACAGAAACAAAAACCATATTGATCTTTATGGGGTAAAACATAAACTTCTTTCTTATATTGATCATCACAAAGAAGATACATATTGGGAGAAACAAGATCGTACCCGAATACATATAGATCCTAGTTTTGTGAAATTTGAAGTCCCTTCAGAGTATTCAATTGAAACAAAATTAAGATGGTTAGAAGGTCTATTAGATGCGGATGGATGCCTTTGTAAAAATGGAAATACAGAGCATTTACAAGTAAGCTCTATTAATATAGATTTTATTCTTGATGTTCAATTAATGTTATCTACTATGGGAGTAGAGGCAAAAGTAACAAATGCTTCCGAAGCAGCTTATAAACCCCTACCTGATTCTAATAGGGAAAGTAAACTGTATTATTGCAAAAAAATAAAAAGATTACTAATTTCCGCTAATGGAGTGAAACAATTAAAATCACTAGGTTTCTCTCCTAAAAGACTGTTATTATCAGATCATCAACCAAACAGAAATGCTTCCAAATTTATAAAGGTAACAAAAATCGAAGACTTAGGAAGAATTGACGATACTTTTTGTGTAAATGAACCAGAACAACATAAAGTAGTTTTTAATGGTATTCTAACAGGTAACTGTGTTGAGATTGTTCTCCCAACCGCCCCTATAGAGTCTCTTGCGGATATTGATAGTAGTGAAGAAACTGAAAAACATAGCACTGGTGAGATTGCTTTATGTACTCTTGCGGCATTTAATTTAGGTACTATTAATATATCAGAAATGGAGCGTATTGCGGAGTATGTATTGAGGGTATTAGATTTTGTGATAGATAATCAAGATTATCCAGTCAATGCAGCTAAAAAAATGATTAAGAGAAGATCTGTAGGGGTAGGGGTAACTAATTTTGCTTACTGGATGGCTAAAAATGGATTGAAATATTCAGATGATAGCTCATTAAATGCAGTAGATTCCCTCTTTGAGTCAATACAATATTATTTGCTAAAAGCTTCAGTTAAGCTCTCAAAGGAAAGAGGTAAATGTGAATGGTTTGATCAGACTACGTATAGTCAAGGTGTATTACCTATAGATCGATATAATAAAAATGTAGATCAGCTAGTTCAAAGACAATACACATATGATTGGGAAGAGTTACGACAAGAGATTAAACAATATGGACTAAGAAATAGTACCCTGACAGCAATAATGCCTTCTGAGTCTTCCTCTTTAGTACAAAACGCAACTAACGGGATAGAGCCAGTTAGAAGTTTGGTTGTGACTAAAGGTAGTAAATCTACACCCCTGAAAGTAGTAGCACCTGAAGTTCAGAAGCTAAAAAATAAATATGAATTAGCTTTTGATATGCCGGATAATAAAGGATATACAAATATTTGTGCGGTTATTCAGAAATGGATTGATCAAACCATTTCAGCAAATCACTATTATCATTATAGTGCGGAAGGCATAGATATAGAGCAGGTTAATAAAGATATTCTTTATTCTTACAAGATGGGATTGAAAACCCTCTATTATGCGAACACGAATGATAAAAAAACGGATAATTTAGATTTAATGGGTGAGACTCAAGAATCAGGTTGTGAATCGGGTGCATGTTCTATCTGATAATTAAAGTCTAAACTATATAAAGCAAATGAAAACAATTTTAAATAAAGATACAAATCTTGAAATAATAAAATCCCCTCTTTTCTTTGGGGAGGGGTTATCGATTCAACGATATGATAAATTCAAGTACGAGAAGATATATAATATGTTCAAGCAACACTTATCTTACTTTTGGAGACCGGAAGAAATACAAGTCTCAAGGGATAGAGGGGACTTTCAGTTATTATTACCCCACGAAAAATTTATCTTTACAAAGAATTTATCTTATCAAATCTTATTAGATTCAGTACAATCAAGAGGCATTCCTTACTTGTTGCAGAATTGTTCAAATCCTGAAGTAGAATTATTTGCAAAAATGTGGGAATTTTCAGAGACAATTCATAGTTACTCCTATACATACATAATAAAAAATATATATTCAGATCCATCTAAAATATTTGATGAGATATTATCAGATGAAAAGATAAGTCAAAGAGCTACATCTGTTACTAAATACTATGATGATATGATTTCTAATCTACCGGAACAGACAGAAAGAGAAAAGAAAAAGAAATTATATTTAAATTTAGCCTCAATCAACATATTGGAGGGAATACGGTTTTATGTTTCTTTTGCGTGTTCTTTTTGTTTCGCTCAGAATAAAAAAATGGAAGGAAATGCAAAGATAATTTCCTTAATTTGTTTTGATGATCAAACAGATATTTTAACAGATAAAGGATGGAAAAAACTTTCAGATTTAGGTTCGACAGAATTGGTGGCTCAATATCATGATAATGGAGATATTAGCTTTGTGCATCCTATTAATAAAATCGAACAGGACTTTAAAGGGGAGTTGTATCATTTTTCTAATTCAAGACATAACTTTGCTATAACAGGAGATCATCGTATTATATATAGAGAGGGGGGGAAATTAAAAGAATCACTAGCTAAGAATTTTAATCCTTCCTGTACAAAATCCTATATAGTATCTGGCAAGGGAACAGGAAAAAAAGATCAATTAAATTGGATAGAGAGATTTAAAATAGCTTTTCAAGCAGATGGATGTTATTCTCACCCAAAAAGAAATCATCCAGATTCAATCCCCGTGATTTTTGCGTTTGCTAAAGAAAGAAAAAAAGAGAGATTTAAAGAAATACTCAATAACTTAGGTTGGGAGTATTCAGAAAGAGTTGGATGTAAAGAGAAAGGGAACAGAAAAGAACAAATAGTTTTTTATTTAAGAGTCCCAAAAGAAATTAAATTAACTAAAGATTTTTCTTGGGTAAATGTTTCGGACTATTCTTATTTAGGGGCAAGAGATTTTATTAATGAAATAACATTATGGGATGGTCACAGAAGAACTGATACAAATGGTTTAAGATATGACACCACAACCCCCGAATGTGCTGATATTGTACATGCAATAGGAGTTCTTACAGGTTGGAGAACTAATACAGGAGTACAACAAGATAGAAGAAATAAGTCTTATAAAGATATTCATAGAGTTTATATTGATCCCACTAAGGATTATGATAATTGTGGGACTAAATCTAATGTGTTGAAATTAATCCCTTATGAGGGTAAGGTTTACTGCGTTACTGTCCCTACTGGCATGGTGGTAGTAAGGAGAAATGGTAAGGCAGTCATTTCAGGTAATTGTCGAGACGAAAATATGCATATGGGGTTTACTTCCCAATTAATGAAAATCCTTAGAGATGTACCCGAGGAAGGATTTCAAGATATAGTATCGGAGTGTGAGAGCTTTGTACTTCAAATGTATAAAGATGCTGCACAAGAGGAGCTAGATTGGATACAATATATTTTCAAAGATGGAAGTATGATTGGATTGAATAGTGAGATATTGTCTACATATATGAAATATTTGACTAATCAAAGATTAAAGGTTATTGGACTTCCTTCTATTTTTGAAAAAGTACAAAACCCTATAAGTTGGATTAATAGATGGACTTCTGGGTCTACTGAAGTTCAAGTAGCTCCCCAAGAAACAGAAATTGAAAGTTATGTTATTGGAGCCTTAAAACAAGCAGATGAAAATGCTGATTATTCTGACTTTCTTTAATTAGAGGATATTAAATTATGTTCATTGTAGATTGTCAAATTTATCCGTTTGATATTCTTGTCTGTTTCGGACAAGATAAAAAGTTATTATTTAAAGAATTATCTAAAAAATTACCGAAGTCAGATATTGACATATTAAAAACAATAAAGTTTAATGTTGGTAAATCTATTATGTTCCCGGCTGGTCAAACTTTACTTTGGCTACAAGAAAAACCTACTTCAATATATGGACTCGCAACATTGAACCATGAAATATTTCATTGTGTTTGTTTTATTTTAGAACGAGCTGGGATTGTTTATTCCCACAGTTCAGAGGAAGCATTTGCATATTTAATAGGCTATCTAACTAAACAAATTTACAAAGAACTTAATATTTCCTTTTCTTAATACTAATATGAAACATAAATCCCGTTCCGATATAATAAGAGAAAAACTTGAAATTGAAAGGGATATTGGGTACTGTACTTGGTGTAAAGAACCAGTAGAACTCCCAAAAAGAACTTGGTGCTCTAGAGAATGTGTGGAAGAATATAGATTAGCTACAGACTGGAATTTTATTCGTAATCTAGTATTTAAGCGAGATAGGGGTATATGTGCTTTATGTAGAGTAAATACACAAAAACCTAATAAAACTGCTAGACAATTACTATATAGGTGTAATTACAAGTTTGAGGTAGATCATATTATCCCATTCTCTATATGTCAATCACATAATTTAGTTAATTTAAGAACTCTATGTCCTGCTTGTCATAAAATAATAACAAAAGCCCAAGCAAAAGAAAGAGCTAAAAAAAATAAAAAGAAAGGAAAAAATGCTTCAATATCTAAAACTAAGAGAAGGTGAGATTGTTTGTCTTCATTTTCTTTATTTGAGTGAAAACGGAAACGTTCGGGAAAAGAGTAAAATAGTAGTTGGAAGACTACAAACTGTAGGGAATGATTTTTTTATTTTGGTAAGCTATAAAGAAGGCAAAAAAGATACAAGATTATACCCCTACCCAACACAAGGACTTCAAAGTATTAGTGTGAATTTAGATGAGGTCGAGGATTCAGAGATTATAATTAAGTTTCAGAAAGAAGAATATGAATATCACTATTTAAATAATACCAGTAATACCAAATCAAAACACCCCGAAATGTGAAACATTATCTGACCCGATTTTCTTAAGATTTTAATTAGTAGAATGTCCAGATTATGCGATCACGTAATCTGGGAAAAAGAAGATACTTAGAAAAGAGGGTTTAATTTTTCTAATGCTTCCTTAACACAAACACCATCTATCTCATTTCCTATAGCATCCCATCCATCATGTATTTCACGAGCAAATAATTCAACTCTAGGTAAATCCCCCATAAGTTTCACAATATTATCCCTTACTTGATCGGGTTTTTGAGAGTGTTTTCTAATTGGATCTACTACTAGAGAAGATATAGAAGCACTTAATCGTTTTGGTTTTCCCCTCACCCCTATAAGGCATAACTCTGAGTTAGAACGACTGTAATGTCCTAAACCAAAAAAGAAACTATCGGATTTTTTATTTTTCTTGACCCAGTTAAATCCAATTGTCTTATATTTAAATCCCCAAGATTCTATAACTTCCAATCCCTCCTTTAATAACGGGAAGGTAACCCAAAGAAATAATATCGAATTATCAGCACTAATTTGTGAGATAGGTAATGATTTTATATCCGCTAAAGACATTAAATCATATTTGTAGTGAACTCCCCTTTTACCCGAAGAAGCTTTGTCCCTATATGTCCAGGGAGGATCTGCATAAATTATGTTATATTTCAATTTTGTACTCCCATTAAACTCTCTGCTTCCTTAACCATATCTAATATTTGATTTTGTTCTCGATGGCTTTTAACAATCAATTCATCCCCATCTGTGATTAACATTATAGGCATGCCTTTCTTTAATGCATAATTTATTTCTCTACACATTCCAGCAGTAAATTTCTCTGGAGGTCTAGTAATTACCCAAATAGAATCACAAATATCTAATAAGTTTATTCCAGCCAGTATTCCAAGCAATCTTTCATCTGATTTACTTTCATGTAGAAATTGAGGGTAAAGTAAATGAGGTGCTATAGGGTTATTACCTTCCAGTATAGCTCTTCGACACCATTTCTTTGCTAACTCTAAATTTTCTTCTTTACCTCCATAAGGACTACATATAAAGACTCTTGAGTGTATTTCGTTATTGGTATTATTCATTTTAATCTTTTTCTGAGTGTATTTCATTGTTTGAATCTTAGTATTTAGTTTATAGCTTGTCAATAAATTTACTATTTGGAACTCCACTAAAAAAATGAGGTACAAATCGACTCGTATTGCCAGTAATTAAACTAATATCTTCACGAATCCCAATCCCTCTTGCGATTTGATCTATTACCCATGATCCAATAATAGGAACCGAATCATTAAATCTAGGAATTTCAAAATACTCTTGATAAATATACCCTTCTTCACCATAATCGCCTTCATTCTCAGCTATTATTTGATTGTCTTGAACAATTTGTATGTTAGATCCTTCCCTTGATAGTAAAGGTTTCTTTACATAGTTAGTTGAATTTAATTTAGATTTATCAAAGTATGAAGGTAATAACAACTCATGATCAGGATATAGTTCCCACAAAATAGGCAAAATACCTTTATTACTTAATAGCATTTTCCATGCTGGCTCTATCCAGTAAGACCTATCGGACATGTTTGATAAATAATGCCAGAATTCCTCATGACAAAGCCATTCCCAAGGATATAATTTGAAAATATAATGGATTTGTTGATTACTGGTATCTACAAAACAATTTTTTTTAGAGTCCCAACCTATCTCATTGATGTAAAGAAAGGCAGTCTTGATATTTGATTGTGAGCATACATCTTCTATATATTTTGTAGTGATGAAATCCTCTAACGAATTAGGGGAACATGTTAAATGCATACAGTCTATTTCTTTTTTAATAGAAGAAAAATAACACATTAAACCTTCATGTATTGAGTTAAATTGATCATGTTTAGTTTCTTGACTTTGATTATAATCATTCAACCAATCCCATTGTATTACAGAGGCTTCTAATAAAGAAGTCGGGGTATCGGCATTGTACTCTAACATCTTTATATTCTTCCCATCATAAGCCAAGTCAAAGCGACCATAAAAAGAGTAAAACTCAAGTTCCCAAGACTGTTTAATTAAAGGAATAAAAGAAGAAGGTATGTGAAGTTCTTTAAATCTATTGTTTTGAATAATATGTTCCGCAGCTTTCAAGCACATTGAATTTAATGTATTGGTAGCTATTTCAATATTATCTATTTCCTCAGATGTAAAAGAATAACAAACAGTCTCATCCCAATAAGTATTGTCATCAATTGTGTGAAATTTGAATCCTTGAGACTCCACTCTTTCAGTCCAGTTTCTTCTAGGTGTTATTTTATGTTTTTTCATGATAGCAAATTAGTTAGAGGTATCATGCACTTGCGGAAAAATGAGATGTAGTACCAAACCCCCCCCCCGAGATATATGTGAGGAAGATGTAGTACTCTTACTAGTATTATACCCTCCGGATCTTCTATTATAACTACCTGAATGATAAATAGGGTACCCATAACCAACACGATTATCATTGGATTGAATACAGTTTCCTTTTTTATCTTTCTTGCAATCTTTATCGTGATAATTAGAACAGCCCGCTAAAAAAGTAGTAGAGGTTAAAAGTATTAATGATATTTTAGAAGTTCTTTTCATTTTTTTTAGTTTATTTTGACATCTAGGTGTGGAAAGGAGGGATGAAAAAATCTTTCAGCCCTCTTCTTTTTAACTCATTATTTATTGCAACTTTCTCTTCATTTGAGAATTCTGTAATGTGAGTCTCAAAGCCTTCCGAATTAATACTACCTAATCCTACCCCACGATATCCACGAGATATAAAAGTAATATTATCAACAGTAAAAAGTCTTGGTTTTTTTCTGCTTTTTTCTATTTTAATTTTTTGTTTAATCTCATTAGCTAGTAATATTAGTTGCTCAAATAAAGAACTATATGGAGTACCATATTCATCACTAGATAAGTTTATTATTTGATCTAATATTTGATCTGATTTTTTAATGTCCATTTTTTTTATTTAAAAACAGTAGGGATTATTTGAATTATTCACAGTATTTCTATTATAGACAGGAAGTCCATCCACTTTCTGAAATGCTCTTAATAATGCGGTATATAATAGTGTAGCATCTTGAAGTGCCCTGTGCACCGGAACTGGGTCTCCTATGCCAGTAGACTCTAACAGACTACTTGAATCCCATCCACAATAATGGAAAGGAAATTCTTTTTTTATATCTGCTTCTGCGAATATATCTGCCATAAATCTAAATTCAAATTGAATATTATCTGAAAATAAAATAGGTTTCCTGTTTTCTGTTGTGAATTGATGAGCTAAATTCAATATTTCTTTTGCGACTACTTCAATTGGTTTTCCTTTTTGTTGTAATTCTTTAGGGGTAATTTTATGTACATTAAAAGCCCCCATATAATCTTCTTTCCAAGTCTCTGAATCTTGTAAATAAGTTTCTGGTACTTTAATTAAAGCAGAATAAAATTTCTTGATATTAAAATAACCATCCACCACCACAATCCCAACTTCAATGGGATAGTCGGTATCTGGATCTACACCTGTAGTTTCAAAATCTACAATAAAATAAACATTCTTACGATTTAACATTTTTTTCTTCCTTCTGATTAATAAACAACTTTAAGGTTTGACCTTCATCCTGTACAGAAGACTTCCTAATAGTCATTTCTCTAACTACATACTCTCTTTCTACTTCACTTATGACTTCAAGTCTAGTTATTTTATCTAAAAGAATAGTGGGTAATAGGGTATTTTCTTCTTTGTCGACAAACAATTTTAGCAATTCCTCTATAAGAACCCATAAACTATCCTTATTTGTAAATCTTAAAATAGCCAATGTTTCTTCTTCAGTTGAGGTTCTAGGATAACCTTCTAGTGAACCATAATCGCCTACTAACCCAGTACCTTTATTAGTTAATACTAAACAATCAGTATCCTCTTGGCTACCCCTATGGATACCTACCTTGCCCTGTCCAAATTCAATAACAGTTTTATAATTAACTAACATATTCTGCTCCTCTTTTTAGCGTGGGTCTAAGCCCATTTCAAGGGTAGTTTGTAATTCTTCAAAATTATATTTCGTGATGATAAGCTCATTATCGTATTTTTCTAATCGAAATAATCTAATATCTTTTTTATTAAGGGACTTCGCAACTTTCAATAGGGATTTAATCACGTCAATTGATTGTGTGACTTTAATAACTTGATCACTAGAATTTAACCAATTAGCCCATAATGTATCGAACTCTTGATAATAATATAACTTTTCCGTTATTGAATTAATTTCCAGATAGTTAACTAAACAACCCGGAAACCATTCGGTTTCTTTTATGAAATCCTCAAGCAAGTCAGTTCTTCCAACAAATAAATTGACTTCTCCTAAATCATCTATCAATACAGACTGTACTTTAATTTGTTTAATCATTTTCTTTCTCTAAGTTCCTCCCATGCTTGTATTGTACAAGGGAATATAGGTTTAACTAGCTTTAACATAGCCTTAGCATACTGTTGTATCTCCCATTGAGCCCCTGAATGATCTCGTAATTCAATAAAATGTAAAAAAGATCTTAAATTACAAGTCCATTGATACTGTGTGTAAGTGGCTAATGGAAGTACTCCACGGGCTTGCTCTCTACATACCCCCTTCTTTAACAACGCTTGATACATTTTATAAGTACATTCATACGCTTCAATCAAAGTCTCTCGCTTGCCATTGTGAAAAACTTCATCCCATTCTAGGTAATCATCAATGCTGGCTTGTCTGTTGTTTGTACTTTGTTTTCTGAAATGTTTAGGTATATAAAATTCATCTTTCACCTCTACATAACGTCCACTTATTTCATTAAAACTGGAAATACGATGGCGAAAATGTTGGCGGGCAATAAATATAGGAGTTTTAATGAGAAACACTAAACAGGTAGACTCTAGGGGGGTCTCATGTTTATGTTTCAATAAGTATTTTATTAATTTAAAGTCTTTATCCCAAGCATCTTTTAAAATTTCTTCTGTAAAGTAATCTCTATCAAGACTTAATAAATTACTTCTTTTACCAAAGGAAGTTCTCGCAGCATTAACTATATTTGTATCATTACCCATTGATTCTATAAGAGAAACAAAACCAATATCATCCCCTATAGGGTAAAGGGCATGTTTTGGTGCTTCTACATTTTCTAACATTATATAACCTCCGATATTATAGGTAATGAAACTGTCTTATATTTATTACCTACACCAAAACATCTTGCACTACAAACATTATAAATCTTCTCTATACTTACTCCCGCATCCAACAAATGTAGTGGTACTACTCGTGTCCCGTAAGCACTATAAGGCTCTCTATTTATTACTAATTCAATAATCTTGTTATTTTCCATTTGTATATCGTAATGCTCATTATCTTTTTTAGATATCAAGAAACCATGTAATGTATTAGCGGGCTTACCCTCTTCATTCTCTAATTCAAAATCTAATTTTTTCTGGGCTTCTACTATACTTTCATATAATGATAATTTTGTAATGTTTGCTTTTTTCTTAGTTAAATATAAGTCAATAAATTCAAATAGAATGTCATAAATAGTTGATCCACTAATTCCGTACCAAAAATTGGTCAACTCTACTACTTTTTTATCATTTCTTGAAATTACATAATCTTCTGTGCTGAGAAATCCTTCATAATGTAGTGAGATAGGCTGGGTACGTTTATCGACTATTATTAGAGTCATAATTAAATTAAAGTTGTTTTTTGTGATAATATTTTAACATATACTTTCCTGATTCTATACAAAACAAAATGTTAAAACACCCTGATCAGATTAAAATGCTTGAAGTTTCTGAGATTTGTAAATTTAAACAAAACAACCCCATAGGAAATTATCTAGGGATTATGGGGGAATTTAGTGAGTTTGTACAGGCATGTATAGATGTGAATCGGGAAGAATTTGAAGATGCTATAATTGATATTTACGTATTTTTGTTAAATCTATCTAATGATTTAAATATCTCTATACCTGTTATAGAACCTACTGAACTCCCTAATACAGAAGAAATAGATAATTCAATTGAAACACATGTTTCTAGTTTTATTATTCATGCAGGTAATTTAGGTAGTTTATTAGGGAAACATAAAGGCTATATAAAGACAAAACCTTCAGATACTGAAAGAAATTTTTTAAAAGAGATAGATCAGTGTTTATTGATCGTCTATCGCTCGTTAGTAAGTATAGGTTTGATTTGTGATGTAGATATATCTTCAGAGCTAGATAAAGTTATTCAAATATTAAAAGAACGACATGTCGTTAAAACTATAAATATAACTTAGTCTTTTAAGCATATAAATGTTTGGGTATCGGGACAATTTTTCTCGATTAAATTAAATACCACTCCCCAATCCCCTCCACCTAAGCCACAACCTATACCATACGGTATATATAGGGGTAGTTTTAATTTACTAGCTAGTAAATTAACTTTTTGAAGGCAAGAGGATAACGCATTATAGTTGGTTTGTCTTTCATGCGTGCTAACTTTATATTGACCCGCTAGATTAACCAAGACAAAATAAGGAGTTTTTGATACTAAAATAGGTTGAATAAAACCCAATTTTAGAGACTTATCCTTACATGCTTGTTTATATTTTCTAAATGCATCAGGATATTTTTGGAATATCACTCCCGCTAAACCACCCGCCACGCCTAATAAATTGACTTGATGACAAATAATTCCTTCATTTATTTTTAGTAAATCTTGTTGGATTATTCGCATAATAGTTTTTTATTAGGTGTGAAGTAGTTATACCCTGATCGTGATTTTCTAACCTAAAAGTTAAAAAGGTATATCATCAAAACCTGGATCATTCGTGATTAATTCGGTTTCTTGTTTTTTCTTGAAGGGGTTAAGTTCCCAGACTTTATTTCTCAAATATCTTTGATATAGTCCATTTAGGGTACTTTTTTCTTCATCTATAGAATTATCCTCATTCATAACAATCCCAGCTCTTAATGTTTGATTATCGGTTATTCCTATACTACTTTTTATCCTGCCCGCATCTGTCATTAAGGAAGCACAATTCACAGCAGCAAAATATTGTAAATATTTTCTCGGTAAAGTCTTTTCTTCTAGGTTAAAATATCTTGATTTTGTTTTTTCATTTAAATTATCAAAAAGAGAAGTATAGGCACAGCTTGTCCAGTTCCAATTACCTAGACCTTGGGATTTAATTGGTGCTTGGGTATTTTGAAATAGCACAATATTACTTCCGACTTTTAATGTTGGTTTTTTTCCTACTATAGGGAGTTCACCAAATAAATAATCACAAAGCTCTGCTTCCGAGGCACTTGGTAAAATGCCTTTAGCTAATAACTCTTTCATGGTGAAGTATGAGAGTTCTTGTGAGAAAAATGTAACCTTCAAAGAGGCTTCATCTTCATCATAAATATTCATTAATACCGGAATAACAACTGTAGTTTTTTTTCTTACTCGAGCGGCTTTAATTTCTTCTTTTGTACCGTCTTTCGATTTTGTGTGATCGCATTGTTCAGGTAAAGGTCTTTTAATACCAGAATCTGAAACTACATCAATATCATCTATTGATGTAACGACTCGAATATTGTAACTATTAGGATTTATAAAGTCTGTATCGGAACCTGTATATCTAGAAAAAGCTGGATATTCAAAACTTTTAATAATAATAGGATCATCTAAAAGCTGCCCAAACCATAAATCTTTATCTTTTAGTAAATGCCCTTTAAATTTAATATCCATATTCTTTGAGCAAATAGGATACGAAATAGTCTCATATCCTTTCTCATTTGTTTTTGTGTAAATCAATTCAGGAAAGTTTTTTTTTGTTTGATTTGTGTTTGTCTCAGAGAGAGGTTCTGTAGATAAATATTTTGACATTATATCCTTTTAAGGTTCAATTTATTCTCTTTATCTTACACCATTTTTATTAAATTGCAAACATATAAACAATTAAATTTTAGGTAGATAGACTATATATTCTCTAGCTCCAATCAGGGGCTCATTACAAACGAACTCTATATGCACGTCTCCCTCAATAACCTCATAAATAGGCAATATAATTTCTTTCCCTTTAATCTTATATTTTTTATTTTTTATTTTTATTATGTTTACTTCAGGATCTAATTTGATTGTTTGTTTGGGGAAAAAATTAAATAAGTTATTTAAGAGAAACTTATCAATACCAGGTAGATGGTTTATCTTTTGTACAAAATAAACTAAATTTAATAAGAAAAATAATTGATAATAATGAAATCTATTCAAGACTAACTGGTAAATCAGTGATAATAGTTGCAAGCTTTTTACAAAGATAAACATATTTTTTATTTTTTTTGAGTGATTCAAATATTTTGGGGGTAATATCTGTATTTGACTGTACTAGATGTGCATATATATTATCTAGTGACTTGTATTTTGTTAAAAGCTTCAAGGCTCCTTTTGTCCCTATTCCTGGACATCCTTTAAAGTTATCTGCCGTGTCTCCTACTAGTGCTTTATAGTCTACATATTGGGTTGCTTTAATTCCATGCAGACCTTTAAATTGATCATAACCATATTCTGAAAACCCCCCACCACTCATAGGTCTCAATATATAGATTCCCTTAGTCTTATCTAGTAACTGATAATAATCTTGATCTAGTGACGATATATAGCAAGGATAATACTTGACTGCTAAACTACCAATCACATCATCTGCTTCCATTTTATCGTACTGGACAGTTAGAAATTTAGTCTTTAACCATTCCAGACATTCCTCTTTAAATGCCGAAAATAAAGGATCTATTTCTGACCTATTCCCTTTATATTCACTATAAAGATCTTTTCTCCAGTTCTCATTTCTAGGACAATCAATAGCAAAAACTGTTTTGGTGTTTTGAAATGATTTAGTTATATATAGAATTTCATCTTTAAATATTTTGAATGGATCCCCCATATCTTTAGCTGCCCTACAATACATTCGATACATGTAATTACTTGTGTCAAGAAAAAGATATTTTATGTACATAAATTAAAGATACTAAAAAGTTAAATAAATTTTAACAGATTATTCAAGATAATAAAGTTAAGGTATTGGCTAAAATCATGTAAGGTTCCGGTATCTATTTCTTTAAAAAATTTAGCTCCAAAAAACCACTTTTTAATTAGAGATGGCACATTCCCTACAAAATCTTTAGAGCTATAAAGATTTAAAAACCTCTCACAAACAAATAAAGGACTCGACCACAGCCCTGGTGCTATATTTTCTCTTACTATAAATCTACCTATTGAATTTTTAAACCCTATAGGACTCCCGGTAAAGATAGCTCTATTTATATGTAAATTAGTTAAAGCCGCAACCCAACAGCCTTGCGAGTGACATAATAAATCAACTTCATACCCAGTTAATTGCCACGCTTTAATTTTAAACTCTATTTCTTGAATGATTTTATGTCTCCTGAATGGGTTCAAAGTTAATCGTACAGGATCAAAATATTTAAGATTGAAAGAAGTTTGTAAAGTATAACTATCCAGGTACTGGTTATAATCAAGTTCCTCAATTAGTTCGTAATTCTGCTTAAAATAACCAAGTACATTAGGATCCTTATTCAAGGCATCCATGCCATAAGGTTTTACCGAGACACCAGTTAAAATCAATAATGCTTTTTTCACATATAATTTTAACTGTTAGTATATAGTTTTCCTTTTAATGCATGATTTGAGGTTGATAGTTAGTGTTTTTATACACATAAGTCACATACTTGATTGTCTCTTTGTATCTAGGGATACCTTTCCTTACTGAATTGGGTCCGGCATTATAGGCAGCTAACGCTAATCTATAAGCAATTACTTTATCACATTGAGGGTTAAGTTTTTTATCCTTAGAGTAAGTCTTATACAAATCAGACATGTGATGTACCATCGCATCAATACTTTTAAATGAATCAAAAAAATCCGCTCTAGTTTTCAAACCATAACTCCTGCCAGTACCAGGCATGAATTGAGCTATCCCTTTTGCTCCTGCTGGACTAACAGAATGGGATTTAAAACAACTCTCTTGTCTTATCTGTCTCATTATTAATTCATAATCCATTCCATATTTGATCACAATCGTATAGACTTTATTTTCAAAATCGGCTTTATTCTTTATATTTTTATTTAAGCACCAATCAACATCACTTGTCCTGCTAAGGAGTTTTATATTTCCGTAAGGGGATGATTTATAAATCTCTTCTTCATCAGGAAGACTTTCAGTGATCACTAATTTGTTAGAGTCTACAGATGATAGAGATGCTATCTCATTATCTGCCTTAACATCAAGCGAAATAAACAAAACAAACAAAATAAATAAAAACAAATGCATAGTTAATTAATTCTCCAAAAAACAATATGGGTTGAGATGGTTGCCATCTCTTTTAACCTCCAGATGAAGGTGAGGTCCTGTCACTCGGAAACCAGACATACCAGTATACCCGATTAGTTGTCCTTTTTTTATGTATTGACCTTCTTGAATAATTATTTTAGATAAATGCATATAAACTGTTTGATAGCCATTATAATGATCTAGATAGATTTTCCTTCCTCCTCCCGAACATGTACTTTGGTGTATTTCTGACACAATAGCATCTTCAGGACTGTGAATAGGGGTTCTGTTAGGAGCCCCTATATCAATCCCATAATGATATCGATATATTTTAATTTTTAATTTTTTACCTCTAAATCTTATAGGATCTTTTCTTACCCCATACCCAGACGTGATCGGATAAGAATCTTCAAGCATTTCTACAATATTTAATTTAAGTTTTTGTCTTTTAAAGGGATTTATTTTCCAAACTAATTTTGAAAAGCTTTTATGACTGCCTAAATTACTTTGTTTACTTTTTTTTTTATTTTCTGGAGGGGTTTTCTTATAGGGAGACTGATAAATCACTACAGTATTTGAATACGGACTCGAAAAAATCTGCTTTGGGACTGACTTTAATCTTTTTTTGAATTTCTTTTTTTGGGTTTTTGGTTTTTCCATTTCATATACAGGACTAATAATTTTCCCTTCAACTTTTAAATGTTGTGCCTTACGTGGTATGTTTAAATATCCGACTATAAAAACACATACAAGCAAAATCCCTAAATACTTTAAAATATTTTTTTCATATATTGATTCATTTCTTAAACGTTCTAATCTCTGATTAATACTTATTAAATCTATATCAATATCTTGACTCAATATAGATTTCTTTATTTTGTTTTTTATTAAATCTACTTTTAAGTTCATGGTATATAACTAATTACCGTTACATACCACATACCCTTTATTTAGACTACACTAACAAGATTAGTTTCAGAAATCATTGCAGGTTCAACTACACTTCGTGGGAAAAATTCCCCTCTTTGAATTATATCAAAAGACATTTTCATAGGCTGAAATTCCCTTAATATTTCTTGAATCGCATTATAGTACTCAAAATCCTTACAGCTAAAAATATCTAAAGCAAATGATCGATGTTCCGGGTAGGTATGGATCGATATATGACTCTCCGCTATCACTACAATACCAGTAACTCCATCTTGATCGGGGGTATCCCCTTGAAATTTATGAGGCTCAGGAGCCATAATTACAGTCATTTTGCATATATCTACTAATCTAAGTAAAAACTCTTTGATAAATTTCTCACTTTTAAGCTTTTCAATATCATTACATTTATAACACTCAACAAGAACATGGGGTCCAAACATATAATAACTTTACCTTTCTATACACTTTACTCTAAAGAACATATAATCTTAATCTACTTACTATACTCTGTCAATTAATATTTAGATTTGAATTTATCTAATTAATGCTGGATTATCAAAGACATTCCCAACTTTTTCCCATTTATATTCCTCTATATTGTTGGAAATCCCTTCGCTAATTCCTTTTACTTTACTGGATGCTCTGGGTTGTGCTTCCACATAATACATACAAGACTCCTCATCATAATAAACAATCCCATAATAAGCCTCATCAAAATAATATCTATCGGATTGCAGTATATCTTCTTCATATACCTCATTTCCTCGAATATCTAGAAATACAAAATCACCTACAGTTTCAGGATCGACTTGTATGTCTAAATCAAATTCGTTTAGATCATTTTTAATGGTTGTAGATATATAAGTTTCTTCAGTGATGGAATCATATTTAACTCCTGTCCCGAATACCCACTCATTCTTACTAAAGAACTTAGACTCTTGTGTGGTCTTGCCTCTAAATTTTCTTTGTCTCATTATATGTTTTATATTAAGTGTATTAGTCTTTAAGCTTAAAAATTATTGTTTCTAAAATTGAAATAGTGCTTGTGTACCACTTATTCGTTTATTAGCTGACTCACAATATTCGGGAGATATTTCACTACCTATCCAGTTTCTACCCAACTCAATACAAACTTTCGCTACTGTCCCGGATCCTATAAATGGGTCTAAAACTATATCTCCTACATTACTCCAAGTTTGTATTTGATCTTTAGCTAATTGCTCAGGGAAAGATGCGGGGTGCCCTGTCTTTTCTTTTCCTAAAGTATAACTAAATAGATTAGGTGCTATCTTGGTTTCTTTAGTTTCTATATGTTTTGTTTCTTCATATAATCTCATAGAATGGTTTTTCCCAAAGTTCTGTCTCCTTTCCTGACCATACTTTTCCTTTTTGCCAGCATTCTTACAAGTAATTTTAATTGGATTGAAT
>JAAFJH010000039.1 GCA_013298875.1 Synechococcales cyanobacterium bin2.concoct.b11b12b14.033
TATTATAAATTTTGTCTTAAAAGTAGTATTTTAAAATAATTAGTACTAGAAAGAAAAGAGAAAAATCTATGGGTACCATGATTACTTGGGAACAAAGAAATATTGATTTAATAAGTAATTCAGTAAAGCTGCCATTAGTACAATCAAGTACAATAAATAATTCAGTTATTAATCCGCAAAAAGAATTGAGTACTGATTATTATGAAGTAGATAATGTGAACTATCAGCAAAATCATAATGAAGATAGTGTTTCTCCCGAAGAGACAAAACAATTCTTGCGTCAATTAGGACACAACTTAAATTCTGGAGACTTAGTTTCAAATAAATTAGCTCATAATATACATTTTATTAGACAAGGAAATAGTACTCAATTAGAGAGCCAACTAGAAAAAAGACTTAGTCAAATTATACAGAAAGATTCAGTTTTTTTAGCTTTAAGTAGGCGACTCGGAAATCTCAATGTAATAATTAGAGCTTCTGAGTAACTAAATAATCCCAACAGAAATAGTAGATTAACCAATGCAACCGCTATTAATGTATTTTTTAAACCAAGTTTATTATCAATTGAATTTGGTACTTTAAGTCTAAGTCAAAATGATAATATATTAAAACTTGCCCTGCTCAATGAGCTTAACGAGGGAATGGAAAGATATAGGTATAATGATAAGTCCTATTATTTCAAATAATGTTTATCAAGCGGCTTCAGCAGCAACTGACAGTGCTTTTATACAAGCTCGAAGAAATCCAACTCCTACAAATATTTTCAATTCTTTAAATCAAACCAATCAATATTTTGGGCCAATTTACGGTAAAAATTCAAATAATGGAAGAAATAAAAGTTGGTCATCCAATGAAGGAAATTTTGCCGCTGGAATTTTGAATCAACGTTTACAGTTTTACTTCGGAAATAATATTGCGTCTTCGGTACGTTGGGAAACTAGACAAGCTAATTCAGGCAAACATGCTTTAGTGCCAGTTTTATTGAGAAAATAAGCTTACTTAAAGTTCCAAAAAATTCTGTAAAACAAAGTCGGGTTTTAGTTCAGTTACACAATCTATGTTTTGGCAAATTGGTTTCAAATTACAAGGTCTGCAAGGCAAATTAATTGGTGCTTGAATAACTTTAATATTATCACTCCAAGGTTGCCATCTAACTGGGTCTGTCGGGCCAAAAATAGCTAAACCTTTTAAGTTTACAGCCGCAGCCAAATGCAATGGACCAGAATCAACACAAATTATAAAATCGCACAGCTCGTACACAGCAATATTTTCACGCAAAGTATTATCGGTTAAGCATAAATTTAAATCGGCTTTTACTCCCGCCAAAGATTGTAGTTCGGCATAATAATCATTATCAGCTGATGAGCCAGAGAAAATAATATTGTGATTTTGTATTTTTAACTTTTTTATTAATTCAGCCCAATATTCAATTTTCCACATTTTAAGCGGATGAGCAGCTGGAGCGTGAATTATAATATTTTTGGTTTCGGGTTTTTTTTTATTTAAACTATTTATTAAACTTAAAGCCTTTTGTTTTTCGTGCTCTGTAGGCCAAAATAATTTGTTTTTTTTATCCGGTGGTTCATTAAATGGTGCTGGCAAATGATTTAAAAAATTAATAACTTCTGATTGTTTTAAGTCAAATGGTATTTTTTTCGTTAATAAAAAACTTCTAAACTCTGTATTAAAGCCAATTCTTTCAGTAATTCCCGCCAAGAAAGCTAATACAGCACTTGAAAAAGACCTTTTAAGAATATAGGCAATATCAAATTTTTCTTTTTTTAATTTTAAAACATTGTCCCAAAGGCTTTGTTTGGCTTTTTTACCTGAGTCGTATTTGTGAAATCTAGTGGTATCAAATTCAATTAATTCATTTATATAAGGGCAATTTTGTAATAAAACACCACTTTGCGGAGCAATTAAGACACTTATACATGCATTAGGATAAGCCTCTCTCAGTCGCTGCAAAAAAGGTACAGTTAAAATTGTATCTCCTAAAAAGCGATAACGAAATACTAAAATCTTTAATTTTTTATTACTAATTGTCATTTTGAAAAATAAATAATTGTTTTACTTTTTGAATTCACTAATGGCTTACAATCAATTAAAAAGCTTGTATCTGTTAAAAAAGTTTTACCTCGAAATATATATTTTTTTAAATCAGAGCTATTTTGAATTTTTATACTTTATATTTACCAATCACTTGAACTACCACCTCCGCCAGAACTGCCTCCACCAAAACCACCAAATGAATCATTACTGCTATTACTATGAAAATTACTATTATAGCCACCGCCAGCCCACCAAGCCGTATGACCAAAAGTTTTATACTCTTTAGAAACAATATAATCTAATATTAAGCCTGCAATGATTAGAACTGGCGTTAATAATAAAAAACCACTTGAAACAAAAATAGTTATTAAAATACCAAGTAAACCACCTAAAACTCCACCTAGCCACCAAGATTTGCTACGGGCTAAAATGGAAACTAACCATTGAAAACCGATAAATAAAAAGAAAAACATACTCAGCCAATTAGTTTTCTCTTTTTCTGGCTCAGGAACAATAGAGACTGATGAAGCGAGAGCCTCTATTATTTTATTAGTACCAGCTTTAATACCAGTATAATAATCCGCTGTTTTAAAATAAGGTTTTACAGTGTCTTCCAAAATCCAATTTGATTCTAAATCAGTTAAATCACCTTCTAGTCCATAACCTACTTCAATCCGCATTTTACGGTCTTTTAAAGAAATTAAAAATAAAACACCATTATCTTTTTTCTTTTTACCAATTTTCCAAGTATTAAAAATTTTCTCCGCAGCAGTTTCAATAGTTTCATCTTCCAAACTATCAATAATTACAATAGATAATTCATTACCAGTTTTCTTTTCATATTCAGTAAGTTCAGTTGTTAATTGTACTTTTTGTTCTGTGGTTAAAGTATTAGTATAATCATTTACAAAACCTTCAAACTTTGGGACTGTAAAGGCATTTGCTATTTGAATAATACAACAGAAAATAAATACTAATAAACCAAAACTAATTAGTTTTTTCATTACTATCAAAATTTACTTTTGGGGCGTTTTTAGCTTCGGCAGTGCTTACCGTAAACAAATCAGCTGGTTTAAAACCTAAAAATCCTGCAATTAAGCTAGTTGGAAAAGAACGAACTTTAATATTAAAATCTTTAGCAATATCATTATAACGCCTACGTTCAACGCTGATTCTATTTTCACTACCTTCTAATTCAACCATTAAAGATTTAAATAACTCCGAAGAAGTTAAAGTTGGATAATTCTCGGTTATAACTAATAAGCGTCCTAAGGCTGATTCAACCTGATTAGCGGCTTGAACTTTATCATTAATGGTAGTTGCACCGCTATAATGAGTACGAGCTTGAGCAATTTCACCAATAACTTCTTTTTCTTGCTTTGCAAAGCCTTTAGTGGTACTAACTAAATTAGGTATTAAATCAAATCTTCTTTGATAAGAAACTTCAACCTGAGACCATTGAGCTTTAACTTCTTCATTAGTCTGAACTAATCCATTATACGAACCTCCAATCCATAAGCCCAATAAAACTAAAACTGCTAAAACCGGAATTAAAACTTTCATCATAATTATTTTTATTTAAATAAGACGGCTGTATTATAAACTAAATTGGCTTAATTTTATTTTTCTTCTCCCCAATCAAAACCAAAAAGTTAAAGCTCTCCTAATTAATTTTATAATTGTATTTTAAAAGTTCAAAGTAATTTTTTAATTTTGTAGCCAATTTTGTTTTGTTTTAGACTATAAAAGTAAGAGGTCTTAAAACGGCTTTTTCATTACTAATTATTATGAGGATATTTATTATGAATAACAAGATGATGATGATTTGGACTTTAGGTTTGATAATTGCTTTAATTCCTAGCTCCTACGGTTTTGCAAAAGGTGAGAGAAAACAGAAATGGGATGAATTGAATTTAACCGAAGCTCAAAAGAAACAAGTTTCTGCTATTAGAAAAAAACACAGGGAGCAAACCAAAGAAGAAATTATGCAAGTTTTAACTCCCGAGCAAAAAACTAAATGGCAAGAAAAGAAAAGCAAAAAAGCTAGCAATAAAACTGAAAACTCAAATAAAGAAGAAGATAATTAGCAAGCCTAGAGCCTAAAAACTCGAAATGTCTCCAGTAATCCTAGTATAAAGAGAACTATTATTATTTACAGTTCTTGCTGGGATTACTAAAGTATTAGTTGAATTTATTAAAAAATATGAATAAAAATAAAACGAAGAATAAAAAAAATAATTGGCTATTCCTTTTACTAGCACTGACTTTTCTGGGAGCTTTTTTGTTTAATTATTTTCAATCCCCTGAAAAGCCAATTGAAATCCAATCGCAAGAAGAAAAAACTTATAAAGCTGCTCCCAAAGAAAAAAATAAATTAAAAAACCTTATACTTTATGCTGGTCAGCCAATAAGCAAAAATTACCCTAACAAAATAAAAATACTTAAAAATAAAGGTTTTATAGTCGGATATGATGAAAAGCGTAAAAACCCAGCTTGGTCTGCTTATCGAGTATTTGACTGTGAATATAAATGTAATATTGGTTTAAAACGCAGTCCCAAATTTTTTGTAGATGAAAGAACTAACGCTAAAGTTAAGCCTTCTGATTATTCCAAAAGTAATTATGATCGAGGACATTTAGCTCCTAATCATGCTATTGCCACCAGATATGGACATGACGCACAGTATGAAACCTTTTTCATGTCAAATATTACTCCTCAAAAGCCTCAGCTAAACCGAGAAGTTTGGGCAGATATGGAAAAAGAAATTGCTGATCAGTATGCGGATGAACTGGAAGAAGTTTGGGTAATTGTTGGTCCAATTTATGATGATAGTGTCAAAGACCGATTTTTAAGCCGAAATAAAATTGAAATTCCTGATCGGTTTTTTGCGGTAGTGCTAGACGAATTAAATAATAAACCTCGCACTATGGCTTATATAATGCCGCAAAAACCACCCGCTAATTCTTTGCCTCGGGACTTTATTGTTTCAGTCAATGAGGCGGAAAGGCAATCTGGTTTAGACTTTTTTGCTGAGCTAGACGACCAAATCGAGGAAAAAGCTGAAAGTCAAATTAATGATTTTAGTCAACCAACTCTTAATTCCTTAGCAGAGAGGCTAAAAGCTGGCTCAGTTTTTTAATCTTAAATTTTCGGTATAATTTAATTAGTTAAAGTTTTTTGTTTTTTGATTTATGGACTCACATTTAATTATTACAGTCATTTCTATTTTGGTTTCGACTATCGGAACAAGTCTAGTAGCCGTTAATTTTATGCTGGCTCGCATGGATAAACTGGACGCTAAAATTGATAAAATCGATACAAAATTATCTGATAAAATCGACCAAGTCGATGCAAAATTATCTGCTAGAATGGATAGCTTGGATGCTAAATTGTCCACACGCATGGATAAATTGGAAGATAAATTTGAAGATTTAAAAGATACAGTTTCTGCTATACAAGTTAATATTGCTCGAATTGAAGTTTATGTTCATCATCCATTTCCGGCTTTTAATTCTAATAAGAATGAGCAATTAAATTCTTGAGTTGAATATTTAATGAGTAATAATAATACACACCAAGCAAAACAAATTCTTTTAATAAACGGACCAAATTTAAATTTACTTGGAATAAGAGAGCCAGAATTATACGGAAATTTAAATTTAAAACAAATAGAGGACAATTTAAAAATTAAGGCTGAAAAAGCTAAACTATACCTTACGACCAAACAGTCAAATTCTGAAGGTCAAATTATAGACTTTATTCATGAAGCTTTTAATAATAGTTTTGATGGTTTAATTATTAATGCTGGAGCTTATACGCATACAAGTATCGCTATTCGAGACGCAATTTCTGCCACTAAAATACCGACAATTGAAGTTCACATCTCTAATATTCACAAAAGAGAAGAATTTAGACATAAATCTTTAATTGCATCAGTTTGTATCGGTCAAATTTCTGGTTTTGGTATCAAATCTTATGAATTAGCACTAGTCTATTTCATTGAATTGTGAATTGTTTTTAATCCTTTTAACCTAATTTTTTATCTGCATTAACGTATTAACTAAATTTTAACTTTCTCTAAATCGCTCATCTATTAAGTTAACTTAATATTTTTTTCAAAATCCTCGGAAAGTATTATTTCACTTTGGCTTTACATTTAGGGCATAATCATTCTGACTAGTTATTTTACTTAATTTAGGAGAAACTCTCACATGCTAAATCTACTTTTGGCATTCTGTTTATTTCTTTCTGGTGCAAGCTCTTCATCACACACAAGTGCTTCACTTGAAAGTGGATCAGCCTTAGCAAGTTCAGGAAAGACAGATGGCCCATTAAGCGGTTTATTAATAGCCGTCAATGATTTAAATCTTAGTGAAGAAAATGTTGAAGACAATTATTTAGAAACAGCTTCAGATTCAAAAACTGATAAAAATATAGCTAAACCGTCTGAAGATCGAATTGCTCATTTAAACGATTTAGAAGAAGAATTAGGACCTGATTACAATGGTTCAGCCCCAGCAGGTTGTGGTCCAATGGCTCGCCGTTGCGGTCCTGTAGCTAGAAGATGCCAACCAATGGCAAGAAGATGCGCACCAGCTCCTATGGCTCGTCGTTGTACAGCTTCAGCTCCAGTCGGTTGTGGTCCAATGGCTCGCCGTTGTGCTCCTATGACTAGACAATGCCAACCAATGGCAAGAAGATGCGCACCAGCTCCTATGGCTCGTCGTTGTACAGCTTCAGCTCCAGTCGGTTGTGGTCCAATGGCTCGCCGTTGTGCTCCTGTAGTCAGACAATGCCAACCAATGGCAAGAAGATGCGCACCAGCTCCTATGGCTCGTCGTTGTACAGCTTCAGCTCCAGTCGGTTGTGGTCCAATGGCTCGCCATTGTGCTCCAAGAAGACACATGGTTAGAAGATGTGGTCCTAGCATTAGAAGCTGTGGTCCAATTGCAAGAGTTGAAGAAGATGAAGCTTTAAGTACTAGAAATGTTGATATAGACCCAGAAATGCCTGCTCATAGAGATCCAAGAGAAGTTAACACCAACACCTCTGGGAATTTATGGTAAGTATTTAATATAAAAATTAAATTTTTTACTAAACATCAAAATAAAAGGCTTGATCCCATAAACACGGATTAGGCCTTTTGTTTTTTGAAAATGTACAATGAAAAAACTTAACCAGAAACTTAATTAGCTCTTTTAACGAAGAACTTCACTTAATTATAAACTATTTTTTATTTTAGTTTCTTGTGGAGAGGTAAGATATAATAAACATCTCAAATAATTATTTTTGTAGTTAATTTTTATAAATGTCTTTTAATAAATTAATTTTACTATTCATACAAGCTTCTAATTTATTTATTCCAAATAGCTCATCCCTTGAAGAAATAAGTTCAAGTCCATTATTTAGTTCATTTAACAAAGAAGAACAAAAAAATATTTTACATTCATTAAGTAAAGCCGGTGGCATAGATGGAAAAGTTTCACAAAGTGAATGGTTGATTTACCAAAAATTCAATAAAAATAAATTACAAAATGCTATTGATGAATCATCTTTTAATGCTATTGATGAAATAATTAAAAATAATAATCGTATTAAAATTTTAGATAATTTTACCGCTAATTTAATTGCTAAAGAAAACCCAGAAGCTGATCAGACAAATCAAAAAGACTTAAGTACCCAAAATATTAAACAGGAAAAAGTTTATGACATTGTTGTTTATGGTAATGAATTACCTGGAATCGCAGTGGCTGTAATGGCAAGCAGAAAATTAAAAGAAAAAGGGAAAATTGTTGTAATTAGGCAAAATAAAGAAAGTGAACTTTTTGGTGGGCTGATTGCACAAGCCTCATTATCATATTTAGACCGCAATCAAATTGATTCAAATTTAACCCCTTCTTCTTATTTTTTTCAGGAATTTTTAATTAAGTCAAAAGTTAAGAAAGTTGCTTTAGATAAAAACTTAGCGAATCAAGCCATCAGAGAGCTTCTTAAAGCTGAAAATATTGAGATTATAAATAATGCAGAATTAAAACCAATTTTAAAAAATGAGAATGAAATTGATTACCTTGAAATTAAAAATTCTAATATTACAATAAAAGCTCATTCTTACATTGATGCCACGCAAAATGCAGACCTCGGGAGAGAAGCAGGATTAAAATATACTATTGGTTTTGAAACATTAGGTTTTCCAAATTCTACTTTGCCAATAACACCAGTATTTGAAACAGTTGGTTTAAGTATTGAAGATTTAAAAGCTATTGAAAAAAAAATACTTAATAATCCAGTATTAATGAGGCGAATCAGAGAAAAAATAATTTGCGATTGCCAGGATTTAAAGTATAGTAATTGGCTTTTACAAAATTTAAATAATGAAATGTTTATCGGCATTGATTATATTGACTTCCGAAGTATCGCTTTTGGAGCAGCTTATCATTTATATAAAAACAAGCCATATAATTTAAAAAAAGGATTTTTAGTCGATAAGCCTAATATAGCTATTTTGCCTAATAATCGACTTTCTTGGAATACTTTTTTATATAAGTTTGATTCTTTAGAAGTTCAAAAAATAATAAATAACGGCTCACATCCAACCAATATTATGCTAAATGAAATAAAATCATTTAATAGTTGGCTTAATAGTTTTAATGAATCAAAAAAAATACTGACTTTGCCACCAGATGAACTTTATATCAGACATTTAGTTAATATCACTGACGTTATAGCACCCCTAACGGGAAAACAAATAGCTCGAGGCGGTTTCAGTCCAGCTAATGCAGTTGGAACTTTTTCTTATTATTTTGATGTGCGGGGAGGAATTGAAGGTATGAGCGGAAAGATGCCTAAGGCTACTTTTAATTTTGGAATAGAGCATACCTTAAGCCGTATAAATAATTTAGCCATTGTAAGCAGATCCGCAGGATATTATGGTTTAGCACCAGCTATTGGAAGAATTTTAGAATTAAATACTAGTATTGGAGCTAATATTGGCATTATTGCAGCCTTAGCAACCGAAAGAAATGTGCCTATTCAATCATTTAAGTCAGCTGAAACAAAAATAGCAATGGAGCATACAATTGGGCTGATAACGCCTCTCAAAGGATTAGACTTGTTAGGAAAAGTCAATATTCAAAATATTCATTAAAGCCAGCAACTAAAGTTTTGAATAATATAACCAATTCACCAAAGAAATTAGTTATATTAAATAATTTCCCACACCACATTATCTAAATATAATTAATGGACTATTTCTGGGAAATGAAAAGTACTCCCTTCACAAGCTCAACTTACTAACTTAAGAAACTGCGACCGTCGAAAATATTGCCGTTTTCATCAAACAAATAAAGTAATATTGAGTACTTTATTCTCCAGTTTGGGCTTTCTTAAAAATATTCAAATTACTTCTTAAATGTCTATAAATATTCCCCGATGCTCTCTTTGATAGAGCTTAGCTTGACTTTTTACTAAATATTGATCCAAAGATATTGTGATCCATGTAGCGGTCTAGTCTAAAAGCTTTATATATTTCATCCCAAGTTAAAACTAATAAAGATTTCCATTGGCCTGTGTGAATTTTCGCATAACCGGTCATACCAGGCCTAAGGGCATTGCGTCCTTTTCCGTCAACATTCTCTAAAACCATACTAATATCTCTAATTTTACGTTTATTAACTTGCTCACCGGTTTCACTGTTTACGGGAGCAATACTTTCCACTTCACCGGTAAAAACTGTATCTTGCACTGCTCTAATACGAGCGGTAACTTTCTGCCCAACCTCAACATTATTAGCTTCTTCTTCAGCTAAGTGAATACCCACTTTTACTTTATTTAAGTTTCCAATCACTACCACGGTATCTCCCCTATTAAAGTTTTGCCCCACTAACAAATCTGTTTGTAAAGTTAAAACAACTCCTTCAATTGGTGACTTTAATACTAGGGACTCCGCTTGCTTTTTATAAGAATTTAATTGTTTTTGTCCTTCAGCAATTTGTAAATTATTAGCCATTAAGTCTGTCTGAGCAGCCATATATCGTTTTGTGCCAGTATTTATAACACTTAAAGCACCATCTAAACGTGGAATATCTTCAGCTGATTTTTGTATTAATTCTTCTTCTTCTGCCTTTAATTGAGCTGATAAAGATTCAACTTGCTTAGCAGCGGATGCAGCTTCATAAGCTGTTTGTAAAGCTGATTGTTTAGGATAAACACCTTTTTCGGCTAAATTTTTATGCAATTCTGCTTTCTGAGTTAAGCTTTCAGCTTGTAATTTAATTTGTTCAAGTTGCTTTTTAGTTGCTTCAATGCGGGAAGGCTCTTGTTTACTTTGTAAGCCTTTTGCCATTTTTTGAATATAAACGCTTTGTGCTTTTTGAATTTTAAATTCTTGTCTGCTCTTTTCTAGCTCTGCTCCAGCAATAGTTAATTGACCTTCTAATTGCAAACTATTAGATTTAAGGCGAGCTAATTGTTTTTCTCCTTCCAAAACTTTTTCCTCAATTTCCCAGCTTTTTAAAATTGCAACTGTTTGACCCGGAAAAACTTTATCGCCCGTTTTCACCAAAAATTTTTCTAAGGTACCAGGTGCACTTGGCCTTAACATAGCTTGGTCTATTGATGGTGCTCCCGAAACTTCGATGTCTCCGCCAACCTGCTTAGGAAGAGGAATAAGCAGAATAGCCACAAATATTAAAATATAAAATAATTTTGCATTACTAGATTTTTTTTCTTTATTTTTAGAAGTTTCTCCAAAAGGGTTTTCTGAGGGAGCTTTTTTAAGATTAGGCTCAGCCGGCTTATTAATTAAGGGTGCGACATTATTAAGTTTATTAGCTGCCGGCAAAGTAGGATTAATAACTAGCTTATCTTTATTCTTTAAGCTGCTGTCCATAATTTGCTGAGCGGCCGTTTTTAAATCCAAATTAGTTTGATCTTGAGGAGTTTTAGGCTTAGTTGGCTGCTGATTAGATAAATTTTGTAATAATTGGCTTATTTGGGGTATGGTCGGCTGACTAGCTTGAACATTAGCATTAGGAGCTGGTTCTAATACACTTTGGGCAATTACTTTATTATTTATAATTTTCTCTTCGGCTAAATTTGGCTTGGGCTTCAATGGCTGAGGTGATTGATTAATATTTTGGCTTGGTATATTGGTCGATTTATTGAATGGTGGATTAACTTTTCTGAGCTCAGGAGATATTTCATTAATCAAAGGATTATTAGGATTTTCGGGAGAATTATTATTAGTAGACATTTTTTCTTTACCTAAAACTATTTCTAATTAATGGGCTAAGGCAAGATTAACCAAAGCAAATTTATGAAGTTTAATGAAAGTTTTATGCCCTAATCAGCTTTTTAAAAAAATCCGTTTAAGGGTTAAACCTTTTCCTCTCAAGAAAATCGTTTAGCTTAATTAGATTAAATATTTCTCACTTTGTATTTGTTTTTCAACTAATAAATCCTTATATTAGTGAGCTTTCTAAAGGGATTAAGGAAGGCTCATTTATAAAAAAATGATAACTGTTACTTATAATAAAAAACTAAAACTTAAAGCCAGTTCACCCTCTGAGATTAACTTAGAGACTTTATAAAAGAACTGGTCTATTTCTTCCTTAATGTTTATTTCTATTAATTTATTTCTATTTTTATATTACTTTTTGCCATTAACAATTAAATCATAATAAAAAACTATAATCTAAAACCAGTTCACTCTCTAGGATTAACTTAGAGATTTTATAAAAGAACTGGCTTATTTTTTACTCAATGTTTATTTCTATTAATTAATTTCTATTTTTATATTACTTTTATACTATTAATAATTAACTTGTAATAAAAAAACTATAATTTAAAGCCAGTTCACTCTCTGAGATTAACTTAGAGATTTTATAAAAGTGCTGGCTTATTTTTTACTCAATGTTTATTTCTATCAATTTATTTCTATTTTTATATTACTTTTATACTATTAATAATCAACTTGTAATAAAAAACTAAAAAATAAGCCAGCTCACTCTCTAGAATTAATTTAGAGATTTTATAAAAGAGCTGCCTTATTTTTTTAGGATAAACAGGGAATAAATAAAAATAATAATCAATGCTTGAACTTAGTCATTTTGGCTAATAACAAAACTTATGAAAAGACTTTTTTTAGTATGTATTTTGCTGTGTAGCTGTTCCCAAATAACTTTGTATCAAGAAGCTCTAAAGCTAGAAAAAACTAAACAATATGCTAAAGCAGCCGAAAAATATAATCAGGCCATAAATCAGACTGAACAAAACAATTCCTTAGCTTTTACAGGACGAGGCCATTGTAAATATCACTTAAATGATTTTAAAGGTTGCATTAAAGATATGAGCGAAGCTATTAAGTTAAATGATAAAAATGCCAGAGCTTATGATTTAAAAGGGCTTTGTGAATATAAAATGAAAAATTATAGTATGGCTATTCAAGACTTTTCTCAATCTTTAAAATTAGAACCAAATAATAAACTTGCCCAAAAAGACTTAAATGACTGCAAAAAACTTTTAGGCAAATAATTTATGAATTTTTATTTTATAAAACTGAAATATGTTTTTGTTTTTTAGTTAGCATTACAAAAATATCTTCCAGGCTTGGTTCACTATTTTGAATAAACAGATTTTCACATTTAACATTATTACTAATTAAATCTTTGAGAGCTTCGATAGTTAAATTATTAGGTAAAGTTGCATGTAAATTTTTTCCGAAAATAGTAATATCTTTTAAATAATCCAAAGAGCGTAAATAAGCATAAATAGCCATAGAAGGCTCACCCTGAAGACTTACTTGATAAGAGTTTGGCTCTCTCAAATCTGGGGAAGCAATTAACTCTTTGATTGAACCAATGGCAATCATTTTGCTTAAATAAATATAACCTACTCGATTACATCTTTCGGCTTCATCCATATAGTGAGTGGTTACAAGCATAGTCATTCCTTCAGTCGACAAATCAAATAATAAATCCCAAACTTCCCGCCTTGCAACTGGGTCGATTCCCGCTGTTGGTTCATCCAAAAATAAAACCGAAGGATTATGTAAAAGCGAACAAGCCAAAGCTAATCTTTGTTTCCAGCCACCTGATAATTGCTCAGCTTTGTTTTTTAAATAAGGATTTAAGCCAATTTGTTCGCACAATTCACTTTTACGTAATTCAAGCTTTTGATCCGGAACTCCATAAATTTGTCCATAAAAGTTTAAATTTTGCTCAACCGTTAAATCAGGATATAAACCAAATTTTTGTGACATATAACCAATAGATTGTCTGATCAATTCAGCATTTTGGGTAACATTAATACCATTAATAAAACCTTGCCCTTTAGTTGGGTTAATTAAGCCGCATAGCATTCGGATAACAGTTGACTTGCCGGAACCGTTTGGCCCTAAAAAACCGAAAATTTCACCTTTCTTAATCGAAAAACTAACTTCATCCACCACAGTTTTAGAAGCAAAAGTTTTAGTTAATTTATCCGCTTCAATAGTAATTTCTGAATTATTATCCATTTTAGGTAGTTTTTATTTTCTTCGATTATATCTTTTCAAAATTATTCACAGTTCAACACTTTATTTACTTTCAAATTTGTTGGGTAATTTTCAATTTGTTTAAATCAAAACCTTTTTCGTTTAGCCGTTTTAGTATTTGTTGATAAGTATTATCATTTAATTTAGGTGTCCTAGAGAGTATCCACAAGTATTTTTTAGTCGGATGACTGACCACGGCATAACTATAATCATCCGCCAAATCGATTATCCAATAATCCCCTTCAAATGGCCAGAAAAACTGTACTTTTAATTTTGCGTTTCCCGAATTTTTTTGGACAAAAGCCTTACCTTTAATATAAGACTGTTTACCTTTTAAGCTACCTTTATTACATTTATTTTCAACGACTATATAACCACTTTTAGTAGGAGTATATTCGGCGGTAGTAGCATAACAATCCTTCTGGAAACGCTGGGGATAAGAAGCAATTTCATACCATTTTCCAGCATATTTATTTAAATCTACTTTAATAACCGTTTTTAAGCTTTGCGCTTGGACGGAAATTATTATTACAAAAAGTAATCCTATAAAAGTAAATAAATTAAAAAGGAAAAAATTCCTCATCCTAAACATAGGCATTTTTCAAATTAGCGAAAAAGTCAGCTTCAATTTTCAAAGAACGTTCAATAATTGGAGTTTGACTTTCTTTATAAGCTGGCACTTGCTCAATATAAGTTGGTCGATTATCGTTTTTATATAAAATTCCCATTGGATAACGGCCATCATCTTTCAAAGCTAATTCAAAAGCCTGAAGCGGATCTTGACAATTATAATTTGGGTTCTCTTCTAAAACTTTATAAGATTGTGCTTTATACCAATCGGTATTTTGTAATTTATTATAACTTGGGCAAGTTTGTAAAACCTCGACCAGAGCATAACCTTTATGTTCCAAAGCTTGCTGAATAATATCAGCCGTAAACTTCGGCTCACCTGAATAACCACGACCAATAAAAGTAGCACCAGCAGCCAAACCGATTGCTAAAGGATTTACGGCAAATTCAATAGCTCCTTCCGGCGAAGTAGTAGTTCTAAAGCCACGTTTGCTGGTTGGTGAATATTGACCTTTAGTTAAACCATAAACTTCATTGTTTTCAATAATTTGAACAATGTCCATATTACGACGCATATTATGCACGGCATGGCTAATTCCCATTCCCAAACTATCACCATCGCCACCAATTGAAATAGTTACCAATTTTGGATTAGCTAAATGTGCTCCGCAAGCAATAGTTGTGCCTCTTCCGTGCAAAGTCATATAACCATTAGCATTAATATAATCTGGTAATTTGCTTCCACAGCCAATACCTGATACTAATAAAACTTGCCAAGGAGCAATACCAGCATTAATCAAAGCGGTTTGTAAAGCACTTTGTATGCCAAAATCTCCGCAACCCGGACACCAAGTTGATTTTTGTTCTGACTTAAAGTCTTTAGCGGTAACTTTTTGTCTTTCTTGTGTGATTACCATTTTGTTTTTTCCTTTTTCTATTTTTACTTAGTCGAATTAACTAAAGATTCAGCAAATACTCTTTTTACTTCAACCAAAATCTCTTCTGGCGTGAATTGACGACCATCATATTTATTTAATTTGTAATTTACGTTATAACCAGCTTCTGAAAGTAATAAACGTGCAAATTGAGACGTATAATTTTGCTCCAAACAAACACCTAATTTAACTTTTTTCAAGGCTGCATTAGTAGCTTCAAGTGGGAAAGGCCATACTTCACTATAATGTAAAAGATTGATTTTCTCTTTGTTTTTTTCATCTTCATTGAAAATCTCAACTGCTTCTCTGACCGCTCCGTAAGTTGAACCCCAAATAATTAAAGTTAAGCTGGCATTTTCAGCACCAAAAAACTCAGGGCCTTTAATGTCTTGGAGAGCGGATTCATGTTTTTTCATCCGTTTTTCCATCATACGATTACGATTAGTCGCATCTTCAGTAATATGACCCGTTTCATCATGTTCATCAGTGGCAGGAGCATGTACTGACTTTGGATGGCCATATAATGCACGTGGCGAAACGCCATCTTCGGTAAATTTATATCTTAAATATGGCTCTTCCATAGCGTCTAATTCTGCCGGTGAAACTACTTTTCCTAGCTCTATTTGAGGTAATTGGTAAAAATTAGGATCAGTATCTTTAATTTGTTCGGATAAAAGTAAGTCCGTTAAAATTATAACTGGCGTTTGATATTTTGCTGCCAAATTATGAGCACGATAACCAGCTTCATAGCATTGCTCAATTGTGCCAGGTGTTAAAACAATACGTGGAAATTCTCCATGAGAAGCATTAATAGCAAATAATAAATCTGATTGCTCTGTTCTAGTTGGCAAACCAGTTGATGGACCACCTCTTTGAGCATTAACAATTACAACTGGAACTTCAGTCATGCCCGCTAAACCAAGTGCTTCAACCATTAAACAAAAACCACCACCTGAAGTTGAAGTCATAGCCCTGGCACCAACTTGTCCTGCACCAATAGCCATACAAATAGCTGCAATTTCATCTTCGGTATGCTTAGTAACTACCCCTAATTTAGAATTACTTTTGGTAAACCATTCAAAAACTGAAGTACCCGGTGTCATAGGGTAGGCTGACACAAAACGACAACCACCGACATAAGAACCAAAAGCAATCGCCTCATTACCATTGATAAGCATATTACCAGCAGTTTTTTCTTTTTTAGCGTTTGGCATTTCAAATTTAAACGAATCACCAAAATTACTTAAACCATAATCATAACCAGCTTTGGCAACGGCTGAATTACTAGCGGCAATTTCTTTACTTTTTTTGGCAAAATTTTGCTGAACAACTTCGTCTAGAAAATCAAAAGGAATTTTCAAAGACCCAACAATGGCTCCCAGACCAACAGTATTGCCCATAATGCGGTTTCCGCCAATTTCAGTGCCGAGCCTTATCATTGGAATTGGACATAATTTAGCCCCAACTTTTTCGATAGCAACTGTTATTTCAGGTTTTAACACTACGGCATCATCTACAAAAAATAAACCACCTTCATTTAAGGTTTCAATGTCTGCAACTGTTTCTTCTGTATTTTGCGGGTCAAAACATAATAAAATATGAAACTTTTCAGTGTTAGCATGTATTGTTTGATCAGAAAAACTAATTTGATAAAAACTGTGTCCCCCCTTGATCAGAGACATAAAATCAAAGACCCCAAATACATGATAGCCAGCTCTTTTTAAAACTTTGGACAGACCTTGGCCTCCAGAACCAGCTCCTTGACCTTGCGCTCCGGCAATTTTGATACTAATTCTTTTCTTTTGAGTCATTATTTAAAACGCTTTTTTTATGGACTTCCTTAAGTCTAATTAACAGTGCCTGAAATGTAAATATGACACCTCTTAAACTTTTAATATTAATTTTTTATTATGCAAGAGTCATCTTCTAATTAGTAAATTCAAATTTAGCTTTCAAAAATAATTGTTTTATGATTATAAACTAAAATTTTACTCTCTAGGTGAAGCTTAACCGCTTTCGCCAAAACAGTTCTCTCTAAGTCTCGTCCTTTACAAATTAAATCATTTAAAGAATCACTATGGCTAATACGTGTAATGTCTTGCTGAATAATTGGGCCTTCATCAAGGTCAGCGGTTGCATAATGGCTAGTGGCACCAATGATTTTTACGCCACGGTCTTGAGCTTGCTTATACGGATTACTACCGATAAAGGCGGGCAAAAAAGAATGGTGAATATTAATAATGCGATGCGGAAACTCAGCAATAAAATTGTCGGTCAAAACCTGCATATAACGAGCTAAAACAATTAAATCAATTTTATATTCTTTTAAAAGAGCAATTTCTTTCTGCTCCTGTTCAAGTTTATTTTCTTTATTAATCGAAAAAAGCCGAAAGTCAAGATTATAATTTTTAGCAATTGGCTCAAGCTCAGCATGATTAGAAATAATTACCGAAAAATCACAATTTAATTCCCCGGTTTGTTGCCGCCAAATCAAATCGAGCAGGCAATGCGAATATTTTGAAACAAAAATAGCCACTTTCGGTTTGCAAGAACTATTAATTAACTGAATTGTCCAGTCCGCTTTAAATTCTTTGCCAAGTGGTGCAAAAGCCTCATTTAAATCTTCAGTTGGAATTGTAAAGTCTTTTAAATCCCATTCAATTCGCATGAAAAACATTTTGTCTTCAGTATCTACATGCTGCTCCAAATTAATAATATTGCCACGCCTTTCAAAAATAAAATGCGAAATTCTGGCTACCACCCCAAGTGTGTCCGGGCAGGATAAAAGTAAAATAGCTTTATTAGTTTGAGTTTCCATAATTGGTTTTATAGATGAATAATTCGTATTTTAATTAAGTCAAAAAACATTTTAACTGGGTCAAGCAAAACATTAACTTTACTACGCTCATCATTAATCCAAATGACAGCCTCTTCTTTTATTTTAAAATTATTTTTAGCCGCTAAATACAAAAGCTCGACATCAAAAGAAAAACCGTTAATTTTCATTTGGGCAAATAAACTCCGACCAATTTCGCCCTTAATCAATTTAAAACCACATTGGGTATCTTCAACCTGAATGCCCATCAAACACTTAGCAATTATATTAAAAAGCCGTCCAATGACAATGCGGTAAAAAGGTTGTTTTTTATTCACCAAATTAGAATCTTTTCGGCTACCAATCACCAAATCAAAATCTTCTTGTATTTTAAGTTTTAATTTATTTAACTCTTCGATTGGTGTTGAGCCATCAGCGTCTGTAAATAAAACCAAATCACCTTTACTCTTCAAAACGCCTTCCCGAACAGCCGCTCCTTTTCCCATATTAAAAGGCAATTCAATAAAATTCAATTGATCCCCAAATTCTTGCAAAACCAATTCTTTGGTGCGGTCAGTGCTGCCATCACTCACAACAATTATTTCGGCTTTTAAATGAGCCGCATTAATAAAAGCAAATATTTTTTTTAAAGTGCTTATTAATCTTGCCTCCTCATTGTAAGCAGGAATGACAATTGAAATCAATTCTTCCATCATTAAATCATAGCTTTTATATAAACAATATTGACTATTAGTCGGTCTT
>JAAFJH010000004.1 GCA_013298875.1 Synechococcales cyanobacterium bin2.concoct.b11b12b14.033
AATTCATTAAGATTAACTGGCAAAAAGATTGATCAAATTAAAGTGGTAGTTTCTGGTTCTGGGGCAGCTGGAATTGCTTGTAGTAAAATATTTTTATTAGCCGGAGTTAAAAACTTAATTATTTGTGATCGCATTGGGACTATTTATGAAGGCCGTGCTGAAGGTATGAATTCCGCTAAAGAAGAATTTGCTTTAATTTCAAATCCGAATAAAGAAAAAGGCAGTTTAAAAGAGGTTTTGGCAGGCGCTGACTTATTTATGGGTTTATCGGGTCCTAATTTAATTAACTTGAATGATATTAAAAAAATGGCTTCTGAACCGATTATATTCGCCATGTCTAATCCGATTCCAGAAATTGACCCAGATATAGCCACTCCTCATGTAGCAGTTATGGCCACCGGACGTTCAGATTTTCCGAATCAAATTAATAATGTTTTATGCTTTCCTGGATTTTTTAGGGGTCTTTTGGACAGTAAAGCTAAAAAAGTAACTGAAAAAATGAAATTAGCCGCTGCTAAAGCGATTGCAGACTTAATTACCGATAAAGAATTGACCAAAGATTATATAATTCCAGATGCTTTAGACGAAAGAGTAGCACCTGCTGTAGCAACCGCAATCAAGCAAATACAATTAAGCAAAGTTTAAATTAAATTTTGGAAGCTTGAATGGTAAAAGTGCCAGTATAATCACCGGGTCTGTCTTCGAAAGAAATACTACTTTCATCAATATCTCCAATAATCTCAATATCAGATTGCCAACCCAAATTGGTAGAAATGGGGCTTTTTTTTAATTTAACCCCTGACTTTCCACTATTTTTGCTTACCACTTGAGTTCCAATTAAACCTCTTAAATCCATAGTAATTTCTGAGTAGCCATTAGTCAGCTTTAGCGGATTTGGAGAAACTTCAACTAAAATACCATTATTCCCATTACAACGGCTTGTTGGGCAATTGGTATAAATAGCACCATTAATTTGATAATCATTAGTTTGTTGTTTTCCTTTCTTCCAGTTAAAAGAGTCAAGATTTCTGGACAATTTGCTAGGACCAACTAATGAATTATAAAGCTGACCGCCGGCTTTATTTGAATTGATTGAGATTAAAAAGATTAACGGTACATTAATAGAGTCGGCTTGGGCAGAAGAGCTAAAAAAAGAGCTGAAAAAGCTGACGCTAAAGATTGAAAACCAAATTAATTTAATTGAATTATTCATTTTAGAATTGGGTTTAAATTACTCAGATAGTATCTTTATATTTAATATGCTCAGATTTTCATCTTTTTTCCTGTTGATTTTTATATTTAGTTCAAATTTATTTTCCAATTCCAGTTGGGCTGCTAAACCTGAAAATAGTAAAACCGAAAACCAGGCAATTAAACAGACTAATCATGTTTTTTGGGTAAATTTTTTAAAAAACGTCAGTAAAAATGATTATTATTTAAGCCCCGCCGAGATAATGTCGGGAGAAGTAAATACAAGCCGACCTAATATACGAATTATCGGCAATTTAGTTTTACGGTCACCTAATTCAGTCAGCAAATGTATTGTTAGATTACCATCTTCGCAAATCAATGCTATTAACTCAGAAACTAAGCAAATAATCAAAATTAACTTAAAAGGAAATATTGGCAATAAAGCCTTATCCACTGAGTTTGTAAATCCAGAATTTGATCAATCTTTAATTGCACCTTTTGAAATAGAAGGTTATGTAGATTCGTTTTCGCTCAAAGATGGCTTAGCTCCTGGGGATTATGATTATAGTGATAATTTAAAATTAATTGTTGAATTTCAGGATTAATTAAATAAAAACAAATTTAACCGCTTTCCAAAAGCTCACTCATAGTTTTTTAATATTTTATTTTATGTTGGTCAGCCACCGGCAAATAATCGAGCCGCTCCCAAAGCTTGTTCTAAAATAAATCTATAAAATTATTTGAAAATAGCTAAGAGTATTGATACAATCTTTTTTAAATCGTAAATATATTAAAAAATTTAATAATGAAAACAATTCAACGGGTAGGACAGTTTTTGGGAAATGCTTATAACCCACTCATTCAAGATTTAAAGCGTTTACCTTCGGTAGCAAAATTTGGGGTTGATGCTTTAAAAGAGCCTAAATCTTCCAGAATAGCAAGAATGCAAGAAGTTACAGAATTATTAGGTGAAGCGGCTAAAAATCCTATTAAACGTACTTCTGTAGGTCAATTTATAAGAGCATTAAAATCAGCTCATCCTGAGAGATTACCAGTTGGTGATAATATAGAATTTGGGAAATTACCTTTACCATTGCAAGCAGCAATTAAATATATGGCAAAAGAAGGTAGCCCAGCAAGGCAGCAAGAATTAGAATTCTCGGAAGATGTTGTTAAGCTTATAATTGATACTTGTGAGAAAAAATCAGTAAGCTCTAAAGAAACCCAGGGTCATATTTCTTATGAAGATTATTGTCAAAATTATTTTGAATTGTTTTCTAACGGAGATATTATAAAAAATGCTTATAATCCAACATACCAATTAGGTCGTGCTTTAGGCAGATTTTCCTATAAATTTACCGAAGACATACAAACAAAAATACGTATGTTACAAATTAGCGATACCTTTAATTTTAATAATGTTCATAAAAAGGATGGAGGAAAAAGCTACTTTTCCTTAGTTTCTCCTTTCATTCCAGAGGCGGTATTAGCATTGAAGGGACAATTAAATACACCAATTGGATTAGAATCAGCTGGATTGACTGGAGCTATCATGGTAGGAAATCCTTATATAGCAGCCAGAAAGCTTCTTCCTTATTTAGGAGAACCTTTTGATATAAATTTGACAATCCCTTTGAAATAATAAAGACAAATCTAACCGCTTTCCAAAAGCTCACTCATCGTTTTTAAATATTTTATTTTATGTTGGCCAGCCACCGGCAAATCTTCCAGCTTATATTCTTGGGCAAATAACCTGGCGGCTCCCAAAGCTTGTTCTAAAATATCACCTTGATTAACCAAACTGTTTAAGGCAAAATCCGATAAACCGCTTTGTCGTGTACCAATTAATTCACCCGGCCCTCTTAATTCCAAATCTTTTTGGGCAATAATAAAGCCATTTTCAGTTAATTCCATTATTTTTAGCCGTTCTAAGCTAGTAGCTGATTTCCCATCTCCGAATAAAAAACAATAAGACTGCTCTCCGCCACGCCCCACACGACCTCTTAATTGATGTAATTGAGCTAAGCCAAACCTTTCAGCATTTTCAATAATCATAATAGTTGCATTGGGTACATCAACTCCTACTTCAATAACAGTAGTTCCGATTAAAAGCTGGATTTCATTATTCCGAAAGTCTCGCATTACTTTTTCTTTTTCGTCGGGCGATAATTTACCGTGAATAATACCAATTTTATAATCTGCATAAGTTTTTTCAAGCTTAATAGCTTCTTCAGTTATAGCTTTAGCGGAAATGGTTTCAGACTCTTCAATTAGTGGATAAACAATATAAGCTTGTCGGCCGGCAGATAATTGTTTTTTGACAAATTCGTGAGCAGGCCTTCTTTGTGGGCTGGGTATAATTTTGGTTTTAATTGGTTTACGGCCTGGCGGCAATTCATCAATTTCGGATAAGTCTAAGCTGCCATACATAGTTAAAGCTAAGGTTCGTGGAATCGGAGTGGCTGTCATATGCAAGCAATCAATAAAGTCAAATTCATTACTATTTCCTTTTTTACGTAATAAATCTCTTTGCTTAACGCCAAAGCGGTGCTGTTCATCGATAATTACTAAACCTAAATTATCAAAATCCACTCCTTCTTGTATCAAAGCATGAGTACCAACCACCAATTGAATTTGGCCATTCGCTAAACCAGCTAAGGTATCTCTTCTTTCCGCCACTTTTTGCGAGCCAATTAATAAACCAACTCTTAAGTTTAAAGGCAAAATTAATTCCTGAAATTTACGAAAATGTTGTTCAGCCAAAATCTCAGTCGGAGCCATTAAAGCCGCTTGTTGATTTCTTTCAATCGCAGATAACATACACAATAAAGCCACAATGGTTTTACCACTACCAACATCGCCTTGCACCAATCTATTCATCGGGATTGATTTACTTAAATCAGCAATAATTTCATTAAATACTCTTTTTTGAGCCTTAGTTAATTCAAAGGGTAAATTTTGTAAAAGCTTATTGACATAACCATCTGGGCTTAAATTCAAAATACGTTTAATTGATTGGCTGTCAGAAAGCTCCAAACTTTGCGATTTTGTATAGCGTTTCAAAGCTAAAGGCAATTGTAAAAAGAAAAATTCTTCAAAAATAATACGGTTTTTAGCTTTTTCTAAACCTTCGGCCGAAGCCGGGAAATGCATTTCTTCAATTGACTCAATCAAATTATTTAAATGGTATTTTTGTTTTAAATCATCGGTTAAAGTTTCTTGAATAATTGGTTTATACTTTTCAAGGTTTTTTTTGATAATTCGCCTTAATCTTATTTGCGATAAACCCTCAGTTAAACCATAAATAGGCACCATGCAGGCTAATTCAATATTATTTTGCTCGGGTATTTGTCCAATGCCTTCAGTGCTTTCTTCGAGGATTTGCGTCGAAAAATTAGTTAATTGATAACGGGTTTGCCTGTCAAACTGCACTCGCCCCGAAGCTATAATTAAAGCCCCCAGCGGAAATTGTTTTTTATATTGTTCAGCCAAAAACTTACCCGAACGACCCGCAATAAACTTGTTAAGGCTGATTGTGCCAGTTGAGTCGGTAATATGAACGCTAAAAATTAATAAATTAGCATTGCGTGGGCTGGCGAAAATATTGACTTTGCTGATGGTGCCAATAATAGTTACGTCTTCACTGGCTTTAACTTCTTTAATATATAATTTTTTACTAAAGTCCAAATGCTCACGTGGCCAATAAAATAACAAATCTTGAACGGTAAAAATATTTAATTTGTTTAAAGTTTTAGCTAATAAAGGCCCAACTCCAGCAGCCCACTTAATTTCAGTTTCCCAAATTGATTCTTTTCTAAATTTGATTTCTTTTTCGGCCTTAATAGTTTCTGATGGCTCTTCCATTAACTCTTTTGGTGAGTCCAAATCATGTTTGAGTGTATTTAAAAATTTTTTACTTTCTTTAATAATTTCTAAGCGGGCAAAAATGTCTAAATTGGCATAAAGTTTATATTTTTCTTTTAAATTTACGGCTCCATACAAATCATGATTTACAAATAAAGTTTTAAATGAGTCGTGCATGAATAATGCAAAAGTTTGGCTATGACCATCTAAATTAATAAACTTTGCTTTCTCCTCTAATTCAAGAGCTTTTTGCATTTTTTTGGTTAGTAAATTTAAATTATTGGTCTGATTCACAGCTTTCAAAAGAATGAATTTAATTATGTCAAACTTTAATTATTTTCAAAAATACCATAAAAAAAGTCGTTTCTTTTCGTTTATTTTCTTTTTTAGCTACTCATCGAACTTAAGTTAAGTATGTAAAATCAAAAACTTTTTTATATAATCCAAACTATAACCATATTCAGGCTCTTGCAAAGCTCTTAAAATAAAATTCAATTGCGTTTCAATATGTCCAGTTGGTTTTAATTCCAAAACATAATTTTCGGGTAATTCACCGCCAGCCAATAAAGCTGTTTTTAAGTAATAATCCGCTAAATTTTCCGCCTTAATATTATTTCGGATATCACCTGAACTATACAAATCAATATTTTCTTGTTTGGCCAACTTTTGATGAAAAACCGCTAAAAGCCTGTCTTGATTTTCTAAAAGCCCATACGGATTAGGAATTATAATTTTGGCAGCGGGAATTTTATGCTTTTGGCACCAAAAAACCAACATATCCCAAACCATTTTTTTGGCTACTCCATAAGGCGAAACTCCGTATTTGCTATAATCGCCGTCGGGTTCAAAGGCACTGCCAGTATGTATAATTAATTTGCACTGATTATGTTTAAGAGTTTGGGTTAAAACTTTTATATTTTTTAAATTAATTTCTAAGTGCTTCAAAAAGTCAAAATCGTCTGAGCGGTAGTTATCAATGTAGCCAGCATGATTAATAAAAATATCCGGTTTTATTTCTTGCACCAAATCAATAAAACTATGCTGGGAAATATCTTGGTTTTCGATTAAATGTATATTTTTTACTAAATTCAATCGCTGAGCTTTAAGGCCATTATAAGCTTGTTTGGAATAACGAATTGGGGCATAAACTTCAAATTCAGTTGAATTATTATATTCTAAAAAAACTTTAGCAATATGAGTACCCGTAAAGCTGGTTAAGCCCGTTAATAATACTTTCATCAAATTAAATTCAGCGTAAGTTAATTATAAATCTATAAACCTTTCACTAATTGTAAAGCCTCTCCGTCTAACTTTGTTCCTAAACTAGATAAATTATTATTCAAATCAACTAATCTTAATTTTTGTGCTAATCCCATAAACTCAAGCGGTAAATTTATATCTGGCCTTTCTATATAACCTTGTCTGATAGTGCTTTCTTTATTTTTATTAACTTCAATTTTGCCTAAAATATCACCATTTTCCAAATCCCTGACTTTGCCTTCTGAGTCAATTTTTATTTTTTTTAAACTCCAATCAATCGGGGCACTTTCTTCATAACATATTTCTAAAGGTATTTCATCTTCAACGGTTACCAAACGACCCTGAATATCAAATTTGAAACGACCATCACGCGTATAATTACCATTATGCAGTTTAAAACCTTCTCCCATTCCATCTATCGATAAATCTAAAGGCCAATTGGTCTTTTCTAATCTACCTTGGGTAGCTTCCTCAATCAAATTACCATTTGCATCTTTAAAAGGTAAAACTTTTTTATAGCCTGGCTTATCAGCATTTAAAATATTTGAAATACTACCTTGAATACTTTTTTCGCTGGCTTCTCTACTATCTTTAATTGATTTTGTAGCATCTCCGCAGTTAATAGGCGTTAAAGAATGACAACCTCCATAGGAAGCCAAGCCTTTTTGAGTAGTATTTTTAGTTAATAAGTCATTGAAGTTTTCTGGATTTTTATCATTAGTATTATTTTTTTTATTAATAATATTTTCAGCCATAACTTCCCGGTTTGAGCCGAAAGATGAACCAGCTAAATTATCCAGCGGTGCAAAATAATTATTATAAATTGGGTCTGCCATATATTTTAAATACCCAAACTCACTTATAATCTAATTTGTTCATCCAGCAAATTCTAATTCAAGCAAAAATTAAGACAAGAGCAAAAACTAATAATCATGAAATCTTTAATTTATTTAATTTTTATTTTTTTATTAAGTTTAAGTACGCTATCTGATGAGCTAAATGATGAACGAATATTATTTTTTGCTGCTCACCCGGATGATGAAATTATTGGCTGTGGAGGATCAATTGCCAAATATACAAAAGCGGGCAAACAAGTTTTTATTATTTATTTAACCTCCGGCGATGCTGGTAGCCAACAATACGATAAAAAAACTTTAGCCAATTTAAGAGAAGCTGAAGCAAAAAGTGGAACTGAGGTTTTAGGAGTTAAAAGCCAAAACTTATATTTTTTACATGAACCAGACGGTTTTTTAGAAGAAAATTCTAATGTTTTGATTAAAGTTACTCAACTTATTAAAGAAATTAAACCAAATATTGTTTATATTCCACAAGCGGAAGAATCTCATTCAGACCATAAAAGTACTAATAAAATTGCCCTAAAAGCCATTAATAAAGCACGTGGTAATTGGTTTCAGGAGGCAAAAGGCGAACCTTGGAGTGTAAGCAAAATTTTAGCTTATGAAATTTACCCATTAATGACTGAAGTGCAATATTGTGAAGATATAAAACCTTATTTTGATTTAAAAATGAAAGCCATTAAACAGCATGTCACCCAAATTGATTCGGTTCGCTATGATTTATTAATTGAAGCTATCAACAGTTATCGCTCAGTAATGAATGGCAATGGTGAATGTTTTAAAATCCTTAAAACTAATGAAATTTAACGACCCAAACAGGAAAGAACAGATTTTCTGTTTTAAGTAAGTTAAAGAGGTTAAAAAATGAATATCGAATTTGTCCTGTTTAAATTACTTGACTGACTCTGCCGGTTTAAGAGATTAGTAAAGTTTTTAGCTAACTGTCTTTAAGAAAAGTGCTAAAGTTAATTTTTATTTTTTACCTTGCTTTTTACTATTACTATGTCTTTTTATCTAAGCTTACTTTGTGCATTTAGTTGGGAACTTGCGATTATTGGCCTCATTATTTTAGCTTACCGTTTTACCGAGGCCATCACGAAAGCGCCATTGCTGGATATTATTTTTAGCTTATTAACTTGGATTCCTTGGACTGTATTTGGTATATTATGGGGTTGGGCTGGTTTTGGTATTTGTCTTTTAGGACAGTTTTTGGGAATGCAGGTTTTTTGTATAGTGCATGAACTAGCCAACCCACACGCCAAGATTAAGATTAGGCATTCATTAGATAAAATTGTAGGAGTAGTTAGAAATCACTTAGGGCTTTGGCTGACTATTCCAGCTTTACCAATTTTTCTGAGTATTCGTGTAGGGCAATTAATTTTCTATCCTGGTCTAGTAGCAGTTTTACGATTCCCTAAATACAATCAGGCTGAATGGATTAATGTTTCTAGACAAAAGTTTGAAGGTTTAGTTGGACATGATTTGATTTGGTGTTTATATTGCGACTGGATGACTGGAGTTTATTCTTTAGGAGCAGAAATGCTACGCAATGTTGAATCTTTTTGGTGTCCAATTCGCTTTTATAATAATAAAAAATGTGAAAACTGCAAGATGGATTTTCCTGATTTAATTGATAAATGGGTTAAGCCAGAAGGCTCAATGAAAGATGTTACTAATGCCCTCGAAAAACATTATCCGCCTAAATCTCAAAACCCAAGAAGCTGGTGGGGACATCCTGACAGAAAAGAGTAGTATTTTATTATGAATATAATACAAATTATTTTTAAGCAAATTATGAATTATGAATATAGAAACAAAAGATTGGCTTAGTATTATTCCTATTATTGCTTCGGCTTTTTTTGCACTAGTTGTAAATGATCTAGTTCACCAGCTAAAAGAAAAAAGAGAATTAATAAATAAAAAGAAAAGATTAAGACGTAATACTGTGAAAGAAATTGAGTTTAACCTTTCTATTCTAGATGATTTAGAAAATCAACACAAAGAGCTTGAAGAATATTTTATCATCGGCTCTTGGAAGAATTGCTTTCAACATTTTAAGTTTACCAGAGTGCTTTTTATTTCTTTTAATGAAGTTCTAAAAGAAGGATTTTTATATGAGTTTTTGAATGAGAAGGAAGATATTCTAAAGTATGATGCTTTAATCAGTTCTTATAGTTCACTAATGGGAGAATGGTGTAATAGTGAGGTTGAAAGATATAAAAAATTACTCATTGAAAATCCTAATAATCAAGAAATAAAACAAGAAGCTTGGGAAGCTTTAAAATATAGGTTAGCGGAAATAAGAAAACACAAAGTTTATTTCAAAGATTTAAAAAGTAAGTTAGAGAGGTTTTAAAATGAATAAAGATCAAGCACAAGTAGAGATTTTCAATATTGCCTTTAACTCTCTGCCGGGAGAAGCGAGAGATACTTTATTTATTGAACTTGCTAAAAATTACTCTGAAGAAGACTTAGAAGATTTAATTGATAGAGTAATTATTTCTCTGCGGAAGAATGATTCTACCAGTTCGCTAAAAGATTCTTTGGAGCAGAGAGGTTTTAGTTTGAATGACATATGAAGTCAAAATTACAAAAAGAGCAAATAAAGAACTATCAGAGCTTTCTGACGAATTAGCAAAAAGAATTTTTAGAGCAATTTATAATCTATCTAATGAGCCAAGACCAAATGGCTGTAAAAAGTTAAAGGCTGCTGAGAATGAATATAGGCTAAGAATTGGAGATTATAGAATTTTGTATTTAATTGAGGATTCCATTAAAATAGTAGAAGTTTTTAAAGTTGGACACCGAAGGAATATTTATGATTAAGCTTTATTGCCTAAGTATAGTTCTGAAAGTTGTGTATTGTACTTAATAAAAAAATAATGCAAAAATTTATTATAATAATTAAATGCAAAATACAAATCTTTCACTTTGGTCATCAGAAGACAAATTTCATGTTCTTTTAAATAGAATAAAGTCTCAAAAGTCTATTCAAACTTGTGGGTTTACGCAAGCTAGCCAAGTCAGTTTTATTAGTGCTTTAAATAATCAGCTCTCTCAGCCAATTTGTTTTATTAGTTCTAATCATAATAATTTTCATAAGCTCGCTAATCAGATTAAAAGATTAGGCAATTTTGAAGTTAATATGTTTCCGCAAAGTCAAGTTTCCCCGCTAGAAGGTTTAAGTGAAAGTGAAAATTATTTTGCCCAAATTTCTCAAGTCTTTGCACAGTGGTCAAATAATAATACAAAGACCAAAACTAATTTAACTTTATGTCCGCCCAAAGCTTTAAGTCTTTCGGTTTGCCATCCAAACCAGTTTAAAAATAACCAAGTTTTAATTAAGCAAAAGCAAAAAGTAAATTCAATTGATTTAGCTAAAAAGCTTGTTGAACTTGGTTATTCACGCACTGATACTGTTTTAGAAATTGGACAATTCTCGGTGAGAGGTGAAATTTTCGATATTTTCCCAGTTAATCAAATTAATGATTTGCCAATTCGGCTGAGCTTTTCGGATGATGAAATTGAAAGCCTAAAGTTTTTTGAGCCTTGGACGCAAAGATCAATTAATTCCAGGGAAATTACTGAATATAATATTTGTGGGCTTTTGCCTTTAAATTTGGCTACTAGCAATAATTTGGACGGTTTAAAAAATAAATTAAGAGTTTTTGCCAATGAATTAGACGAAGCTCAAAAGTATTTTTGGTTGGCCGATTTAGAAAGTTTTGAAAAGCAATTTCAGCGTTTTTTGCCTTGGATTCAGGAGAATAATTATTTTTTGCCGCTTGATTATTTTCCGAAAAATGGCTTATTGATTTTAGATGAACCTCTCTCAATTTATGCACAGCTAGAGCAAGCTTACCAGAGAAATTTACAAGAATTAGAACATAAGCTTGAAAGAAAAGCTTTGCCCGCTTCCCAAAAAGAATTATTAACTGAATTCATTGAATTACCGCTTAAAGTGAAAGCTTCTTTAGAAAATTTCCCGCACAAATTAGAATTACATTTGTCTGAAAGCTCCGAAGATAATTTTTTAGATTTTAAAACCGAATTAATTCCCCAATTCAGAGCCAATTTAGAAGAAATCGATAAATATATTTTAGAAAATATAAGCTTTCAAAATTCCCAAAAACAAATTTATTTTTCCACTTCGGTGGAAGGCCAAAAAAACTTAAGCCAAAATTTAGAAAACTTAACAAATTGCGAATTTATTGAACCAATCGGTTTGGACAGAGGCTTTGCGACTGAAAATAAAATAATTTTTACTGATTATGAATTATTTAATAAAAAAGCCGTTCTGGGAGCTAGCAAAAAACATCAAAGTAAACCCGAAGACTTTATTCCACTTGATTTAGATTCAATTAGAGCGGGTGATTTTTTGGTGCATTTAAAACATGGAATTGGCAAATTTTTAAAACTCAAGCTCATTGAATTAGACAAGCAAAAAAAAGAATATATAGCCATTGAATATGCCAGCGGAGACTTGCTGAATGTGCCGGTTGAGCAGATGAATTTGCTAACTTTATACAAAGGAAATGCAGATGGGCAAAGTGTAAAATTATCGCGTTTGGGTGGGCATGACTGGGATAAAGCCAAAAAACAGGCTCGTGCAGCAGTTGAAGAAATAGCCGAAGAACTTTTAGAACTTTATGCCAAACGCTCATTGGAAGCTGGAATTAATTTTGGGCAAGATACTCCGTGGCAACAAGAATTGGAAGATAGTTTTTCTTACCGTGAAACACCTGACCAGTTAAAAGCCATTAATGAAATTAAAAATGATATGGAATCGGGTTTGGTTATGGATCGCTTATTATGCGGAGATGTTGGCTTTGGTAAGACGGAAGTAATTATTAGATGTGCTTTTAAAGCAATTATGGCTGGCAAACAGGTGGCTGTTTTGGCTCCGACCACTATTTTAGCACAACAACATTTTAAATCTTTCAGCGAGCGATTTGGGCAATTTCCCGTCAAAATTGAATTGATAACAAGGGCTTTAAGCGGGCAAAATAAAAAAGCCGTCTTTGAAAGAATTAATCAGGGGCAAGTGGATTTGGTGATTGGGACACATGCTATTTTGGGGAAAGGTTTGGAATTCAAAGATTTAGCCTTAATTGTCATTGATGAGGAGCAGAAGTTTGGGGTTGGGCATAAAGAAAAATTAAAAGCTTTAAAAGCTAGTGTTTCGGTTTTAACAGTCTCAGCAACACCAATTCCACGAACAATGCATATGGCTTTAAGTGGCATTCGGGAAATGTCTTTAATTAGCACTGCTCCCCCAGGCCGCGTTCCGATTAAAACGCAAATTGCTCCAAATAATTTACAATTGGTACGGGCCGCTATTATCCGGGAAATTGAAAGAAGCGGACAAATTTTTTATTTGCATAATCGCATTGAGACCATTGAAAATAAAGCCATTGAATTAATGAAATTAGTGCCTGAGGCTTCTTTCAGGATTGCACATGGACGAATGAATGAAAAAGATATTTCCGAATCGATGGCCGCTTTTCATAATCATGACTTTGACGTTTTGTTGGCTACTTCAATTATTGAAAATGGTCTTGATATACCGAATGCCAATACTATGATTATTGAAAATGCTGACAGATTGGGGCTTTCGCAGCTATATCAATTAAAAGGTCGAGTTGGTCGCTCTAACGATCCATCTAGGCCAGGTTATGCGCTTTTATTACATGCCCCGCAGGAAAAATTAAATGAACAAGCCAAAGCCAGATTGGAAGCGATTTCACGTTATAGTCATTTGGGGTCAGGCTATCAGATTGCTTTGAGAGATATGGAAATTAGAGGAATTGGGAATTTATTAGGCTCTCAGCAGCACGGGAAAATGGTAAGTATTGGCTTTGAGCTTTATTGTGAAATGTTAAATGAAGCCATTAGCAAGCTAAAAGAGCAATTTGGTTTGCAAAAAAATGAAAGTAAAACAAGTACAAAACCGTTTTTAAGCCTTGAGGAAAAGCCAACCTTTGATTTAAAAATTAATGCTTATATTCCAATTGACTGGATTGAAGACGATACTTTGAGAATGAAAGAATATCATAGGCTTTCGGAAGTACAAAGTTTATTACAATTACAGGCTCTCAAAGATGAATGGCAGGATCGCTTCGGAAAAATACCGACTGTCGTTATTAATTTAATTAAAATTGTAAAATTGCGTATTTTGGCTAGTGACGCGGGAGTTTTTGGTTTAATTCGTCCGATGGGTAATTTTATTGAGCTAAATATTAAAGCCAGTAATTTTAATTTTACGCTTTGGAAAAGTCTGCAAGCTCATTTGCCTAAATGGATTACGGATAAACTGGCTTTGCAAGAGAATAGAAGCGAAAATAAATTTAAAATTCTAATAAAAATAAGTGATTTAAACTCATCTGATGAACAGCTAGAACTTTTGGATGAATTGTTGAGCAGATTGTAAAAATGGTAGGGTGGTTTATATAATTGTTAAGTGTTGATAGTGGGTTTAGCAGACAATGGATAACAAAATTACGACATATTCGACACTTTGGAACTTAGTTGATATCGACGCCAAAGACCATAAATTAAAAGACCTTGCTATTTGGTTTCTAGATGCAATGAATGACTGGCCAACTATGGATCAAGAAAACATTACCGATTTTATAAAAGAACTTAAAGAATATTTTGGTTCGCCATTGACAATAGAGAGAATTGAGACTAAAAAGTTTAATGGGGAAAATTCTTGGCAACTTGAAGCAGGAAAGTCAATAGCGGAACTAATTGCCACTTCAACAAAGTTTTGCAACCAATCAGATTTTGACAAAATAGTTGATAGTTTTCTTAATTACTACAATGACAAATCTGCAAGCACTTCTGAATCACAGACGGACGCAGATTGTCTGAATTAAGATTTTTAGGATTAAATGAATTTTAGGATTTTCCACATTTCGCCAATTTGCCTTTTGAGTCAAGACTTTCAATTCATCAATAAATAATATTTTACAAATCCTGTTAATCTTTGAATCCTGTAAATCGTGTTCAGACGATTAATTGAAAATTTGTAATTGCTTTAAAATTAATTTGTACAATGAATCTGAAATTTCTTTATGTCTTGGAATGGGAGCTGATTTATTTGTCTGAGGATTATAATAAATATCATGATTTCCACCATTACGTTTTAAAAGGCATCCTAAGCGTTCAAGATTTTTTACAATTTCTTGCCTTTTCATATTTCAAGCTCTAATTCTCTGATTTTTAAGTCTTTTATTAATTCCTTGTCTTCTGATAACATAAGAGTAAAAGCCTCTGCCAAGTTTACTTCAAGCTCTTCTAATGTTTGACCTTGGCTAAATACTCCATCTATTTCATTTAACTGACCCACTAGCCAATTACCATCTTGCCAATACTTATAAGTAAACTTTTTAAACATTAAAATTCAATTGATTTTATATTTTTAATTACTTAAATTATACCTATTTTTTTCAATTATTATAATTTCCGGCTGAATCACAGATAGACCTAAACTGTCTTGAACTCTGATTACACCGATTAAATGATGAACTATGATTTTTATTTTTACGGTTTTACTCTAAAGTGCTTAATCATGGTAATCCCTAAATCATTTTAATCAGAGCTCAAGCCGCCAACTTCAATAATTGCTTCTTTTACTACGCCAATATTTTTAACTTCAAAAGTCAGCATTTTTTTAATAAGTTGTTTTAAAGGACTCAAAGCTAAAGTTTTATATAAAAAAATTATAGTCTATTTCTTTTATTCTTTTAGTATTGACTGGAAACGAACTTTAACTTCTCAACTGATTCATCTAAGTATAAATATTTACATATAGAAAGAAAACCCTTAACATATTAAATTAAAATTTTTTAAAGCAAAAAGCCTGATTGTAAGCTTTCAAATGCTGGGTCTTGACTGAAATTATTTTTCAATAATCTGTATTAATCATAGTTACCTAAAAAATATATGAATGTTAGACTAGAAGCAAATGGGTACTTAAACCTATAGTGAACATTTTTTTAGAGGTTGAGCATGTTTGAAAGATTCACCGAAAAAGCCATAAAAGTAATAATGCTAGCTCAGGAAGAGGCTAGACGCTTGGGGCATAATTTTGTTGGCACTGAACAGATTTTATTAGGTCTTATCGGTGAAGGCACTGGTATAGCCGCCAAAACGCTGAAACAATTAGGAATTAATTTAAAAGACTCGCGCGTTGAAGTCGAAAAAATTATTGGGCGTGGTTCCGGTTTTGTGGCAGTTGAAATTCCCTTTACGCCACGTGCTAAAAGAGTATTGGAATTAGCTTGGGATGAAGCAAGGCAATTAGGCCATAATTATATTGGCACTGAACATCTTTTGCTGGGTTTAATACGTGAAGGAGAAGGCGTTGCCGCGAAAGTATTAGAAAGTCTAAATGTTGATATTGGCCGTATCCGAAGCAATATTTTGCGTATGCTCAGTGAAAGTGGCACTGTTAGTACTGGAGTTGGTGGTGGAAGTGGTTCATCTTCATCTACTTCTTCCAATAGCCGTTCCAAAACTCCAACCCTCGATGAATTCGGCACTAATTTAACTCAATCGGCCACCGAAGGCAAGCTTGACCCTGTTGTCGGACGTGAAACCGAAGTTGAAAGAACTATACAAATTTTGGGCAGGCGTACTAAAAATAATCCCGTTTTAATTGGAGAACCAGGCGTTGGAAAAACTGCAATTGCTGAAGGCTTGGCTCAAAGAGTTGTAAATGGTGATGTACCTGAGTTTCTACTTGATAAAAGAATTATACAGCTTGATATTGGCTTATTAGTGGCTGGAACCAAGTATCGTGGGGAATTTGAAGAAAGATTGAAAAAAATTATGGACGAAATTCGCTCTTCCAGCAATGTGATTTTGGTAATTGATGAATTACATACTTTAGTTGGAGCTGGAGCCGCTGAAGGAGCCATTGATGCCGCCAATATTTTAAAACCTGTTTTAGCTCGTGGTGAATTAAGATGTATTGGAGCCACCACCTTAGAAGAATATCGCAAACATATTGAAAAAGATGCCGCTTTGGAAAGACGTTTTCAGCCAGTCAATATTGGAGAACCTTCTGTCGATGATACAATCGAAATTTTGCGTGGCTTGCGTGAAAGATATGAACAACACCATAATTTAACTATTACCGATGAAGCTTTAAAAGCGGCGGCCACTTTATCTGAACGTTATATTGCTGACCGTTTTTTACCCGACAAAGCCATTGACTTAATTGATGAAGCTAGTTCATTTGTCAGACTAAAAATTATTAGCTTGCCGGCAGAAGGTAAAGAACTTGAAAAAGAATTAGGACGTGCCAGACGAGAAAAAGAACAATCCGTTAGAGATCAAAATTTTGAAAAAGCTGCCAGCTTAAGAGACACGGAAAGCGACTTAATGTCCAAATTGGATGAAATGCGCAAAGAATTGCGCGAACAAGCCTCGAAAGAAGGTATGGCTTTGGTAGTTACTGAACAGGATATTGCTACTGTTGTGAGCCGTTGGACAAATATACCAGTGGGAGAGCTAACTGAAGGCGAATCAGCTAAATTACAGCATATGGAAGAAACTTTGCATCAGCGAGTTATTGGACAAGATTTGGCGGTTAAGGCTGTTAGTAGGGCTATTAGAAGGGCGCGGGTTGGCTTAAAAAATCCTAATCGTCCAATTGGTAATTTTATATTTGCTGGCCCTACGGGTGTTGGAAAAACTGAATTAGCTAAGTCTTTGGCAACTTTTTTCTTTGGCTCAGAAGAAGCCATTATCAGAGTTGATATGAGTGAATTCATGGAAAGGCATACTACTAGCCGTCTGGTAGGTTCTCCTCCGGGTTATGTGGGTTATGGTGAAGGCGGTGAGCTAACAGAAAGAGTAAGAAGAAGACCTTATTCGGTTGTTTTATTTGATGAAATTGAAAAAGCCCATCCAGAAGTCTTTAATATTTTATTACAAGTTTTAGATGATGGCCGTCTTACTGATTCAAGAGGTAGAGTAATTAGTTTTAAAAATACCATTATTATCATGACCACCAATGTGGGAGCTAGATCAATTGAAAATGATAAGCCAATTGGTTTTGCTGCGGAAGACTCTTCGGATGTGGAGCATCGTTATAAGCGTATGCAAGGCAAATTAATGGAAGAAATGAAGCGTACTTTTAGGCCAGAATTTTTGAATAGAGTAGATGAAATTATTATTTTCCACCGCCTCAATCAAGAACATTTAGCAAAAGTATTTGACTTAATGGTTGCTAATTTAGTTAAAAGATTAGAAGTTAAAGAATTAGGCTTTGAAATTTCGCCCGAAGCTAAAGACTTTTTATGCCTTGAATCTCAGCGAAATGATAGACCGGGAATTGGTATAAAAATAGAAGGTGGGGATATGATTTCCCGAGATGGAGCTAGGCCTTTACTCAGAGTTATTCAGAGGGAACTTGAAAATGTTTTGGCCGAAAAAATACTTAGTAAAGAATTTGTCGAAACGGATATTATAAAAGTCTCTTTTGATGAAGAAGGTAAAAAGCTAGTTTTTGGAAAATCAGATAAAAAGTTAGACCCGAAGCCTAAGGAAAAATCTTCCAGCTTGAAAGCTCACCCTGAAGAACATAGCCCCGAACTGTCTAAACACTAAGATTCCCTTTGAAAGGCAGGCCGTTAAATTAAAGAAACAGCTTGCCTAGCAAATTGCTTTGAGTTCCCACCAAAGTACTTATAATCTTTTTGAAATTTAGATGTCCAAGTTAGGTTTTTCAATCAGTTAACTTTCTTATAAAATCTTCAGCTGTCGAAGGATGACTCTGTCGGGGATTCCTTCTGAGCCTCTTCCGATGCTTAATTGTTTCGGCAATTGAAAAGGGGAACACCACTCCTCTCGCGGTGGACGGAGAGTGGGAGAGGATGAGGTCAGGAAGAAAATTAAAAGTCATGACGTATCTATTTTGACTTTTAATTTTCTTCCTGGGTACTTTCTCTATTTTCTTTCCATTGCACCTCAGTAAAATCTAAGCTTTAAATTCAGCATCAATTACATCATCATCGCCATTAGTCTTTTCGGTATTAGGCTTAGTTTCTGCATCTTGTGCATCACCAGCCCCTTGAGGATTAGACTGTAACCAAGCTTGAAGTTTATATAATTCTTGCTCCAATTCGGTTTTTAGCGTTTTGACTTTGTCAATTGGGGCGTCATCTTTAATGGCTTGTTTTAATTCAGTTGATTTGCTCTCTACTGCTTGTTTAAGATCTTCGGGAGCATTAGCTGGTAATTCAGACAATAATCTGGTGGCGGCAAAAGTTAATGAATCAGCTTGATTTTTCTCTTCTACTTCTTGTTTCCGCACTGAATCTTCGGTGGCATGAGACTCAGCTTCTTTGACCATTCTTTCAATTTCAGTTTTATCAAGATTAGTCGTGGCGGTAATTGAGATTTTTTGCTCTTTACCAGTGGCTTTTTCTTTGGCGGTTACGCTTAAAATACCGTTTGCATCAGTATCAAAAATAACTTCAATTTGAGGTATTCCCGCTGGAGCTGGTGGAATTCCTGAAAGCTGAAAACGGCCTAAGCTTTTATTATCTCTAGCCATCGGTCTTTCACCTTGCAAAACATGGATTTCAACGCTAGTTTGATTGTTTTCAGCCGTTGAAAATATTTCCGATTTGCGAGTTGGAATGGTGGTATTTCTTTCAATTAAACAAGTAAAAACGCCACCTTTTGTTTCAATTCCAAGGGATAAAGGCGTTACATCAAGCAAAACAACATCTTTTACTTCGCCAGCCAAAACTCCAGCCTGAATAGCGGCACCAATAGCAACCACTTCATCTGGATTTACGCTTTGATTTGGTTCCTTTCCACCCGCCATTTCCTTAATTAACTTTTGAACAGCTGGAATACGAGTTGAACCTCCAACTAAAACAATTTCATCAATTTTGCTTGGGTCAATACCAGCATCTTTAAGGGATTGCTCAACTGGCTTTTTAATACGATTCAATAAATCAAATACTAATTCTTCAAATTTAGGTCTGGTTAGTTTAACTTCAAGATGTTTTGGTCCTGATTGATCAGCAGTAATAAAAGGCAAACTAATAGTAGTTTCGGTTAAAGTAGAAAGCTCGATTTTAGCCTTTTCAGCGGCTTCAGTTAAACGTTGTAAAGCTTGTTTATCTTGTTTTAAATCAATTCCATTTTCTTGCTTAAAGCTTTGAGCTAACCAATCCACGATTTTGCGGTCAAAGTCATCCCCTCCTAAATGTGAATCTCCAGCCGTAGACTTAACTTCAAAAATGCCATCGCCTACTTCAAGTATGCTAACGTCAAAAGTTCCTCCTCCAAGGTCAAAAACTAAAATTGTTTCTTCAGCTCTGCGGTCAAGGCCATAAGCTAAAGCAGCAGCGGTTGGTTCATTAATAATACGCAAAACTTCCAGACCAGCAATAGTACCGGCATTTTTGGTAGCTTGCCTTTGAGAATCATTAAAGTAAGCTGGAACAGTAATGACGGCTGAAGTAACTTTTTCGCCTAAGTATTTTTCGGCATCTTCTTTTAATTTGCGCAAAATCATAGCTGAAATTTCTTCAGGACTAAAAGTTTTACCTTCTATGTCTACGGCAATACCATTTTCTTTGGCCAAAACTTTATAAGAAGTATTTTGCACTTCTGAGTTTACTTCATTAAGCGAATGACCCATAAAACGCTTAATACTCGCCACTGTATTTGGTGGCTTTAAAACAGCTTGTCTTTTAGCAATAATCCCGACAATTCTTTCATTATTAGCTCCAAAATGCACAACCGAGGGAGTTGTACGTTGACCCTCGGTATTTGGAATGACTATAGGCTGACCGCCTTCCATTACTGCAACGACTGAATTTGTGGTTCCTAAGTCAATACCAACAGTTTTTCCCATGAATTTAAAAGCTCCTATTAGTGTTTTATTTTAGAAATAGTAAAAAATGATTTTAAAAGTTTAGCAAAATTTTCTTTAAGCTAACAAACAAAAAATTATTTTTAAATGTTTTTATGTCTATGCGGAGCTTTATTTTCACTTTTTCACTAATTTGTCTGGGTACATATTTACTAAAGCTTCTCCAATGCGATTAAAAATAGGGCCAGCAACAGTATTTCCCCAACCGCCAGCTTCTTTCGGGGCATCTATTACTACTAAAATTAAAAACTCGGGTTTCATAGCCGGAAAATACCCAATAAAAGAAGCAATTGTTTCACCCGGACAATAATGACCAATTTTAGGACAATATTTTTGGGCGGTGCCAGTTTTTCCCGCCACTTCATAATTTGGAATTTCACCGGCCATATAAGTAATATCTTGTTCCAAATTGTCTTTGATGCTTTGGGCTAATAAACCACTAATATTACTGGCTATACGGGCTGAAAGAACTTTACGTTTGATAATTTTGGTTTGTTTAATGGTTTTTGTTCCATCGGCTGAACGAATAGACTTAATAATATGTGGTTGAACCCATTCTCCCTGATTAGCTATAACCCCAATTGAAGAAGCTAATTGCAAAGGTGTAACGGCTACTGCTCCTTGCCCAAAGCTAGTAGTAGCAATATCTATTTCTCTCCAAGTTTTATAATCTTTTAAAACACCCGCTGACTCACCCGGAATTTCAATACCAGTTTTTTCGGCAATACCAAATTTCTTTAATTGCTCATAAAACTTTTCGGGCGGCATTTTTAAACCAATATCTGCCGCACCCGTATTAGACGAAAACCTAAATAATTGCATTAAATCTATTTCTTTTGCTTTGCCAGCTTTATAATCATGATTGTAAATGGTTTTATTGCCAATTTTGACTTTACCTTCATCCATATATTTATAGTCTAGTTTTATAACACCCAGATTGAGAGCCGAAGCGACCGTTAAAATTTTAAAAGTGGAACCTGGTTCATAAATTTGACTAATTGCCCAATTAACTGTTTGTGCTGGCGAATAATGCCCATAAAAATTAGGATCATAAGACGGAGAATTGGCCCACGCCATAATTTCGCCATTTTTCGGATTTAAAACTACCGCCGTCCCTCTTTCTGCTTTAAATTCTTTAATTCCTGCGTCTAAAATTTGTTCGACTTTGTATTGCAATTTGGAATCAATTGTTAATTCAACTTGTTGACCAAATGAGCTGTTAATAATAGGTTTAAGCGATGCATATTTGATTAAAGGCCTCCCGTCTCCTCGGGTAAAAACTTTAGAAGATTCAGTTTTAGCATTGGTTAATTCTTTATTTAAAACTTGCTCAATTCCCGCTTGTCCAGACGAATCCCACGAAACAAAACCTAATAAATGAGCGGCTAATTTGCCGTGCGGATATTCACGTGAATTAACTGGTTCTAATTCTAGGCCAGCTATACGTAACTTCGCAATTTCATCCGCTTTTTCACGGCTTAAAAAAGTAGCTAATTTAATCATTTTTTTCTTAGTATTACGCAAAGTATCAATTTTTTCTTCGGTAATATTTAATATTTTCGATAGCTGTTCAGTTTGACCAATCGAAGCTTTATAATTCTGAGGACGCAAGAACACATTGAAGCGAGCTGTATCAATCGCTAAAGTTATCCCTTTACAATCAGTTATTTCGCCCCGAAAAATAGTAGTTAAATTTGAAAGCCTTTTTTGGTTGAGAGCTGTTTTTTTGAGATTTTTAGCCTGAAAAGTTTGTAAATAAAAGGTTTTGCCCAGAATAAGCCCGAAAAATAAAAGTAAAACAAATTGAATTAAGCGTACCCGCCAAATAATAACTGGCTTTGAGTTATCGGTGGTTTTAGGATTAATTTGCTTTGATTCTGAGTCTGTCATATTTTTTGAACCAAAGATATTTTTATTTTTAAGTCAATTTTACGCACTTGATACTAGTTTTAATTTAAAATTTAAATATTAGTTTGTCAAAAGATAAAAAAATAAAATATTATGAGCGTTCAGGAAAATCAAAATAATAATAAAAAGCAATTATCCCGAGGAATTATTTTATTAGTTTTAATAAGCTCTTTGACAGCCAGTTTAATTTATTATTTAAGTTCAAATATTGGTCAATAAAAATTTTTTAACCAAAACGTCCTGTAATATAGCCTTCTGTTCTTTGATCTTGCGGATTACTAAACAAATCAATAGTTGGCTTATATTCCACTAATTCACCAGCTTTATTTTTTTCATTTACCCAAAACAAAGCGGTTGAGTCAGAAATACGGCTAGCCTGCTGCATATTATGCGTAACAATAACAAGGGTCAATTGCTTTTTCAGTTCAATTAATAAATCTTCAATTTTCACGGTAGCAATTGGATCTAAAGCCGAACAAGGTTCATCCAAAAGTAATATTTCCGGGCCAACTGCTAAAGCACGTGCAATGCAAAGCCTTTGTTGCTGACCGCCTGATAAATCTTGCCCCAAAGAACTATGTAATTTATCTTTAACTTCCTCCCATAAAGCAGCGTATTTTAAGCTTTGTTCAACTATTTCATCCAAATCAGCCTTTTTAGGGCTATCAAATAAACGAGGCCCGTAGGCAATATTGTCATAAATGCTCATCGGAAAAGGATTAGGTTTTTGAAATACCATGCCAACTCGACGTCTTAAAGCAATCACATCTATTTTAGGATCATAAATATTAGTTGGTCCCTCATCGTTTTCCAAGTCAATATTAATTAAGCCCTCGGCCGAAGCACTAGCAATTGTGTCATTCATGCGGTTAAAACAGCGTAATACTGTCGATTTTCCGCAACCAGAAGGCCCAATGAAGGCCGTAATTTGTTTTTCAGGTATATTTAAATTGACATTGTCTACGGCCAAGCGTTTACCGTAAGAACAAGATAAATTTTGAACTATAATTTTGTTTTTCTGCATTTAAAATTATCATTAGCCAAAAGTCTTACATTACTTTAAACCGTTTAAGTTAATTTATCAGAGAAAAAATATTAATTAAATTATTTTATAGCTAATTCGGTTAAATTCTCACAACCTATTTCGGTAATTAAAATATCATCTTCAATTCTAATGCCAATTCCTCTAAAAGCTTCGTTTATACTTGAATTTTCAGGGTCAAAATAAAGGCCCGGTTCAATTGTCATTAACATACCCGGTTTTAAAACCTTCGATTTTCCGTCTGATTCTTGATAAGCTCCAATATCGTGTACATCTAGGCCTAGCCAATGCCCGGTACGGTGCATATAAAATTTGCGATATTTTTTCTCTTCAAGTATTTCATCAAAAGAGCCAGTCAATAGTTTTAAATCTTTTAAACCATTACTTAAAATCCAAACCGCCTTTTCATGTATTTGATCAAAAGTTGCATTTTTTATTTTACTTTGCTCAATAGCAGCTAATTCCGCTTTTAAAACTAAATCATAAATTTCTTTTTGAGCAGTCGTAAATTTACCATTAACCGGGAAAGTACGTGTTATATCAGCCGCATAATAATTGTATTCGCAGCCTGCATCAATCAAAATTAATTCTTGATCTTTTAAAATACCATTATTATTTGTATAGTGTAAAATTGTGGCATTTTGTCCCGCCGCTACTATTGACGGATAAGCCCAATTACAATTATTTTGCCGGAAAAAACCTTCCATTAAACCTTCCAAATAATATTCGTATTCGCCAGCTTTGCAAGCTTCTCGGGCTAAATTATGGGCTTTAGCGGCAATTTGAGTGGCCACTTTAATTTGGGCTATTTCCCAATCATCTTTGAATAAACGCAGTTCGCCTAGCAAATTTTGCGTGCTAGTAATTTGATAAATGCGTTTTTGCCTAACCAGATCAAGTATTTCAATTCCCAAACTTATATAATTTTCACTGCCAAAATCAAAATAAATATGTTGCAATCCACCCAAAAGCTTTTCTAGTTGGGGTTTTAACTCACTAAATAAAAAACTTTGCTCAATTCCCCCAATTTCCGCCGCACCAGCAGGCCCACTCCGATAGCCAGTCCAAATTTCTTTCTCTTTTTCTTTCGGTCTAGCAAAAATATAATTTACGGTTTCTTTTTCGGTTTTTATAATTAATAAAGCGGAATCCGGCTCATTGAAACCAGTTAAATACCAAAAAGAACTATTTTGTCTAAATTTATGCTCAACATCTGAATTACGGTGCATTTGCTGAGCCGAAAGAATCAGAGCGGCTGAATTGACGGGCATTAAATCTGCTAACTTTTGTCGGCGTACTTTTAATTTTGCAATTGGGGTGTCAGGCATTTTAAGCCCCAAAACGATAGCCAAAACCCCGAACGGTGGCAACGTGTTTTCCTTGATCTCCTAAAATCTCTCTGAGCCAGCAAGCATGAACGTCGACTGATTTTTCTCCGACATTTTCATTTCCCCAAACGGCGTCTAAAATTTGTCCGCGAGAAAAAACACGGCGAGGATTGAGCATTAAAAGCTTCATCATGCCAAATAATTTGGGCGATAATTGTTTTTCTTCTTGGTCTACCCACACCCGATGAGCGTCTAAATCTATTACAATACGATCATAAACAATTCTTTTGCTTGGGCTGGCCGAAATCTGTTCTGTGCGGCGTAAAACACTACGCATTCTGGCCATTAATTCTTCTTGATTAAAAGGTTTAGTTAAATAATCATCCGCTCCAGCTTCTAAACCCTGAATTACTTCTTCTTTGGCGGTTTTTCCAGTTACCATAATTACTGGCACTGATTGCTGAGAAGCTCTTAATTGTTTCAAAAAGTCTATTCCTTGCATAGCACCAGGCAAATTCCAATCTAAAATAATTAAGTCACAAGGCTGCAAATGAAATGATTCGGAGGCTTTTTCTGCGTCAGTAACACCGATTACTTGATAACCTTCTTTCTGTAAAAAAAAAGTAATTGCCTCTAAAAGAGGAATTTCATCTTCTACTAAAAGTACTCTAATTGACATCGTCTCTCTTTAAGCTTTAGAAACTTTAATATATTAACTTTAACACGTGATTGGGGCTTTAATTGCTTAATACAAGATTTAAGTTATTAAATATTCAATTAATGCTTAATCTTTTCTTTCCAATTTAACGCTTCATTAAAGCAAAAATCATTCAATTAAATTAATACTAATAAATTTGTGCCGGACTTTTAATTTTTTAACTTTTTAGCTTTTTTAAATAATAGACTTCAATACGTCTGAAAAATCGAGTGGTAAATCAGTTTCAAAATGCATTATTTCTTGGTTGATTGGATGAATAAATTGAATTTCTTTAGCATGCAGACATTGCCTTTTAATTAAGTGAGTCTCTGATCTTTTTCCTCCATAAACAGGGTCTCCGAGCAAAGGGTAATTTATATATTCAAAATGAACACGTATTTGATGAGTTCGGCCAGTGCTTAAATTAACTTTTACCAGTGAATGCTTAGTGAAGTTTTCAATTATTTCCCAGTGTGTAAGAGCAAAGCGGGCTTTTTTAGTATTGTCTAAAATTACGGCCATCTTTTTACGATCTTTTGGATGGCGACCAAGAGGAGCTTCAATTTTGCCTGACCAGTCTTTTAATTTTCCGACACAAATTGCCCAATAAATTCGTTTTAAGCTCCGAGTACTTAGCTGCTGAGCTAGGCCAAAATGTGCTTCATTAGTTTTGGCAATTAATATTAATCCGCTAGTATTTTTATCGAGGCGATGCACAATACCAGGACGGGGCATTTCTTTGGAATTGAGGTCAGAAAGATTATTAACTTGATAACGATATAAAAGAGCATTTACTAAAGTATTATTTCTTATATCATTGGTTGGATGGACGGTTAAATTAGCTTGTTTATTAATAACAATTAAATATTCATCTTCATAAATAATATCTAAAGGAATATTTTCAGGTTCAATATCTGAGTCTAAAGCTGGCTTCAATTCAATTTGACCTTTAACTTGATCACCATTTTGAAGCATATAACCATTTTTAGTAATAATTTTTTCATTAATATAAATCAATTCTTTTTCAAGGCTCCGCTGGATGAGTGAGCGAGTTTGATTACTTAATTCCGCCAAAAATAAATCTAATCTTTTGCTGTCAGATTCGTTATAAGTACAATTAATTTGCATATTTTTAAATCTAAATAAGTTAAACTTTATCAAATTAGTTTTGTCTAAAAAAATAAAGAAATGAGCAAGGAATTCGCTTCAAGCTGGGTTTTTGAACAATATAAAAATACAGCTTTCGGTTTTGAAACTAAGCAAGTTTTATATAGCCAAAAATCAAAGTATCAATTAGTTGAAATTTTTGATACACCAGATTGGGGAAGGGTTTTAATGCTAGATGGTTTAATGATGATAACCGAAAAAGATGAATTTTTTTACCATGAAACAATTACGCATTTGCCGATGGCTTTAAAAGAAGGAAAAGTGAAAAAGGTTTTGGTAATCGGAGCAGGAGATGGCGGTACCGTTCGTGAATTAACTAAATATTCTCAAATCGAAAAAATTGATATGGTTGAAATAGACGAAGAAGTAATTTCAGCTAGCCAAAAGTTTTTACCTACTTTAAGCTGTGCCTTAGAAGATAAACGCGTTAATATAATTGTGAAAGACGCTGCTATTTTTATACAAAATGCCCCGGTTAATGAATATGATTTAATATTAGCTGATTCGTCCGATCCAGAAGGTTTTGCAGCTACTTTAATTGAAACTCCTTTTTATAATAAAATAAAATCCACTTTAACCGATAATGGAATATTTATGGCTCAGAGCGGATCTCCATTATTACAAGCCTCTGAATTACACAAAACTTGGAAAAATTTAAACTTAGTATTTCCGCATTGTGAATTAGCCTGGTCTTTAACTCCTAGCTATCCGGGCAGTTATTGGACATATGTTTTAGCTAGTAAAGCTCCCATTAATAAATTTACTACTCAAAAAAACCAAGTGCCAAATTGTAAGTTTTGGAAGCCAGAATTATTAGAAGCTTTATTGACAAGGTCTCCTCTGATTGAAAGCATTTTAAATGGTTGAATAATTTAAGGCTTTTTATTTTTAAGTTTTTTTTCAATGCGATTATCTGGAATAAGCCACATAATGGCCACTGAAACATATAATCCAAAAGCGAGAAAAGAATTTACAAAAGCTAATCCGATAGCCAGGAAATAAATAAGCAAAGAAATTCTTCCTTTCAAATCTCGGCCAATTGCGGTGGCTAAGACTGACTGTTCCGGATGAGATTTAATAAGTACCTGCGTCAGAATATAATAAGCAACCGCACACATGAATAAAACAATGCCATAAAAAATAGTTGGATATAAACCAAAATGATTTTGGCCGAGCCAGCCAGTCATGAAGGGCAAAATAGAAAGCCAAAATAATAAATGTAAATTTGCCCACAATATTGACCCATTAACATGCTGAACTGCCTGAAATAAATGGTGATGATTATTCCAATAAATACCAATATAAATAAAACTAATTATATAACTTATAAAAGCTGGTATTAATGGCCTGAGAGCAGATATATCTTCGGTGTGAGGAATTTTTAATTCAAGTATCATAATGGTTAAAATAATTGCCATTACTCCATCACTAAATGCTTCCAGGCGGTTTTTTGTCATCTTTGTTTTCTCGCCAATGTCAGTTGTCACTATTTTGAGTACGCCCCTCAAATTGGGTTATATGAGATTTCTAGACTCTTCACAGGCTATTTGGGCTTACAAATCTAAACAATTAAATGATTGTGCTGACTGCGCTTGGCTTCCAAATAATTTTCATTTTCTTCATGTTTACAAATAAGTGGTATACGCTCAGAAACAGTAATTCCAAATTTTTCAAAGTCTTTAATTTTGCTTGGATTATTAGTCATCAGTTTTATATTATTAATGCCCAAATCTTTTAATATATGCGAACCAACCCAATCTTCCCGCATATCATCAGCAAAGCCTAAAGCCCGATTTGCTTCAAAGGTATCTAAGCCTTTATTATCCTGAAGGGCATATGCTCTAATTTTATTAGTTAAACCAATACCCCGTCCCTCTTGTTTTAAATAAAGTAAAATTCCTGAGCCATTTTCGGCAATTCTCTTCATTGATTCTTGTAGCTGAGAATTACAATCACAACGCAAGCTTCCTAAAGCATCGCCAGTTAAACATTCGCTGTGAGAGCGCACCAAAACACTTTGTTCGGATTTCCAATTCCCATAACATAAGGCTAAATGCTCTTTTTTGCTAATTAATTCATTAAAAGCATAAACTGAAAATTCTCCAAATTTGGTGGGTAATTTTGCTTCTGCTTCCCTTTTAATCGCCATTTCGGTCCGGAGTCTGTATTCAATAATTTGTTCAACCGTAATAAAAGGAATATTAAATTTTTTCCGGAACTCGATTAATTCAGGTCTTCTGGCCATTGTGCCATCCGGGTTTAAAATTTCACAAATAACTCCAACGGGCTTTAAACCAGCTAATTTGGCTAAATCAACTGAAGCTTCAGTTTGTCCATTTCTTTTCAAAACACCACCATCTTTAGCAATCAAAGGGAAAATATGTCCCGGTCTTCTAAAGCAGTTAGCTGTAATTCCTTCTTTGGTACACATTAAAATAGTATTAGCTCTGTCTTCTGCAGAAATACCCGTACTAACACCACTTTCAGGGTTTCCGTCAATTGAAACTGTAAAAGCTGTTTCTTTCGAATCAGTGGTTTTATAAGTCATTAATTCAAAACCTAATTTATCAGCAATCTCAACTGAAACAGGCATACAAATCAATCCACGGGCTTCAGTAGCCATAAAGTTAATTAAAGCGGGCGTTATTTTTTCACCGGCACAAACCAAATCACCTTCATTTTCACGGTCTTCATTATCAGCTACAATAACGGCTTTTCCTTCTTTAATAGCCAAGATGGCCTCTTCGACCGTATTTAAATTATATTCAGTTGAGTTTTGCATTTTATTGATAAGTAGAAATATTAGGAATTAAATAAATTTATGATTCTCTTTTGGTGCTGATTAAACGTAAAGTATTAGCCTTAATGAAAAACATACTTTTTTCCTCTCCGCTGCTTTCATCCACCCAATTATTTGATTCAATGGTTCCATCCACTCCGATCATGGTGCCTTTTTTAACGTATTCTCCGGCAATTTCGGCTTGGCGACCCCAAAAAACAATTTTAAACCAATCGGTTATATCGGTTCCTTCTTTGTTTTTGCCTCTATTAATGGCAATATTGACCTCAGCTTTAGCGGTGCCGCTTTCAAAATATTTTATTTCAGTATCTTGGCCAGCTCTTCCTACTAAACAAACTGAATTAAAAAGTCTTTCTTTATTTTGCATTGGTGCATTCATTTTTTATTCTCCAATTAATTGGTTTTCAAATTGTTCTTGTATTTTAGCAATTCTTTGCCTTAACACTTCTTCTGGATCCAAATTTAATTCTTTAGCTTGATAAACAATTTTGATTAATGAGTCTGCCAGCTCTTCTTGGGCATTCAAATTAGAATTATTAAATTTATTTTCATTTAGTTTTAACTTTAATTTATCAGCTTTTTTTAAAACTTTGACAGCTCTCATTAAAGCAGGCAAATTAGCTGGAATACTTTCAAACGGAGACTTAGCTTGAGGTTTTTCGTGGGCTTTTATGGCATCCCATTGGTCTATAACTTGATCCGGATTATCTAATTTTTTGGATTTATAATCTTTGTCAAAAACATGTGGATGCCTAGAAATCATTTTTTTATTCAACTTTTCCGCAATATCTCCAATATCAAAATTCCCTTTTTCTTCCTGAATTTGGGCGTGCAAGCAAATTTGAAACAATAAATCGCCTAATTCTTCTTTAAGACCTTCCGTGGAATTAGTATCAATTTCGTCTAAAACTTCATAGGTTTCTTCAATTAAATATTTTTTTAAAGACTCATTAGTTTGTACTTTATCCCAAGGGCAACCTTCAGGAGAACGCAAATAAGCCACGGTTTCTAGTAAAGCAATTATTTTTTCAGACTTTTCAGTTTGACTTTTCATTTTTATTTATACTTTTTCAGGCAGGTTTGAAATTATACTTTTAAAAAATCAATATTTTTACAATATAACTTAACAAATACAAAATATAAATTATGACTAATATAAGTCGTTTTCCTAAAGTGCTTAAGCTTTTACCTAAGAATCTGCCACCAATTCACCAGAAAGCTTATATATTAAACAGCGAAAATCGTAAGTATAAAAAAAATTTTCCGTTTGAAGCAACATTAGAACAAGATTTCAATCAAAGAACCGAGCTTTCACGGCTTAAGTGGAGAGTAGAAGGAGAAAGCCAAAGTGGCGATTCTTTAACAGAAAAGTTTTCTAGTTTAATCAATCATACCAAGCAAGTAAAGGTTTTTTTAGACGAATCAAATATTTTTTATAAAGCTTGGGACATGCTAGGCGAGGAGCTTAAACTTATGGAGAGAGAATTTGCCCGTTGCCAATACTATGAAAAAAAAGTAATTCCAGTAATGGGCAAACTCTTAGAAGAAGTCGAAAAAGAAACTCATAATGGAATTAACTCGGAGGCATATGGGCAAGTTGTAAGTCTGTTTAAAATTTTCTTTTATACCTTTCACCCAAATCGTAAAATCAGAAGCAGAAAAACTCAAGATTAATTTATTAGTTTTTTAGTTATTAAATTTTTAACAATTATTTCCCAAAAGTTATCTTCAGTATTTTCTAATATTGAAATAGATTCATAGCCTTCGGTGTTTAGGCTTTTGATAACACTTTCACAATTTTCTTGAGAGTCTAAAATAATTTTTAAGTTTTCACTTGCGGGCATTTTATCTAATTTAATTTTAGCTTTCACAAAGTTAAGCGGGCATTTTACCCCAATCAAGTTTAATTCTTCCATAATTCTCAAATTTGCCCGATGAATTTATGCGTTTGAGGAATTACTCGGATATTTGGGCTGTTTAATTTGTTTATAGCTAAAGCTTGCCAATTCAATATCTGTTCTGGGCTAGGAATTAAACTTAAATCAGAAGAAGTAACTGGCTGCAAAACTAAAGCACAATTCGCAATTAAATCTTTCATTAAATCAAAACCTTGTTCCAAATCAATGTCAGTCGTTTGGGAAGTTAAAACTATTTTGGCATAACTTTTTTTTTGATATTTTTTAATTAATTCAATAAATTTATGATGTTGCTCCCAAAGAGGTTTTTCATTTGTGGAAGAAGGTAATTTTAAATCAAAAGAAATTATATCCAAATGATCAATTATACTTTTCAGCTCTTCAAATCGATGTCCACCTGTTTCCAAATAAATTAAAAGCGAAGTGTTTTTTTTCAAATTAATAATCAAATCGGAAATGAAATTAACCTGTAAAAGTGGCTCTCCACCAGTTAAGCTGATGCTATGATGATTAAAATCTTTTTCCAAGGCGTAAATTTTACCCAGCAAAGAATCTAAACTTAAAGGATTTTCAATTTCACTAAAATCTCTTTTGCCAGCTGTTTTTTCAATTTTAGCTAAAGAATTTTGTTTAATGTTTAAGCTATTTGGCGTGTCGCACCACCTACAGCGTAAATCACAACCTGAAAATCTCAAAAAAATTTGCCTTAAACCAACCCATAGCCCTTCACCCTGAATACCTGAAAATAATTCGGAAATATAAGCTTTTTTATTTTCACTTATGGGCATGACTATGATTACCTGACGAGTGAGAACAAGCAGTAGCTATATAAATGGTAGTTAACATGGCAAAAATAAAAGCCTGCAATATTCCAACAAAAAATTCAAAGACTAATGCCAAAAGCGGTACCAGAAAAGGAGAAAGTTTAATAACAGTCATTAATAACATATCACCGGCAAAAGTATTAGCAAAAAGCCGCAATGACAAAGTTAAAGGCCTAATTAATAAATCTAACCACTCAATGGAAGCCGTTATAATGCCTAGGGGATTAAATTTTATTTTTTTGTCTGAGTCAATTGAAAAGCCGAAATAAGGCAACCAATAACTCAGTCCCGAACTAGCTGTTCCCGCCCATAAATAAGCTATTAAAGCAATAATTGCTAATCCTAAAGTTACATTAATATCATTAGTCGGCGGCATTAGTTCTAGTTTTTCACCATTTGGTAAACTTGGCCAGCCGTGGATTAAAATGATAAATTTCCAAATTGGCAATAAACCGAACCAATAGGCGATTAAAACAAAAACAAACAAACTGCCGATTAAAGGTATAAATCTTTCAGCCTTCCATTTTATCTGAGATTTGATTTGTTTTTCCCAAATATCATAAATACTTTCAAATATAAATTGAACTTTCCCCATTTTGCCAGCCTCAGAGGTTAATTTATTTTTAAAGAGAGCGGTAATTAAAATGATAGAAAACATAATTACCCAAATCTCTAGTAAAGTATCCCAGTGAACAGGTAAGTTCTCATTATTGAGTAAAAATTTCTCAAGATGATTAGAACTAGACTGATGATCATCCATGATTTTTTACTTTTTCATTTGAGCAGCAACTTCTTCCGCAAAATTAATTTCTTCTTTTTGAATTCCTTCACCCAAATTAAAACGAGCGAATTTTAAAATTGAAGCGTTCTCAGCAGTTAAAAACTCTTTAATTTTTTGGCTCGGATTTTTAATATAAGGCTGCTCCAAAAGAACTTTTTCCATTAAAGCTTTTTCCACACGGCCGGTTACAATTTTTTCCGCAATTTCTTTTGGTTTATTCGCCAAATCTTCTTTGCCTAATTCAATTCTTCTTTCATTTTCAATTGTGTCAGCCGGTATTTCAGTTCTATCCAAAAATTCTGGAGCTGGCTGAACCGCAGCAATATGCATAGCAATATCTTTTGCTAACTGCTCGGAAGAAGTTTGCAAATTTACTAAAACCGCGATTCGAGAACCAACTGGATGAGTATAAGAACCTATCAATTCACCACTTTGAGCTTTATAAAAAGAATATCTTCTCAAATCTAATTTTTCACCAATTTCAGCCGTTTTTAAAGCAATAAAATCTGAAACTGTTTCACCACTTTTTACTTTTAAAGTCTTTAAGGTTTCTAAATCTTTTGCTTCACTGCTTAAACCTAAGTCGGCAACTTCATTCAATAAATCCTGAAACTTTTCATTTTTAGCCACAAAATCAGTCTGGCTATTCAATTCAATTACAATACCTTTTTGTCCATCAGGCATAATTTTTGCAATAACAGCTCCTTCCGCTGCTACTTTGCCTGATTTTTTGGCGGCCGAAGCAATACCTTTTTGTCTTAAAATTTCAATGGCTTTACTAATATCAGCTTCCGATTCTTGTAAAGCTTTTTTGCAATCTACCAAGCCAGCACCAGTTCTTTCTCTTAGTTCCGAAATTAAAGAGCTGGAAATTATTGTAGCCGTCATTTATTTTGTCCTTGTCTATTTGTTTTCTGAATTAGTTTGAATTGCTTTTTCTTCTTTATTGCCAGAATTATTAGCCGGTTTTGGCTCAGCCTTGGAATCTTGATTAGTTTCTTGTTCAGTCTTAATCGGAGCTGGTTTTCTAAAGGGAGCTTTATTATTATTACTATTATTGTTGGTTCCAGCAGCTAGATTTCTTCTGGATGGACCTTGGGTAATAGAAGATTGCTTTTGAGCCTGAGCTTGTTTGCCTTTTTCCATAAATCCAATTAATTCATCCATTACTAATCTTAATGAACGCAAAGAACTAGTATTACAAGGAATTATCAGATCAAAAGCAGAAGGCGAAAAGCTACAGTTAGTATCAGCAATTGCAATAATGGTTAAATTACGACTCTTCTTGAAAGCTTCCAAGGTGGCATTAATATCATGGACTGGGTCAATAATGACAATGGCATGCATAGCTCCTTTAATTTTTTTAAGGCCACCTAAGTTTTTGCGTAATTTTTTTAATTTTTTACTCAAAAAGCTTTTTTCTTTGGCGGGAATTGATTCCATTAAACCAGTAGTTTCCATGCTTTCAAGTTCACGCAAATAATTAATACGATTACGTGTTACTGGGTTAGTTAAAGTTCCACCTAGCCACCTACTAGTAATATTGTGCAAATCATACTTTTCAGAATATTCTTGCAAAACAGTGGAAACAGCTCTTTCATTAGTGCCAACAAAAACAATATTTTTATCTTCACTAATCAGCTTTTGCAAAACCAAACCAACTTCCTGGATTTTTTGCCAAGTCAGGTTTAAATCAATTAGCTGCATACCAGTTTGGCTAACTCCAAAAACAAATTCGTCCATTTTTGGGCTTCTTTTGCTGGTGGGCTGGCCATAATGAATACCAGCTTCTAAAAAAAGTTTGGCTTTTTCGCCGTCTAATTCCTGAAAAATGTTTTCTTTTTCTAAGGTCAAATTCATAATTTTACAAAAATTAAATTTTAGATATTTACTGCCTAAAAGTATATATGATCTAAAGCCAAATCTGAAACTAAATCACTAAAAGTTTCTTGGATAATGAAAATTAAATATATAAGGCTTCATTCTATAACCTTTCCCAAAAAGCAAATTTCCGACACAAAATTCTTTTTTTAATATTTATTTTAAAGTTTATTCTCTATACTGAAATTTTTTTTGTTAATCTTTATAAATAATTCTGTAAATTCTTAAATAAAATAATTTGCTATGAGTAATTTTCCACTTGGCGATATTTCCCTTGGTGCACCAATTTGGCTCTATCTGACTGGGCTTTTAGTTATATTTTGGCTACATGTTTTATCAATTTGGCTTTTAATCGGCACTGCTATTTTAGGTTTGGTCGAAATAGTCAAAAATAAAGAAAATTGGCAACAGAGTAAAGCCATACGTTATTTGCCAATCATTATGGCTATAGCTTTAAATTTAGGCGTGCCGCCTCTTTTATTCATGCAGGTTTTGTATGCACCATTTTTATTCACCAGTTCAATTTTAATTGCCATTCCCTGGATTTCAGTCGTTTTCCTATTAATGTTTAGCTATGGTTTAATTTATGCGGCTCGTTATGGTGCTAAACATAGTTGGCAAGCGATTACCTTCATTACACTAGCTACTTTCGGTATTTTATTAATTTCTTTTATATTTTCAAATAATATGACTTTATTATTGAAACCCGAAATATGGACACAACTTTATTCATATAAACAAAATGGTTTTAATTTAAATCCTAATATTTTTGAAGTTATTAGCCGTTGGATTTGGGTTTTATCGCCAATTTTTGTGGCTGGAACAGCTCTTTTAAATAGGTCTAAATTTTGGGCAATACCAACTATTATTTTAAGCATTGCTGGCTTATTTGCTTATAAAACAACTTGGACTGAGCCTGTAGTTAATAATAATTTGGTTAATATTTCTTTAGTGGCCGATTTAACTTTAATTGGAATTTTAGCTATTATTTTATTCATTCCTTTTAAAAATCATAAATTTCAGCAATTAGGTTTTTTCGGTTGGTTGGGCTTTAAAGGTTTATCGGTGGTAGCTTTAAGGCATGGCATACGTTGTGCTTCTTTGGATCCGATTTATCCTTTGAGTAAAATACCAACTGATTTTCAACCTTTTTTAATTGCTATATTTATAATTTCATTGGTAATTGGGGGTTGGGCATTGGCTTGGATGTATTTAAATGGTAGAAAGGGGCTATCAATATAAAAAAATGGCAAAAGATGAAGAAATTGTAAATTCAGACAAACCTGAAGATGAATATATTGATTCACCGAAAAGAAGAGATTTCATGACAGCGGTAATTGGGGGAGCCGCAGCTTTGTATGGAACTGGTATCGGTTACATTATTCTGCGTTACTTAAGTACTGGCGTTGAAGTGGCGCAAGATACAGCAACTCTCAATGTTAAAGTTGATAAGGCGGCTGATTTGGCTAATAATTCGGCTACAATGTTTCAGTTTGGAGTTAAGCCTGGTTTGCTAATAAAAGATGAGGCGGGTGAATTACATGCTTATTCAGCGGTTTGCAAACACTTGGGTTGTACAGTTGCTTATCAGCCCGAACAAAAGCGTATATTCTGTGCTTGCCATGGCGGAGTTTATGATTATAAAACTGGTAAAAACGTTGCTGGGCCACCACCAGAGCCATTAGACGTTTTGAAAGTCAATAAAGCCAAAGATGGTATTTATATCACCAAATCTTAATCAAAAGGGAAGTAAAAGAAAAATCAAATGTCAAAATTATCAGAAGAAGAGATAAAAAGTAAACCGCAAACTTCATCTAAGTGGACAGACGTTTTATATAATGAGCTTGATGATAGATTAAAAATCTCCGAAATTGCTGAATTAGCGAGCCATAAAACAGTTCCTATTCATAAGCACTCCATCTGGTATTATTTTGGCGGCATTTCCATGCTTTTTTTTGCAGTACAAATGGTGACTGGTATGTTGCTTTTAATGCATTATGAGCCTGGTATTACTACTTCTTATGCATCAATTCAAAAATTGTTAAATAAAGTTGAGTTCGGTCAAATTATGAGGTCTTTGCATAGTTGGGCAGCAAATTTAATGGTCGCTTCAGTTTTGATACATATGTTTAGTGCTTATTTTATGAAAGCCTATCAGAAACCCCGTGAATTGACTTGGTTTAGCGGAGCAGTTCTTTTGTTCTTGACAATTACACTTGGTTTTACAGGTTATTTATTGCCTTGGGACGATATTGCTTATTTTGCAACGCAAGTTGGCTTAAAAATTGCTGAGGCCACTCCTTGGATAGAAAACAAAGCAACGGAACATTGGTTTTGGCCTGGTAAATTAGCTTCTGAGCTGTTAAAAGGGGGAGTCAACTTAACCAATTTAACTATTCAGCGTTTTGCAAGTATTCATTATGTAATTTTACCTTGGGTCTTTGCGGTTTTTATGGGCTTTCACGTTATTCTGGTACAACTGCACGGAAATACAATTCCTAAAAAAATTAAAGAGACTAAGCAGTATCGTGAAATTCCATTTTTCCCTAATTTTATTTATGAAGATCTTTTTGCTTGGCTTTTAGTTTTTACAGTTTTGGCCTTGATTGCTCTCATTTGGCCTTGGGGTTTAGGGCCAGAAGCGGATCTATTGGCTTCTGCTCCACCTGGAATTCACCCTGAATGGTATTTTATGGCTCCTTTTGAATTATTAAAGTGGATGCCTCCTTCACTTGGACCAATAAATGGAGAATTTTTAGGAATTGCTTTATTTGGTGGAGTTTCAGTTCTTCTATTTGCAGTGCCTCTTTGGGATACCAAAACATCTAGTGGTAAAATTGGACGAATGGCTACTTATTATGGTGTTTTTTGTTTAATTGCTTTAATTTTATTTACAATTTTTGCTTATTATTGCTTAGACGAAAATAAAGCTTGTAGAGTAACACATGACTTTTTCCCATGGATTATTAGAGGATTTAAATAAATTTGTCCGTCAGAGAAAATAAATAAGGGAAATCGCTAGTAGAAAAATATTCTTATTCAAAACTTAAAGAAAAGCTTTTTAAATTGAATTACTTAAAGCTTTTGGACTTGATGTTAAGTTTTTTATTAATTTTATTAGCGGCAACTATAATTTTGGGAGTGGTATTTGTTTACTGGGTTGCCGATTCGCTGAAAACCTTCTTAAGTCCGTATAACTTTTTAGTTGCAATTGCTTCAATAATATTATGGAGTTTTGGCATTCATTAATAATTGATACATTAAAACTTTTTTATAGAACTCTAGTTAATTTATTCGGAAGTTTGGGTCAGTTTAATATTAAGAAACTAATTTGGAGCGGAGAACATTAGCATATGTTAAAAAGAGGATATGATAAAAGTATATTACCCTCGGTTTCCTCTGAGGCTCTGAGTGCGTTAAAAGAAACGATTAACCACATAAAAAATCAAAATAATTTACTCAAAAACTTAGACTCTAAATTACTTTTTATGGATAGCCAAGATATAGCTAAGGCTTTAGCTCCCAAAATTACCTCTCAATTATCTTCAATTTACGTCGCTGACAAAGATTAAATAGCCATCAGTTCAACAGATAAAAAGACAAAAAAAGAGTGTAAATTTTAATTTTGACTAGCAGCTTGAATACTTAATTTAGTCGCTATATTTTTGCTCATTTCAATAAAAATTCGGCTAATTTCGGCCTCAGGTTCAATTGCGACAATTGGTCTACCATAATCTCCGCCTTCCCGCACATTAATTTGTAATGGAATTTGCCCTAAACAATCAAATCCTAAGCTTTCAGCCACTTTTTTAGCCCCGCCATTTCCAAAAATATCATAATGCTTACCTGTGTCTGGTGCAATAAAATAGCTCATATTTTCAATTAGACCCAGAACCGTAACTTTCATTTGTGTAAACATCATCAGGCCTTTTTTGCTGTCTAATAAAGCGACATCTTGCGGGGTCGAAACAATAATTGCTCCTGCAATGGGTACTGCCTGAGAAATAGTTAATTGTGCATCTCCAGTTCCTGGGGGTAAATCTACAAATAAATAATCCAAATCTCCCCAATCAACTTCCCTTAAAAACTGATTAATTGCACTATGCAGCATTGGGCCACGCCAAACTACTGGCTCATCATCTTTAACAAGCATACCCATCGAAATTGCTTTTAAACCATAAGCTTGATTGGGTAACATTTTTTTACCATCCTCACTGATAGTCGGCTGTTCCTTAATCCCAAGCATTAAAGGGATATTAGGGCCAGTTATATCTGCGTCTAAAATCCCAACTTTTGCGCCTAAAGCTTTAAAAGCACAAGCCAAATTCACGGTAACGGTTGATTTTCCGACGCCACCTTTCCCGGAGCTAATAGCAATTATATTTTTTATTCCATCAATTGGCTGCTTGCCACTAAAACCTTTAAATCCTCTTACTTCAGCGGTGGTTATAATTTCGACTTCACTTGCCCCAGATTTATATAAGGCTTGACGGCAATCTTCTTCGATTTTATTTTTTAAAGGGCAAGCTGGCGTAGTTAAAACTAAATTAAATTTAACTTTATTGTTGGGCAATATTTCAATATTTCTAGCCATATTTAAGCTAATTAAATCTTTTTTTAAATCTGGATCATCTACTGTGCTTAGTGCCTGAGTAGCTTTTTCCAAATCAATTAATTGTGCCTGAGTCATTATTTTTATTAAATTTTAAAGCAGTCATCTATTTGTAAATCAATACTACCATTTTCAGTTAAGTACGGTACAAAACATTGATAAGACTCACTGAATGACAGAAATAAACATAAATTGTACATAAATATTTTTAATCACTTTTTTATTTTTATCGAGAAATTTGGCGGAATTATTTTAAGAGGGAATCTAGGAAAAAAATTGATAAGCTCTTTGGTTTTTTAAAGTTTTTTTGATTAATTTTATTTGATCCATATACCATAAATAAAAATTATTTTCAGAGTTTTAAACCTGTATTTGTCTTTCGGGGTTTAAAACTTTTTTGATTAATTTTAGTTAATAATATTATTTAAAGTTAGAGAGCCTAAAAAAAGCATTCAAATCATTTACTGGTAAAGAGTTAATTGTGTATCCTAATATGACTAAATACGAATTAGCTCTTTGGTGTTCGGGGTTCCAAGAGGCTGGTTTCCCAAATATAGGAGATCATGAATATGTAATAATGGGACACGGTATAGGGAAAAATGGGCGAGGTAACTGGCAGTTCGTTAATTCTTCTGGGGTTAGGAGTTATAGATTTTATGAAGCAGAATATCCCAAATGGCAAATCTGTTTTAGCATTTGTCTGCCAAGATGGAAACCCATGTCGTATGTTGCGTGGTCAAAGTTTAATAATTTCCTTGAATTCTAGTGGTACTGATTACAGAGAAATAAGGTGTTAAACAAAAATTACATTAGAAATAACGTGAGTTCCATCTATTTGGATTTGAGACAGTAAAAATCTAGATTTAAATTATCTAAACAAAAAATTCTTTCCAAATCATAAAACAGCTTATAAACAAAAGAAAAATAGCAAAATACTTTTTGAGCTTAACCGCTTCTATTTTTTGGCTTAAAGGAATTGCAATTAATGATCCCAAAAAAGTTAATACGATAAATAAAATCAATTTATTCCATTCAAAATTCACTTGCCCCAAATAACCAAATAAGCCCATAAAAGCATTCACTGTAATTATGAGTAAAGATGAAGCTATTGCATTTTTTATCGGTAAAGAAAGTAAAATACTAAGTGCCGGAACTATCATAAAGCCTCCCCCAATACCGACTAGTCCAGTTAAAACTCCCACGAAGAGAGCTATAATTATTGATAAAGATTTTAGGTTTTTTACTTCAATATTTATTTGATTTCCTTTGTCTGTCAGCATTTTAAAGACAGCAATACTGAACCTTCTATTTTTTCTTCCGCATTTTCAATCCGCTCTCGGACATCGATTAAGCAAATTTCTTTACTTTCAAGTGCTTCTCTCAAAGACTTCACATCAATTTCTAAAACTTTATTCATATTTATTTATCCTTTTAAGTTACCGCATAATTCATTGGCTGAAACAGCTTCCATTATTTTTTTAGGATTTGGAAGTTTTAAATTATTCATTATTTCAATAAACTGCTCTTTGGTTTTATTCAAAAATCTGGGATTTGATCTCTCTTCCTCCCCAATAGTCGAAACCGTATGTCCTTTATAGTCATGCCCCGGATAAATCAAAGTATTTTCGGGTAAATTAAATAATGTCTTCACAACCGAATCATACATTAATTCAGCATTTCCGCTCTGAAAATCAGTTCGTCCGCAGCCACCAATAAAAAGAGAGTCCCCCGTCAAAAGCATTTTATTATCAATTAAATAAGCATTATGACTATCAGTATGTCCTAGAGTAGCAATTGCTTTAATTTCAATTTTACCAATTTTCAAAATATCATTATCTTTCATTATCAAATCAGCACATTGCATTGCACTTTCGCAAATTCTGGTACAACTCCAAGGCAATTGCTTAATATGCTCTTACCTTAGCTGTTCCAGTAATATGAATCAGCATGAACATGAGTATAAATTGAATACTTTAAACTTAAGCCCAAAGACTTGATTAAATTATAGTCTCTCTCTACTTGTTCAATGACTGGCCTTGATCAAGCCAATGTTTCTAGGCATCTCAAAATCCTTACTCAAGCTAAAATCCTCGAAAGAAGTATTAAAGGAGTAAGTGTTTATTCTGAAATGAAAAATAAAACACTCTTTAATTTCTGTGAAATAGTTTGCAAAGAGCTACTTTAAGATATAAAAACATTCAGAATAAGATGAACTTTATAAAAAGCAGGTTATTATACACAAAATAAATATTTTCTTCAGAGTTTTAAACTTTTTGAAATTTCCCTGCCTACTACTACTACTATTTTATATAAATAAATATTTAGTACTTAATAGGTAAAAAGTTTTAAACCCCGAAATACCAGTTTAAAACTTTTTAAATAAAACACTTGACGAAAAAACTTAGATTGTTTATATTTATAAAGCTGAAATAACAGCCAAGTTTTCTGAAATTAAAAATAATAAATTAGATAAGACAGCCAAAATGTCAATACTTTGAGCAGAAAAAGAAATTCTAATGTGAATTTCGTGCTTTTATGATTCGACAAGATAGTAAAAGTGAAATATTTAGAGTTTGATCCTGGCTCAGGATGAACGCTGGCGGTATGCTTAACACATGCAAGTTGAACGGGTAGTAATACCAGTAGCAAACGGGTGAGTAATGTATAGGAATTTGCCTTATGGTGGGGGACAACTCAGGGAAACTTGAGCTAATACCGCATATTGCCGAAAGGTTAAAGTCGCAAGACGCCATTAGATAAGCCTGTATTCGATTAGCTAGTTGGTGGGGTAAAAGCCTACCAAGGCAACGATCGATAGCTGGTCTGAGAGGACGATCAGCCACAGTGGAACTGAGACACGGTCCACACTCCTACGGGAGGCAGCAGTGGGGAATTTTCCGCAATGGGCGAAAGCCTGACGGAGCGATACCGCGTGTCGGAAGAAGGCCTTAGGGTTGTAAACGACTGTCGGCGGGGAAGAAAAAAATGACGGTACCCGCAAAGGAAGCACCGGCTAACTCTGTGCCAGCAGCCGCGGTAAGACAGAGGGTGCAAGCGTTGTCCGGATTTATTGGGCGTAAAACGTCTGTAGGCGGTTTATTAAGTCTAAAGTTAAATAGTTGAGCTCAACTCAATCTCTGCTTTAGATACTGATAGACTAGAGTGCGTTAGGGGTTGTTGGAATTCCCGGTGTAGTGGTGAAATACATAGATATCGGGAGGAACTCCAGTGGCGAAAGCGAACAACTGGGGCGTAACTGACGCTGAGAGACGAAAGCGTGGGGAGCAAAAAGGATTAGATACCCTTGTAGTCCACGCTGTAAACGATGAATACTAGATGTTGCAGGAATCGACCCCTGCAGTATCGAAGCTAACGCGTTAAGTATTCTGCCTGGGAAGTACACTCGCAAGGGTGAAACTCAAAGGAATTGACGGGGACCCGCACAAGAGGTGGAACATGTGGTTTAATTCGATGCAACGCGAAAAACCTCACCTAGGCTTGACATGTCAAGAATTTGATTGAAAGGTTGAAGTGCCCGCAAGGGAGCTTGAACACAGATGCTGCATGGTTGTCGTCAGCTCGTGTCGTGAGATGTTGGGTTAAGTCCCGCAACGAGCGCAACCCTTGTTGTTAGTTGCCATCATTTAGTTGGGCACTCTAATGAGACTGCCGGTGACAAACCGGAGGAAGGTGGGGATGACGTCAAATCAGCATGGCTCTTACGCCTAGGGCTACACACGTGTTACAATGGGTAGTACAATGGGTTGCTACACTGCGAAGTGATGCTAATCTCATAAAGCTACTCTCAGTTCGGATTGTAGTCTGCAACTCGACTACATGAAGTTGGAATCTCTAGTAATCGCAGATCAGAACGCTGCGGTGAATGCGTTCCCGGGTCTTGTACACACCGCCCGTCACACCATGGGAGTTTGTTACGCCCGAAGTCGGTAACTCAACCGCAAGGAGAGAGCCGCCTAAGGCAGGGCAAATGACTGGGGTGAAGTCGTAACAAGGTAGCCGTACCGGAAGGTGCGGCTGGATCACCTCCTTTCTATAGGATTTTCCTTAGGTCGTAGCCAATAACTTAATTAGAGGTTTACTAATTTTCAGCTCATACCTAATTAATACATGGCTGACATTTTGACTGTCTTATCTGATTTATAAATTTAATATTTAAATCAAGTTAAAATTAATATTTATACAATATTTAAATGTCTCTTATTTTATATAAATGAAAATTAAAAATATTATAATTATCTTATTTTGCATATTATTCTCTTTAAAATCTTTTTGCAAAGAAGTTAATAAAAACATTTATGATGAAATTCATGTTTGTGGCTCATTACAAAAAATAAATACTTTAGCTCCCATTTTAAAAAAGAATATTAATTCAGCTCAAACAGCAATTATTTTAATTCCCGGTTTAAATTCAGTTGGGTTAAAAAATGAATTTTATGAGTGGAAAAATTTTTGGAATTCTTGGCAGGCTTCTAAGCAATTAACTCAAGCGGAAAAAGATAAATATTTTTTTTTAGTATTTCGTTATGACGGGTGGCAAAGTTTATTCACTTCAGCTTCTTTACTGGAAATAGCTTTAAATCAATTAATAGAAAAACAACCTAATTTAAAAACAGTAAGTTTAGTTGGTTATAGTCAAGGTGGATTAATTGCTCGAATTATTAATGCTAAAAGTTTAGGTTTAAGTAAAAAAATAAATAAAATTATTACTCTAGCGGCTCCTCATCAAGGTACAATCACTTTAACTGATAGCCTAACTCGCGATATTTTAAAAAAACAAAGTTTTATTGAAAGAACTAAAAATGAAAAAGTTTTACAATTTTTAAAGTCTAGATATAAATACGCCTATTTTGAACAAGCTTGGACTGATTTTGATCATAATATTCCTGCTTCCGCTCATTATAAGGTACCACTTCAGGTTTTAAGTTTGCCAAAAATTCAAGAACCGGAAGATTTTGAAAAATTTATAATTTATGGCTCCTATATTTATCCACCTTATGCGACAGATTTTGAAGGTTTTTTGAGAGTAAAAGTAACTGAAAGTATTTTAAGAAATTTATTGGATCGAGAAAGCTCAATGAATGAATTAAATCGTTGGATAGCGACTAAAAATTATGAAGATGAAAAACCTCAACTTAGAGATAATTTGCGTTTAAATGATGGCGTTATTCCTTTATCAAGTTCACTGTGGGCTCGTATGTGCGAACCAAATGAAGAGCAACCCATTGAATGGGCAAAAATATTTAAAACTAATAACTATTGTCCGACAGTAAATTTACATAGAGCTTTTTACGGTTTTAATCATTTAGCTTGGAGAACCCAAGTAGCGGCTAATAAAAAGGTTAAAGACTTACTTCATCCCGATATATTACCTAAAAGCCCATATGAATGGATAATTAGTGATTTAATTACAAAAAATTAGATAATTCTAAAAGTGAGTGAATTTCATGGTCGTCTGGAATTTGATGTAATGGTAATTTTTTTCGATTTAAAAATAAAGCTTTAAAATCAGCTCTTAAAGCTCCTAAATAATCATTTTGAAACCCATCACCGATATGTAATATTTCATTTGGTTTTAAATTACACATTTCTGCTACTTTGTTAAAAGCTTTCAAATCCGGCTTTGCAAAACCAATTTGGGTTGAACAAAAAATTAGTTGAAAATATTCATTAATTTTTAGATTTTTTAAAACTGTATTTAATCTTTCGTCAAAATTAGAAAAAACAATTAACGGATATTTTCTTCCTCTCAAATAGTCTAAAGTTATTTTTACATCATCAAATAAAAACCAAGTATTTTCTTCCGCTAAATAATTGTAAAGTTCTTGCTCAAATTTTTCTGAATCTGAAAATTGATTAATCTCAATTCCGCTTTGCAAAAAGGTTTTTTTTATAACAATTTTCCACCACTCAAAATTTTTATGGCCAGTGCTGCCTAGTGGTTGCATTTGATTAAAAACTAATTTAAAGTTTTGATTTAAAATTTCTGGGTTTGTCTTAATGCCATAATTTGAAGCGATATAACTGTAATTTTCTCCCACGGTGCCATTTAATTTAATAATAGTGTCCGCTGCATCAAAAGAAATCAGTTTTATATTTTTTAACATACTTTTCAAATAATTTCTTTAATTTTAACGTTTTAATTTAAATAGGTCTTTGCATAAAAAAAGAGAGACATTCGGTTAAAAATGCCCCTCTTTAATTTCAAGGATTAATATTTACTAAGCTTTTAATAAAATATTAGTCTTTTGAATGAACTGCTTTGTATTTAGCAATTCTTTGTGACCAATCTCTATAACCGAATTGATCAAAAGCACCACCATCGTTCCAGTTAGGTAACTTAAAGGTTGAACGAAGAGTTGCAGAGAACCCTGTATTATGTCCATTACCATTAAGAATCATTTGGAAATCAGGAGTAATGCTGATGTTTTCAGTTACATACTTACGGTAGTAAACTTCCATAATCTGCTCTGGTCTAGATCCAATATAAAGAGCTGGAGAAAAATTAGTAGAAGATGTTGGATCATGTGAAGCAGTGAAAGCTAAACCAAAAGGAGTTTGATTATTATTCGCACTACCAAATGGATCCATGATTGAATAAGCTAATCCAACTTGGTCTTTGTTGAAATTCCAAACTTCAGGTAAGAAGTGAGTATTTAAAATGAAACCAGTTTGAATTACTTGATTAGCTGGTCCATTAACTAAGTAATTAGACTTAGAATTAGCTGCCCATGCATAATCAGCAAACATACCAACGGTTCTGTTTTTACCGAAATACTGTTCGATTTTAGACCAAAAGGTTAAACCAAAAGTATCGTCCAGAGTATCACCGGCTCCAAAAGCTGCAAGAGCTCCTCCATTATAATTTACATGGGTTCCGCTAACACCAGCTGTTAATAAGCCAGTATTGAAGAAGTTTCCAGGTATATCATAAAGTAAATTAGCAGCTAAACTATGGCTATTGCTATCCCAAACTCTATTTGTTGTAGCACCCTGCCCACCAAAGAAAGCATTATTTCCATTAGCACCACCACCATTAACACGATAGCTATTAGTTAGATTCGTGAAGTTAATAGTGTCCTGTGCAAGAGTTCCGTTTTCGTCATTAACTCCTCCCAAAAAAGTAGCAAGGGCATTTTGATCATAAGAAAAATTAGGATTACTACCATTAGCAGTTGGGTAGGCTACTTGGAATTTATTAGCTGCAAAAGCATAATCTAAACTGAGAGCTTGAAAGAAACCCGGTAAGGCATTTCCGCACTCATCAGTTCCGCCACCTTTAGAATTTCCACATTCATCGATTTTTTCTTTCTCAGTACCATCACCAAGAATATTTAAACCTAAGTGAAAAGCTTCGGTAGTTCCATCAGAACCGCCAACCATACCATGCAAAAGTCTTTGATTAAGGAAACCATCTAAAGAATCTTCACGCACTAAGCTTTTGTGAAAAGTATTCCAAAGATTTTGTTGTCCTAAATCAGCTACTAAGAAAACATTGTCCAAACCACTGGTTTCATTGGAACAAGGATCTGTTTTGCTGAATTTCAAAACTTGTGTATAGTAAGCTTGATCTAAATAAAGACCCATTCTGGAATCTTGGGTTCTGCCAGAAAACAAACTGTGATTATTTGACAAAGCTGGATTGCTTGAACCAAATAATACATCGTTTAAATTATTACCTGAAGTATGAAAACCATAAGTTCCAGGTCCGCCATTACCACCAGCCATTCTGATATGAGCAATACCTTCGCCTAAATGACCGTGAGAAGTACCATCAATTAAGTCGGCATCAACTCCAAGTCTGGCTCTGGTTCCCCATTGCCCAGTATTTTGTTGCTCACCAAAGTCAGTTTGAAGAATATTAGTTATATCTCCACTAACTTTGATTCTGTCAGTCCAGCTATTATTAGTAGCAGTACCGTCAGTATTTTCAAGAGCGCTTACACGTCCTTCAAGGGCGGCTACTCTATTACGAATATCAGCTAATTCCTTGGCGTACTCATCGTCTAATCTTTTAACGACAGGTGCATCTTCAGGATTTTTAGCAATATCTACAACTTTTAATACTTCGTATAAAGCTTGAGCTAATTCATAACGAGTAGCTGGCTTATTACCACGAAATGTATTATCAGGATATCCTTCAAGGACATCATATTTTTCAACAAGCTCTTTTAAAGCTTTGTAGGCCCAAACATTAGGATCAACGTCAACTAATTCGCTGACCCTTGTTACGCTGGCCAAAGTAGGAATAGTGGTCATTAAAGCCAAGCCTAAGCATGCAGCCTTAAGAAAACTATTCTTACGTTTGTTTGATTTGAAAATCAACTTATCGAACCTCCGCGAAGTGTTGTTTAGTGGATAAACATCGATATAAAGAAATAACACAATGTTCGTATTTAATCAATAACTTGACTTATTAATAAAGAAAATTTATTGATTGAAGCCGCACACTGTTTTATCGTTTATCTTAGTTTATTGTGCTTGTAAAGTATAAGATTAAGCAAGGGTTTTAAGCCATGAAAAATAAATTTTCTTTTCAAAATATTAATCCCAATTCGGCTTTACGAGTTTGGATTTTGACTATTATCTTGACTTTTATTTTTGCCTTATCTCCGCTTAAAATGCTAATTCACAATCCAATAAACACCGATGAGTTTGAATACCTAAAAATAGGTGCTTGCAAAGATATACCTACACAAAAAAGGCTTTTAAATATCAATTTAGCCTCAGAATTTGAGTTAATACAAGTTAATGGTATTGGGCCAGTTTTAGCCAAGCGTATTATTAATAAACGCCATTATTTAATTAAATTCAAAAATTTATCAGAACTTTCATTAGTAAAAGGTTTTGGCCCGAAAAAAATAGCTAAAATTAAAAGTCAAATCTGCTTTGAAGAACAAAAATGCCAAGTATTTTAACAAAGAGTTATCACATGATTATTTTTTTTTAAGCTATTAGTAATTTTAAGCCAAATAACTTTTTCATCTTGAAATTAAGGATGAGCTTCAATTGATAAAATACAAATTGTCTCTTCATTAAAAACAGTTTAATTATAATCGCCCTATTAAGCCGAATTTATTTTACAAAAGTAAGAATTAAACCACTAACTGCATTTTCTTCCATGAATTTATTGGCGGCTACTTTTGCGCTGAAAGGTTGATTAGTTAAGACTCGATACAATTTTTTGCTGTCGTCTGGAAATTGATAAACAATGGTTTTAATGCTTTTTAATTTTAATAATTTATTTTGCATATCTTTAGCATAATTAAGCTTTTCAAAAGCCCCAAACTGAATGCCATATTCATAAGATTTGATGAGCGAAGTGGAAGTATTAACAGCTGGTTTAACGCTGACAGAATTTGATTTAGGATTTGTAGCAGGCGAAGATGTTACTGAAGGCTTAACTGATGAAGTAGCTGTTGAACCATTATAAGCAATTATAAGTCCTTGCTGCGGAGCTAAATTGTCTAATGAGTTTTTGGCTTCTACTTTAGAATTAAATTTTTGCATACTGTTAACCCGATAAATATTTCGGCTGTCTGAAGCTTTAGCAGGTTCAACTTCGGTTTCTATTTTCTTTTTTTTAAGCTCCTGTTTAAATTCAATTGCATTGTCTAAATCAAAAAATGAAGCATATTGAATTTGAAATTTACCATTGGAATTGGCTGTATTTGCACTTGGGGTGGAATTGGAATAAATATTTAAAGAACTAGTATTAGCTGTTGAATTTTGAGTAGTATTATTGCTACCCGAAGAAGTTAAGCTTAAGCTGACCAGTCCAATTCCTTCTTCCACCAATCCAATTTGCTCGGCTGCTCTTTTGGATAAGTCAATTATGCGGCCATTATCAATTTCGGAGCGATTATTAATGCGAACATTAACTGATTTTTTAGTTTTTAAAGAAGTTACTTTTACAAATGATCCTAAAGGTAAAGTGGCATGCGAAGCAGTTAAATCATTCATATCAAACAATTCACCACTGGCCGTTTTTTTACCCTGAAAACGCTCCCCAATCCAAGAAGCTTTTCCTTCTAATGGAATATTTTTTAATTCTTGATTAGATAAAGCCGAAGAAGGGATGCTTGGAATAAAGCTTATAGCAGAGAAGCCGAAAAATAATAAGCTAATTAAATTTTTATTTTTCAAATTTTTTGATGTAGAATTTATCATAATATTTTTGTGACATTTTAAATAATTATAAAAGTCTAGTCAGAAATGCTCAAATAATCCATTAAAATTAGCTATGGAACAATTTTTAAACATTAAGCGTCATTCACGTGTTTTTTTAAGTTAATTAATTTTTTAACGATTTTATTATTTTTCGGCCAAGCTTTGTTTATAATTGTAAGTCAAAATAAAATATTCCAAAAATCCAAATTTACAAATAGCAGTGATAGAAAAAAGAAATTATAAAATAATGTATATGCTTCCTTCGTCTATGGATGAAAAAGCTTTGGATGAATTTATCCAAAAATTTGAGCAAGAAGCAAATCAATTTGGTTGTTTAGTTTTTTCTTCTTCTCGTATGAAGCAGCAAATGGTAAAAACCAAAATAAATAAAGGCCAAAGAAATGTTTATATCATATCTACATTTTTGGAAGGGCCAGCTAATGTCGTGGTTGAATTAACTAATTTTTTAAAATTAGCTCAAGGAATTGTGCTTAATTATATGATTTTAAAAGAAGAAGCACCGAAACCAGAAATGGCCTTAAATATTTCCTAAAAAATTTGAAAGCGAGAAAATTATGTCTTTAAATAAAGCTGTCATAAATGGTGAATTATTATTTAAACCAGAAATTCGCCATACTAATTCTAATGAAGCCGTTACTAATTTGACGATTAGAACTGGTGAAAACGTTAAAATTAAATTAGTTTGCTGGCGAGAATTAGCGGAAAAAGCCGCCACTCTTGAAGCTGGTAGTCTTTTGATGGCTGTTGGATCTTTAATGACTTCTTCTTATAAAACTCAAGCTGGAGTTAATAAAAAAGATTTAGAAGTGAATGTAACTGCTTTGTATAGCATGGGTGGCGAAATGAAAAGCTTAATTCCGATTTTTAGCAAAAATAATGACGAAACGCCAAAGCCCAATAATGCTAAAAAAAGTCCCATTAATAACTCAAAATCAGCAGTTAGTAAAAATAATGAGGATGAAGAAGATTTAAGCGATGTTATCGAGGAAATACCTTTTTAAATTAAATGGATTTCAATAATAATCATAGTTTAGTTATCTTAATAGTTTCAATTTCGGCCAGCTTTTTAGCTCAGTTTTTAAAAATATTTATCAATCTACTAAGACACAGAAAATTAGATATTGGACTGTTTTTTAGAACCGGCGGAATGCCTTCCAGTCATAGTTCTATGGCCAGTGCTATGGCTTGTACAATTGGTCTAATTGAAGGTTTTAAATCTTCGATCTTCGCTTTGTCAGTTTGTTTTGCTTTAATTGTCATGTATGATGCTTCAGGAGTTAGAAGAGCAGTTGGGGTGCAGGCAGGAATTTTAAATCAAATGATTCATGAAATGTCAGAAGAAAATCCTCAATTTCCGATTAAAAGAATTAAAGAATTTATTGGACATACACCATTTGAAGTGATTATTGGAGCTTTATTTGGCACTTGTATGGGTTATGTGGGCTATTATTTTTTTACACACAAGCTTTAATTTCTTCAAATTGATTATGATTTAGTATAATTATAGTTTTGTTTGTGTGTTACTATTTTTTGATTCTTTGTTTAATTAAATAATGAGGTTCTGATGTGACAGCTCATGTAATACGGGGTGAAAATGCCGCAAGTCTTTCTTTGGATGAATTAGCTAATGAATTACGCTTAATACAATCCGGCTCAAAGAGAATAGCTATAATTGGAACTAGAAATTTATCCATTACCCATCAGCAAATAATTGAATTTATTTCAAATGGTTTAGTGGTAGCTGGCAATACCATTGTTACCAGTGGCGGTTCTAGTGGTGTGAATTTTGCTGCTATTAAGGGTGCAGTTAAAGGTGACACTAATAATTTAGAAGTTATATTGCCGCAAACTGCTCAACAACAATCTTTAGAATTGCAAGAATATTTAAAAACTTTAAAAATTGTCGTTGAGCATCCCGAAAGATTAGAAATGGAATTTTCGGAAGCCAGTCGAATTTGTTATCACGAAATAATTGACAGTTGCCATCAATTGATTTGTTTTGTTTACCACGATAGTAATACACTTTTGAAAGCGATTGAATATGCCAAAATTAATCACAAAATAGTTACTGCTTTTTACTTGGATTAATTTGATATGGCTAACAATAACCACAATAATAGACCCGTAATTTTAAAAAATGATTTAACGCCTGAGCGCTTAGCTATACATTTAGCGGCTGCAGGCGACAAAGGTTTTTTAGCAGTTGATTGTGAAATGATGGGTTTAAAGCCGGTTCGTGACCGATTATGCTTAGTGCAAATGGCGGATGAAAATGGAAATATTACTTTAGTACAAATTGCCACCGATCAGCAAGAAGCACCTAATCTGAAAATATTACTGGAATCTGAAAAAGTAGTTAAAATATTTCACTTTGCTAGAGCGGATTTAGCTTTTTTACGTTATCAGTTGGGTATTTTAGTTAATCCAGTTTTTTGTACTAAAATTGGTAGCAAATTAGCTCGTACTTATACTGACCGCCACGGATTAAGAGAATTAGCACGTGAATTTGTTGGCATTGACTTGAATAAAAATCAGCAGTCTAGCGATTGGGGTAAAGAAAATTTATCGCCCGAACAAATTGAATATGCAGCAAATGACGTCATATTTTTAATTCAGCTCAAAACTATACTCGAAAAAGTTTTAATCCGTGAAAATAGATTTGAATTGGCCGAAAAATGCTTTGAACAAATTCATTTAATGGTCGAGCTTGATTTATTGGAATACGAATTTGTTTTTGAACATAATAATCCAGCCAAATCAGGCCGATAAATTAATAACTATTTGGTTGATAAATAATGGGCATTTGCTGAAACTGAATAGTTGAATTGGCAGGCAAAGTATAATTTGAATAATAATTATTATTGCTAAAAGAGTTTGGAGCAGGCTGACTATAAGGTAAAACTGAATATTGTGGTTGTCTGGCAATTTTGCCTACTTCATACATATTATTTTCATTGGACTCAGACAGAGCTTGTTTTAAAACACCATAATTAATTTCAATATTTGGAGCAGTTTGCAAAACTTCATTAACAATCTCGTTCTCATTCAGGCTTTTAATTTTATAAGGATCTGGAAAAACTTCTAGCATAATTGAATCTGCTTCTTGACTTAATTTAAAACGATTATAGGTTACATGGACGGTGTCTCCAATATCTACCAAATCAAATAATTCTTCAACATCAGTATTATTCATGCGTACACAGCCATGCGATACGAATTTACCGATTGAGGTAGGATCATTAGTACCATGAATGCCGTAAACCATATTTTTATCTTCAAAAAACCCAATCCAGCGCTGACCTAAAGGATTTTTACTATTACTGATGCGTACTGCTCCTTCTGGTTTATAAGGATGCTCCCAAATTGGTTCAATAACTTTTTTTTCAACTTTATAATAACCTTGCGGCGTCATCATCTTTTGTGAGTACCCAACCCCAACCGAGTATTCCCCAATAAGATAAGAATTTTTATACAAACTTAAAGTACGACTTGGTACATTTATTTTTATTTCGGTCTGGCCTTGCCCATTAGCAGAAAAAGCTTTTCCATAAAAATTTAAGCTTAATATACAGATTAAAAGAATAAAAATATTTGGCTTTTTCATCGCTTTTAGTTTTACCTCTAATTATTAAACCCTAGCTTACTGAATTTAAGCTTAAATATATCTAATTACTTAAACTCATTAGTTTAGCTTTCAAGCAAGCGATTGATTATTTAATTGGCTTTCCCTAATATTTTAAGTATTACGAATTGGAATATTATTTTCTTTTAAGGCATTTTTAATTTGGCTAATTGTTAATTCTCCATAATGTAATAAAGAAGCTAATAATGCGGCCTCTGCTTTGGTTTGACGAAAAACATCAATAATATGTTCCAATTTTCCGGCACCACCTGATGCAATTACTGACACATTCACTTCATTGGCAATTAATTGAGTAATCGGTAGGTCATAACCATTTTTTGTTCCATCAGCATCCATACTAGTTAATAAAATTTCTCCAGCTCCAGCCCCAACCGTTTTTTTAGCCCAATCCAAAGCATCTAAGCCAGTTGCCGCACGGCCTCCTTTTACAAATACTTCCCAGCCAGTTCTAGTATTACCCGAGTTTTTAACATCAATCGCAATTACAATGCATTGAGAGCCATATTGCCGAGAGCCTTCTGAAATGACTGAAATGTCTTTAACCGCTCCAGAATTGATACTAACTTTATCAGCTCCGGCTCTTAGTAAATCACCAATATCAGATGGAGCTTGTACACCGCCCCCAACAGTTAAAGGAATAAATACTTCCCGAGCGGTACGACTAATAACATTAATCAAAGCACTTCGGGCTTCAATACTAGCGGTTATATCCAAAAAACAAATTTCGTCTGCCCCAGATTCATTATATTGTTTAGCCAGTTCTACCGGGTCTCCAGCGTCTTTTAAGCCTAAAAAATTCACTCCTTTTACGACACGTCCTTCTTTAACATCCAAGCAAGGAATTATTCTTTTGCTGAGCATAAAATTTATATTATTTTTTTAATAAGCGAATTAATTTAAAAATAGTCTAAATCAAATTACAAAAATAAATTTAACTTTTAATAATTCAATTGTTTAATAATGCTCAAAACCGCCCCAGTCAAAAATAGTGGGTTGAGAATTGTCAAAAACTGAATATTCTAATTCTGGCTCTGAAAGACTAATTTGCTCTTCTAAAGGTTTATAAACTAAATAAGCCCTGACTAACTGAATTGTTTCAGGTGAATTAATATTGACTTTTGCCACTTTATTGCATTCTTCAGCTGATAAGAAGCGGACTAAAACATATTCACTACGCATTAAATATGGTGCCCAAAAAGTTACAAAATCAGTTGTCAAAGCTTCATCAAAGCCAAATTTCTCACATTCTCTTTCTAAATAATCAATTACTTCATCACGACGAATACAATAAGCTTTTGTCATATGAAATTTGGTTTGTAATTTTCCGTCCCAGAACAAATACGGGTATTTTTTATTATTAGTTTCAATTAAATTATTTTCTAAAGTTTTAACTGTCCAAATCAGCGAATTGTTTTGGTTAATAATGGGAGTTTGTGGATAAACAACTTCTTTCTGTGATTGAATCCAAGTTCTTTTAAGTTTTTTTCTCTCTTTAGCTCGGAAAATAAAAATTTAAGTCAAATATTCAATTTTAGGCAGTGATCTAGAAAAATAGACAAGAAAAAGATATAATAAAAGAATGAAAAATTGTAGGAAATGCAAGTCAGAAAAGCTTGTAAAAAATGGTCTTCTAAAGGGAAGGCAAAGATATAAATGTAAAAACTGTGGATATAATCAATCAGTTGAATATGTTGGTTACCCAGAGAAATTCAAGGTGAAAGTCATTCAAGCATATTTGGAAGGAATAGGAATTAGAGCCTTAAGCAGGATATTTAAAATAGGAGTAGCAACAGTAATAAGCTGGATAA